>NZ_AGAF01000178.1 GCF_000224515.1 Desulfosporosinus sp. OT | reverse complement strand
GGTCAGCCTCCTACCCGATTATCTAAGTTGAAGAATACACTAGAATGAACTTCATAAAAATTCCTACTAGGACAGCAATCGTAATGTTGAGGTGAGCATGCAAAAATATGTACGCTCAGTAAGGAGAGAGGGTCTGTCGTATGGAAGTAACTGGCATATTAGCGCCGGGGGCAATCAAGGGTGTAGGGCTTAATCAATGGCAGCTTGGCGAGCGTCTGTTAGTAGAAGTAGTTCGGAAAATAGGAGAAGGTGAAGCGACCATTCGGGTAAAAGGGCAAGACATCTTTGCTCTTTTGGAAACTTTAACCGAATTAGGAGAAAGGTTTTGGGTTAGAGTAGGCGATGTGAAAGATGGGAACTTATTGTTGATACGCGAACCTCTGATGGAAAAGCAAGAGGATATTCACGTTGTCCCTCAACAGTTTCAGCAGCTTACAGAAAGAGGATTGCCTATTAATCAGGATATTATGACTCTGCTTAAAACATTTCCAAACGCGCATACAGAACTATTTGATTTTTTAGAGAATATTCAAGGCACAATGACAGACGAATTTATTGTAAACTTAAAAAAACAATTCCTGAGTGGGAGGAGTTGTCTAAAGAAAACGGAGCTGAAAAGTTTGTAGAGTGTTTAAGAAAACTTGGACTCAATTATGAACAGCGTTTACAACAGATGCTAAAACTAGATTCTCAGGCCAAGGAAGTTGAGAAGAACAGCCTTAAAGAGACCTTTAAGTTTAAGCTCCTCGAAGCCATTCAGCATCAAGAAGGACAAGGACTGCATGATCCTGACGGGCCCTTAGCGCATTTGCTTCAGAAAATTACAGGACAACAACTATGGTTTAAAACAGGGGTTCTAGATAATGCCTTTATGCTGCTCCATATCCCCTTATTAAATCAGGGACAACCAGTACCAGTGAGAATAGCGATTGAAAGTGCTCGCAAAGGATCTAAAATGGATGAACAGCACTGTCGTGTAGCGATTCAAATTGAAACCGAGCAACTTGGCGACATTGGAATTGATGCATTTTTTGATCAGGATTCTCTAACATTCCGTGTCCTTACTCGTAACCTCCCATTTCTACCCCAGCTCATTGAGGCGGTAATACCTGAAACAAGAGCAGAATTTTCCAAGCTTGGTTTTAATGTAGCTAAAGTCGAAACAGGAGATCTAGACCAAAACATAGAATTTCAGAATTTTCTACGCGGAATCAGACGAAGTGGGGTTGACGTTCAGAGATGAAAGAGAAGATTGAAAAAAAAATAAGAAAGATAAGGCTGCAGCACTGCTTTATGATCAAACAGGGGCACCCCGTATCGTCGCTAAAGGGGCAGGGGAGATTGCCCGAAAAATGATCGAAGCCGCTGAAGCAGAAGGAATTCCTATACAAAAGAATGAAGTGCTTGTGGAAGCATTGATGCAGGTCGAGTTGACAAAGGAAATTCCCCCCCAACTTTATCGTGCAGTGGCAGAGATCCTGGCTTTCATTTATAGATTAGACAAAACAAAATTACGTGCCACCAGGTCATCTAAGCATACATAATTCAGAGAATGCTTCACAAACTATACTGAGTGAAAAATAATGCAGGAGGCCTATATGAATACTTCATTCGAAGTGCTGAATAAGATCCTTGAGGGCGAGCATATGGCGATTGAACAATACCAAGCGTATATTGGAAAACTTACGGACGGCCCACTTCGTAACCACCTTTCGGCCATTCTGACAGATCATAAAAATCATGCCACCAGGATATCTTATTACATTCAAACTAATGGGGGACAAGCTGAAGAAGGTGCTGGTTTAGGGGGCATCGTTGCAGATTGGAAAACTCGTCTAACTAATATGGGAGAGGCAACACCCATGGAAATCTTGGAACATCTTTATGACGGCGAAGACAAAGGTTTAGCCCGAGCTGTACAGTATTCAGAGCGTTCTTTGAGTAGTGCGGAAAAAGAAATGTTGAATCCGATCTTTTCTGACGAACATGATCATCTGAAACAACTGCAGAGTCTAAGAGCAGGTCATTACAGTAATATCTAATAGGAATCTGCTGAATTAAGAATACTGCTAGGATCTGGGAGAAAACTTAGCTGTTGCCCGCGAAGACACTGTCTTCGCGCGTATTAGCCTTCTTGTTAGCCATAGGTGAGCGTGGCCACTTTAGTCGCACTTATGCGGAGTACATGGACGGCCGAGCGTGCCTGTAGTCATGACTCGAACAGGACGATCAAGTTAGCGCACCGCCAAGGGCTGGAACAGGACGTTTTCGAGATCAGAGCATCGCCATGACGATAAGCGGACGAGCTTATCGCCACACTGCAACTTATTACGCATACTCCTGCAGTGTGGATTGGCTAGATGCCGCGGTGGCGAGAAGGGACCTCGCAGAAAATGTATGTATGAAAAGTTATTCGGATTAGTACAAAAAAGCGGCTACGGCCGCTTTTTTGTACATTATTTATTAGCTGGATAGTGCTTCCTTTTCTCGCTTCTTTGATAAGCGCTTTCTTGCTAACATTTCAGCGACTTTTCCGCTATCACCAAGAAGAACGCCTTGTAATCTCCATTCACGGAAGGTCTGCCAAAACTGTTGTTCCGAGATTCTCCCGGTATACCTGTCGGATTCTTCATCGTAAGGCCAAAAAACATCAACCCACAACGTTCCTTTATTGCTTAGAACCAGTACAAAATGAACAAGTTCTGGGTTAGGAGATTCAGAATCATGCATTAATATGTGTGAACGACCATTAGGGAAATCTGTACGTAAATAACTAAGCTTCATTAATATTCCCCCCTTGTGCTATTTTTAGATAAGCACTTGACGTTTCAATTTCAGTATAGCATGAAATGTTGAATAAAACGATGGGTTTTTTGACCACCACGTCACAACTGCTTATAGATTATGGAGTTAGTTTCAATTCTTGTTAAAAGTTCTTCTTATCTTAAATTATGCCTTTGTCGAGTAAAAGTTCACACACTAGAATTGTATACAGTATTTGTGTTCAGGATAAACTAACTATGCAAAATTGTAGTTTCTAAGGAGGTAAAATATGCTTACAGTTATTCATACGTTTAATGGTCCTGATGCAGACCGCATTCTAGGAGAAGTTCGAACTGGAATCAAATCCGTAGAGAATATTGAAGGGTTTAAATTTGCTTCAGTAAACAAACAAGACAATACATCAGACATAATGGTTTTTTCGAAATGGGAAAACCGGTCTGCTTATGAAAATTGGGCAGACACCGTTGGCGAAAATAAGGCATTTAAATCGGCAACGCCACAAATGTATGAGGTACTTGAAGAGAAGTATTAACTAGAAGAGGGCCAAGGGTAAAACCTTTGGCCCATTTTTTTATACTAGTCAGACTTCCATGCCGCTACGAGGTACCACTCAGGGCAGAAAGCATATTTTTGTTTCATACTTTCTGGAAGTCTCTTCTCGCCATCCGTTTTTATTTATTATAAGAAAGGCGCAGAAGCATTAGAAGGTTGTAGGAGGTTTGTTAATTAAATTTTTATAAGCTAAATCTAGAGCTTTCGTTTTCGATTTGGGAGTAATTGGAAAGGAAGTATCATCGATTTGACGAACTGGCATTATACCCATTAGGGCATTAGTCATGAAGATTTCGTCAGCCAAGAACAAGTCGGATAACGGGTACAAGCCTTCTTGAGTTGGAATTTGCAGAGAACGAGCTAAACTGAGAATGAGGCGGCGACGTGTTCCAGGCAAACACCCACTGGCAAGAGAGGGGGTGAAAAGTGTCTCGTTTTTAACAAAAAAAAGATTACTCATCGTACCCTCTGCAATATATCCTTCGGTATTAAGCCACACGCCTTCATCGGCACCTTGAAGTTTAGCAGTTTCCTTGGCCAGTATATTTTCCAAATAATTTGTTGATTTAATTGAAACCAAGGGGGAATGTTCGTTACGAAGGGTTGGCAAGATATGAAGACGTATGCCTTGGCTATATTGTTCGGGTGTATAGGGGATTGATCGTTCGTGGAAAAAGAGCTTAGAAGGGAGATTAGCTAGGGGGGCTCCACCACTGAGCGTGATACGGAGTGCATAGGGAAGAGGACTCAGAGATTGTTCGATAAACTTTTGGATTCGAGACAACCATTCAGCTTTTTCTGGTAGTTGGAGACTGAGTAAATCAGCCCCTATGTTCATGCGCTGCCAGTGAAGATCAATAAATAGCGCCCCTTCTTCAGTAATGAGAAGCGTTTCAAAAACCCCAAACCCGAATAAAGCCAAGCGATCATGGGATAACAATGTCTCACATGGAATCATTTAAGCGTCCTTTCAGCACTCTAAACAGTGCTTTTGCTTTATCAAGCGTTTCATAATATTCACTTTCGGGTATTGAGTCTGCGATGATCCCGTCGCCAACGTGAACATAAGCCTGACCTTCTTTTAAGAAGATCGTCCGGATAACAATATTTAAATCCCAAGCGCCATCAAAGCCTATATAACCAATGCTACCTGTGTATAACCCACGTTTGTGAGGCTCTATGATCTCCATGGCTCTAATTTTAGGAGCACCAGTGATTGAGCCGCCAGGGAAAATTGCTCGTAAAATATCGTTGGGGGTTAGCCCTTTTACAAGTTGCCCCGTAATGGTCGATACTAGATGCCAGACCGTCGGATATTTTTCAAGATCAGACACATTGATATTATTGTGTCAGGGAGCCTTTATAAGCAGCATATAAGAGAGTATAAGATTTAGGGTGCATAGATGCAACTATTTCAGAGATAACCAAAATAAAAGTTGCTTTACGCAACTTCTATTCATCTTTATCATGTAACATATCAGTCAATGCCTCAAATGCAGGCTGAAGATTAGGGTTATCTATCCCTTGTAAGATTATTGTTTGATTAATAATCACCTGCCCAACATTTGACCCTATAACTTCGATTTGGAGGGACTGAACATCTAGGGTAACAACGTGGTCATCTACAATAAACGTCATGCGCTTTGGCTCTGGAAAATTGGCTTGTAGGCTTGTCGTTCCGAGCGGGTCATTATCCTGGGATTTCAAGTCACTGGGAGTATGCAAATCACTCAAAACAAAAGAAGATTCCAAAAGTAATTTTTGCATAACTGCCATATTGGTATTCCATGGTAATTCGATGAGTTCTGATTGAGTAGTTCCTGACGGCGAAACAGATAAAATAACGTATGAACTGTCTTGGGTTAAAAAGGGTCTTTCTGAACAACCGCTAAGGAATAGACTAGAAAATAAAACAGTAAGGCTAAGTCCGAATGTTGAAATGGTCCGTTTGAACAACAATGGGGTATCCTTCTTCCTAACCATATATTTGTCGACAACCTATTTATTTACCCAATACGTTATTCGCTACAGAATGCATAAATCCTGCTTTTCGTTGATTCCTTTCGATAAAATGGTGTACAATGACAGCAAGAGAGGGGTCAACACTGTGGGCAAAGACATCGTGGTTTTTGATGTAGAGACAACGGGTTTGGAGGTTGAGCAGGATGAAATTATTGAATTCGCAGCACTAAGAATTCGTAATGGACAGATTCAAGAATCATGTCATTTTTTTGTTCAGCCTGAGCAAGAAATAACTAGTAAGACTTTAATGCTCACAGGTTTATCTGCGGAAGAGTTTACTAACTCGTTACCAATATATGAGCACCGTCAAGAAATATTGAATTTCTTTGAGGATGCAGTTTTAGTTGGGCATCAGCTATCTTTTTGCCTCTCTATCCTAGAAAAGAAATTGAAAGTTAATTTTGGGAATTCCCAATGGGATACACTGGAATTAGCTCGCATCTTTTTTCCTACAGTACATCACTACCAGTTACCCTACTTAGCTGAAAAGCTCTCCTTGGCTTTGGGAGACGGATCTAGACATCAGCGTTCAGAAACGAATGTCTGGTTGACATGGAAACTTTTTGAGGCTTGTAGCTTGAAAGGACTTAAGTTTGATCTTAGTTTTTTTGACCAAGCTAAGAGTTTCCTTGAGGGATGGGCAGGAAGAGGTTTTATTGACGAGGCGTATAAAGAGATTATACGTCGCTTTCCTGACCGCCAGATTCGTACGGATCTTGTGCTGGCCCCTATTTCTGAGGGGATATTTGCGCGGGGACAAACACCAACAGAAAACGTTCCTAGTTCAATCGATTGGGTTGTCGATAGTTTTTCACCGGGAGGAACCCTCGAACGTAATCTACCGGGTTATGAAAGCAGGCCAGGTCAAGTAAGAATGGCAAAACTTATTGCAGAAGGTCTTACTTCCTCACAACATGTCGTTGTTGAGGCAGGAACAGGAACGGGGAAATCGTTTGCCTATCTAATTCCGTGCATATGGTCGGCAATAAAGACAGGTCAAAAAGTTGTGGTAGCGACTCACACCATTCCTCTCCAGGAACAACTTCAAAAAAAGGATATCCCGATTTTGGAAAATGTGTTACCTTTTCCATTCCGTGTTTCCGTCTTGAAAGGTAAAGGTAACTATTGTTGTTTGAAAAAATGGCAGGGATGCTTAGTTAATTCACGGGAAATTCCAAGTGGAGAGCAGAGGCTTGCCCTGTTAAGTGTTCTTGTTTGGTTAAGAGAAACCTTGACGGGAGATTTGCAGGAACTCTCGAAGGTTCCTGGACTCATGCAAATTTGGCCCAGTTTAAGTGCGGACAATGAAACTTGTATTCCAGGCAAGTGTTCGAAGGCAGGTGTTTGTTTCTTACAAAGAGCTCGGAAGAAAGCTGATGAAGCAGACCTTTTAATAGTAAATCATTCATTGCTTTTTTCCGATCTGAAGACAGATTATAATGTTTTGCCGGAATATCATCAGTTGGTGATTGATGAAGCCCATCAGATATACCAAACTGCTCTCCAGCACTTGGGTTCTGATCTGAATCTAGATCATATCACCCAAATTGTTAATAATGTCTATAGACAGGCTGGTCCCAATTTCTACGGAATGGTTAAACAACGATTGCGGTCGCTTACCCAGATTGTCCCATCAGTTCCCTGGGAAATCTTTGAGAAAAGGTTAGAGAATGTTCCTGAAATTTGTCATATGATTTTAGATCAAGCTCAGGAATTGTTCCAGTTACTGTCGCTAATATTAGGAACGAACCGTACGTTTCGATTTGTCGCAAGCCATGCAGCCCAAACATGGTGGGCGGGGCTCAATGTTCAAATCGAGAACTTGTTTGGACGAATCAAAGCATTGGGGGCTGTCCTCGAAAGTTTAAAAAACGCTTTGAGTGGAGAAGATGCCGATGAGGTTGAAGAGTTAAAATACGTTCTAACCAGCCATCAAAGAGAATTGCAAGTCCTCATGGATACCCTGATACAAGCAATAGACGTAGATAATCCGAAGCAAGTGATTTGGCTTGAACAAAATTCGACTCTCTATTTAAAAACTTCCCCAATTGAAGTTAGCGATATTCTTAAAGAAAAAATATTTTCTCGCCTTGATGCTGTAATTTTGACCTCGGCCACGTTGAGTATATCTGATTCGTTTGTCCATTTTCTACGAGATATTGGATTACCGAGGACAACAATTACAGAACAGGTTGATTCACCTTTTGACTATGAACGGCAGATGCGGCTCTTTGTGGTAAAAAAAGGAATGAACCACCAAAATTCTGATGAACAGAAGGCAATGGATCTCACAGAATTTATTTTCGAAGTTGCGGAGCGCATGAATGGTCGGACTTTAGTTCTTTTTACTGCTCATAAATTATTAAGAGAAACCTATACTTCATTGTATCCAAGGCTGGCGCGAACGGGTATTGAAACACTCGCCCAAGGAATCCATGGGGAACGTAGTACCTTGCTTGAAGCCTTTAAGAGAAATCCAAGGAGTGTGCTGTTAGGTGCTAATAGTTTTTGGGAGGGAATTGATATACCAGGTGATACATTATCTTGTGTCATCTTAGTTAAACTTCCTTTCTGGCCACCTACGTTACCTTTGGTTGAGGCTCGTTCGGAATTCCTAAAATCGCAAGGACGTGATCCCTTTCAAGAACTCTTGTTGCCTGAAGCTGTTATCCGTTTCAAACAAGGGTTTGGCCGTCTTATTCGTTCCAAGGGGGATAGAGGGGTTGTCATTTTGCTTGACGACCGAGTGATTGATAAGTATTATGGCAAGTTCTTTCTAAGTTCTTTACCGATTCGAACGCATGTCCGTGGAGAAAATAAGCTTGTTCTTCGTAAAATCGAGGAGTGGAATACAAGGGAATTAGACTAATAGCTTTTATAATCATCACAAAAATGATAAACTAAAGAAAATCAAGGGAGGAGGTTATTTTCTAGGTGAAACAATATCCCATTTCTCGTGATGGTTGGATATATCTGGCGATATTGGCAGTTCTAGCGGTTTTAGCCTATTGGGTTTGGCCGTGGCTAGTTATTTTACCGGGTATCGTGTTCTTGTTTGTTGCATTTTTCTTTCGCAATCCTGAAAGGGATATTCCAACTGATGAATTAACGTTAGTTTCCCCGGCTGACGGCGTTATCATGGATGTGGAAAGGGTCTTTGAAGACCAGTTTCTTAACGGTGAAAGCATACGTGTCCGTATCTTTTTAAGTGTTTTTAATGTCCATGTTAATCGAAGCCCGTTGGTCGGTAAAGTTGTATTTCGTGCCTATCGACCGGGACAGATGATCCCTGCCTTTAAAAGTCACGCCTCAGAGCTGAATGAGAAGAACTATGTAGGGATCCAAAATAAACAATTGCAAGTTTTAGTAACTCAAGTAACCGGATTTATTGCTCGACGGATCGTGTGCTGGGTGAATATTGGGGACATCGTAGCCAAAGGGGAGAGGTTCGGTTTAATAAAGTTTGGTTCGTGTACTGAAATTTTTGTACCGACAAATGTAGCAATTATGGTTAGTCCCGGGGATAGGGTGCGTGGAGGAGTAAGCGTAATAGGGAGAGTGAGTGTCGATTGAGGGGTAATCCAATTC
Organism: Desulfosporosinus sp. OT; assembly: GCF_000224515.1. Lineage (GTDB taxonomy): Bacteria > Bacillota > Desulfitobacteriia > Desulfitobacteriales > Desulfitobacteriaceae > Desulfosporosinus. The sequence goes on along the minus strand of NZ_AGAF01000178.1, from coordinate 118,984 downwards.
CTGCTCGCATGATTCCGAGCATCTTTACTTTGGCTAATTTGCTTTTTGGTTTTCTAGCCTTGATCTGGGTCTTGGAAGGCAATTTTACATTAGCAGCTGCAATGATTTTACTTTCTGTTCTCATGGACAGCTTGGATGGAAAGGTGGCTCGTCGGCTTTCTGTGAGCTCGGATTTTGGAAAAGAGCTCGATTCTTTGAGTGATTTAGTTTCTTTTGGGGTTGCACCAGCAATTCTTACCTATCAGGCAATTTTACAGCCTCACCAATTATCGTATGTAAGGTATATAGGTTTAGGCATTGCTATAATTTTTGCCTTATGTGGAGCAGTTCGCTTAGCACGTTTTAATATGCTCAATATTACAACCCATTTTGTAGGTGTGCCCATTACTTTTGCAGGTGGCTTTATGGCGTTATTAATGTTTTTGCGAAATATGATGCCTTGGTATATTTATCCTGCTAGCATGGTGATTTTGGCGTTTTTAATGGTGTCTACGTTTAAGGTGCCAAAGTTGAGTAAGTAGGGGGACTTGTGTGACACAGCGCTCAGTCTTACGACGCAGAGCAAACAAACCGTTCAAGCTCCTGGCTTTAGGGAGCGGGGTTCCCCCCAAAAGCGCCATCCTTGGCGCATTGGCGGCAGCGCACGTCCTTGTGCGCTGCGCCGTATTTGGGGTCGGTCGCTTGAACGGAAGTTTGCTGGTCTGCTTACGTAAAGACGTCGCGCTGTGTCACACTGCGTCCCGGGCTTGGGAGGTTTAGTCTTGCTTTGGGGAGGCGGGAGAAGGGACGGTTCTCGAGTTGCATAGTTGCGTGCGTGGGAGACGGCACATTCCATGTGCACCGTCTTGTGTCGGGTCGCTTTCGTGAAGTTGGTATACTGCTTACAGACGTTGCGCTTGTGACGGGAGAAGGGACGGTTTTCGAGTTGCATAGTTGCGTGCGTGGGAGACGGCACATTCCATGTGCACCGTCTTGTGTCGAGTCGCTTTCGTGAAATTGGTATAGTGCTTTACAGATGTTGCGCTTGTGGCGGGAGAAGGGACGGTTCTTGAGTTGCATAGTTGACGTTCGTGGGAGACGGCACATTCCATGTGTACCGTCTTGTGTCTGGTCGAATTTTGTGAAATTGTATTCTGCTTATTAGATGTCACGCTTGGAGCAGGGAAATGTGCGCTACGTGACCTATTCGAACTTCGAACTTCAAACCAGCAGGGGAGGTAAAGGTAATTTACTTTCCCTGCTGGTTTTTTTCACCCTTCCACGGATGAAGCATATAATATGGCACGGAAGTGATCTCTAAGGAGGAAGCAGTTAATGGATAGTCAACAAGTTAGTTGGAATAGTGTAGGATTACGCATGGTTCAAGGATTGACGACAACGATTGATGTGGTTCGCCAACTGGATGTTCAGGAAGCCTCTTTAGTTATGCGATTGTTAGGAAAAAGCTGCACCCGAATGGCGAAGGAGGGGGTAGGGCATCAATTTGGAATTGCCTTAATTGAAACGAGTGCTCAATTAGCGATGAAAGAGTCATTAGTTTTGGAAGATGTTCTTAAAGTTATTACGGGAATCATTGGCCGCCTCTATTTTACGGCGAATTCAGAGGAGGAACGTCTTCTCGTTGTTCAGCTTGAAGAGGCAGTAAAGAATTACCAGGTGATCTAAAAGGGCATTCGTAATTGTGCCTGCATACATTACCTCTGAGTGGGAGATTTCAAACGGATGAAAAGGAGGAATGGGTTTATGCGAATTTATTACGTTCGTTTACCTGAGTTTGTACTTAATGTGTTAAGAAAAGTTTTTGGCTAAAGTGGAATGAAAAGGACTTTTCCCTCCTACAATGTATAGTAGAGACAAGCAAGGAGGGAAATTATGCGTCACAGTCGTTATCTATGGTTACTAGGGTTATCAGTCTTCTGTCTAATCACAATAATCACCTTTAAAACGCCCCAAACAGTGATATCAGCATTGGCGGATTCTCATTACAGAAACTCTCCACGTTCGACTATTCAACAGTTTTGGTCGCTTATGGATCTTCGGCAAACAGACCTCGCCCGCGACTTGCTTAGTTTACCGACGGGTTCTTTGGATGAAAACGAATTTATTGCTTGGCAAACTATGTTGAATAAAGATCCGTTATTAACCTTACAAAAAGTGGAGTTTATGAATTCGGACCAGGATTCGTTATCTTCACAAACGGTAGTGGTACGTGTTTATTGGACATCGCCTGTTCAAGATGTTCAAAATGTAACATTTTCAATGAATCTAAAGCAAGCGGAAAAGGGTTGGCGAATTGAACGAATTAAGCGGATAAGTAATCTTTAAAGCTAACATCAAAACCGTTTTACAAATGGCCTAATTGATAGAAACGTTAAATTGAGCGTTAAGAGTAATAAAAGCAATTCGAGAATTATATCTCGGATTGTTTTTTCTATTTTTTCGAACATCTCCAGCTAGTTCTATTTACTTTGTATTTTGTACTACTGTATAGTTTCTAGACAAATTGCTTAAACTGTGGGCTGATACCATTTTTTCGCAACAAGGAGTGCCAAAATACACGTGAAAGTGTGGGTTACGTCACATTGTATCAGAGAGTACCATGATAGACTAATGAACAAGAAGGAGGTCATTTTGATGGCAAACGTAAAAAAAGAGGCTCCTGAATTGGAGTGTGCTAACTGTGGAACGACTAGTGAATTAACCCCCGTAATAACCTATGTCCACCAAGGTGAAGAAAAACATGTATGTATGCATTGTTTACCAATGCTCATACATGGTTAGGAGATAATTATGCGTTTTACATTGGATATGAAATTGAAGGATATTATGACTTCAAATCCAAAGACTGCAGAAGCTATGCAAGAACTCGGATTACATTGTCTAGGATGTGCGTTTTCAGTCAATGAGACTTTGGCCAATGCAGCGCAAATGCATAATCTTGATCCGAATGTGTTGTTAGAAAAAGTAAACTCTGTTGAACAAGGGGAGATATCTGCTGAGGCCGCTGCAAAGGCTCAGCCAGCAGGGTCTATTTTGCAAATGGATAAAAAGACTTATTCGATTGCGCCACATATACCAGCTGGGGTGGTAACTCCTGAAATTTTACGTAAGATTGCAGATGTAGCAGAAAAATACCATGCTCAAGCGCTTAAAGTGACATCTGCCCAGCGAATTGCCATCGTCGGGTTACTCCCTGAAGATGTCCCGAAGGTTTGGGAAGATCTGGGGATGGATCCTGGGCATGCCGTTGGCTTATGTGTGCGGAGTGTGAAGGTTTGTCCAGGTGAGACATTCTGTAAGCGAGGATTACAAGAAACACTAGCTTTAGGGATAGAAATTGATAAACATTATCATGGGATGGTATTGCCCTCAAAATTTAAAATGGGGGTAGCAGGTTGTCCAAATAAATGTACGGACGCAGCTTCTGTGGACTTGGGTCTGATGGGGACGAGCAAGGGATATCACCTTTATGTAGGAGGAAATGGTGGCGTTAAGCCGAGGAGAGCAGATATACTTTTGGAAAATCTTCAGAAAGAGCAAATTCTGCCAGTGGTGGACGCGGTTATTTCTTACTATAAGGAAAATGCAAAACCCCAAGAACGGCTTGGGCGTCTCATTGATCGAATCGGCCTAGATGGACTTCATGAAGTTGCAGAAAAAGCTATGCATTAAGACAGTAAAAAGCGGATGGTATCATCCGCTTTTTACTGTCTTTTTAAGGTTTGACGTTCATTTCTTAACTAGTTAACATGAATTGCGTCTGTTGGGCAGCCATCAGCGGCTTCTTTAGCGGCTGACTCGACCTCACTTGGTACCGGGCTAGTATACGCTACGGCTAATCCGTCATCCTCCATCTTGAAGACCTCGGGACAGAATTCTGGGCAAGCTCCACACCCAATACACGTATCTTTGTCAACTGCAGCAATCATATTGTACCCTCCTTTAATTAACTAGCTATATTCTCTCCTTGTTAAAGTCAACTATTCATAAAACATTAACTATTTTCGAAATGGATTTGGTTCAAGATCAGACGATCCGTAAGCAATGAAGCAAAAAAGCACGATTTTGTGGGTAGCATTGTATGCAATGAATAGACTTTACCCGCTTCAATAACACGTTATTTTTTCTCAGGAGGATATGTTTTGCTTAAACTCGATATTGTTCACGACAATTCGTTTATTTAATAGTGTAATAATTGCTTATGGAAAATTATAGTAGATTTTGCGGTAAATAGAAAATTCCAATAATATCCATAAACCCTTTGCCGATAAGCCTTTCTCGTAAAATTAACGGCTTAACATAGTTGCCTTATTATTTACGATTTCGACATCGACCCTAACGTATAATAAGGGCACCGGAGTGAAACAAACGCTGATAAAGGCAATTAGGTGAACCGGAATACAGTTAAGGCGGGATGATGGTAGAATGGGTAAGAAAATAAAAATAATTGTCGCGGACGATAATCGTAATTTATGTCAAATGCTACAGAACTATCTCCAAGAACAAGAAGACTTAATCATTGTTGGAGTCGCTAATAATGGTTTAGAAGCTTGGGAACTCATTCAAACTCAGGAACCGGACTTGATTATTCTTGATCTAGTGATGCCAAATTTGGATGGTTTAGGCGTATTGGAACGAATTAATAATCGTACAACAATGACTCGACCGAAAATTATTATGTTAACGGCTTTCGGACAGGAATCTCTCACTCACCAAGCGATGATGCTTGGAGTTGATTACTTTATTTTAAAACCATTCGATCTTGATATTCTCAGTAAACGTATCCGTACTTTAACGCAGGATATGCCTACGGCAGCACCCGAACAGTTTTCTTCTTCAAGTTCTCCCATCGTGTCAACGGCGGGAAACGGACTTAATTTGAACGTTGAAGTGACCACGATGATGCATCAAATTGGGATTCCAGCCCATGTTAAAGGGTATCAATACATTCGTGATGCAATTTTGATGGTGGTTGAGGATGTTTCGTTGTTAGGAGCGGTAACCAAGGAATTATATCCGGGGATTGCCAAAAAGTTTGATACTGCACCTAGTAGGGTAGAACGTGGAATTCGTCACGCTATAGAGTTAGCTTGGGAACGTGGACATACAGATACGTTAAAACGTATTTTTGGATATTCGATGAATATTGAACGACAAAAACCTACAAATTCAGAATTTATAGCACTTCTAGCCGACAAATTGAGAGTGATGAGCAAAGTGAGTTAATCTAAGTTAATCTAAGTCATCAAGTTAATCTAGGTCAAATTAAGTCAGTCAAATCAAATCTGCTGCACCATATCTGTTTTATTAGAATAATTGAATCTGTAAATTCGTAAGAACCTGGAGGTTTTCATTTGAATTGTTTGCTGTGATTTTTAGCAAATTTATAAATAATATATATTTTAAATCCCTCAAAACAAACGACTGAAAGATAATTTTGGATGAGATAGAGGGTGCACTTTATTCAAAACAATTATATTGCTCAGAAAACAGACGAAACACCTTATAAATAAATAACGTAAGGTGTTTTTGTCTGTTTTTGTTTTCCAAGACTAGTGTTATAACGAAGCTTCAACGTTGCCTTTTCAATCTCTATGCAATGATTTCAGAGCGATATAAGGTCTGAATAATGCTTCTTTGTTATATGGTTACCAATAAATGCGTTTAAAAGCGTGTAGGTAAATCTTAGAAAGGAAGGAATAAGCACATGTTTAGGAAGAATAAATTAGGAGCGATAATACTAGTAGTTGCCCTAATGATATGCATTACGGCACCAGGCTACAGCCTCAGAAAAATGAAAACTAGTTATAACCCGGGACCCGAACCAAAAACATTGGACCCTCAAATGTCCAATAATACTTCTGAAGTGATTATGGAAATGGCCATGTTTGAAGGCCTGACACGTTTAGATGTGAACAACGTTCCGCAGCCAGCTATTGCGGAAAAAATTGATGTATCAGCTGATGGTCTGAATTATACGTTCCATTTGCGTGACTCCAGATTTAGCAATGGTGATCCGCTAACGGCAGATGATTTTAAATTTGCATGGATGCGAGCCATGGATCCTGTTAATGCCGCAGGGTATGCATACCCGATAGCTGCTTATATTAAGGGAGGAGCTGCCTATAATGCTAAAATGGGAAAAGCTGAAGATGTTGGTATAAAAGTGATCAATCCACAGACATTAGAAGTAACGCTTGTCAATGTTGCTCCTTACTTTCTGGCTCTGACTGCATTTCCAACCTATTTTCCGGTTGATAAAAAGGTTGTTCAAGCGAATAAGGATTGGAACCTTAAAGCGGAGACATTTGTCAGTAATGGTCCTTTTCAAATGAAATCGTGGACTCATAATAAGGAAATCATCGTTGTGAAAAACGATAATTACTGGGATGCCAAATCGGTTAAAATTTCAGAACTTACGTTTAACCTTATTGAAGATCCTAAAGCTGCGCTGACTGCCTATGAAGCAGGTCAAGTTGATGGAATAGATAGTGTTCCGGCAGGTGATACTAAGCGTCTACTTAAATCAGGAGATCTTAAAATTGATCCTCAAGTAGGTACCTACTATTATGCTTTTAATGTTACAAAGAAGCCTTTTGATGACCCCAAAGTGCGCCAAGCCTTGACCTTAGCGATCGACCGCCAGGAAATTATTGCTGCAGCAACCCAAACAAATGAAAAGCCGGCCTTTGCTTTTGTTCCATACGGTATTAACGATGCCGATACAAGTAAACAATTTCGCGATGTCGGAGGTGACTACTTCCAAGAAGACGTCGCAAAGGCTACGAAACTCATGTCCGATGCGGGTTTCCCCGGTGGAAAAGGTTTTCCGGAAATCAAAATCCTATTTAACCCTAATTTCAATCACGAAAAAATTGCAACTGTTATCAAAGATATGTGGAGTAGAAACCTTGGGATCTCGGTTACACTTCGCAAAGAAGAAGGTCAAGTCTATTTGAAATTGTTACAAAGCTTTGATTTTGATGTAGCTCGTGTTGGCTGGACTGTTGACTATATGGATCCACTGTCTTTATTGGATATTTTCACAAAAGGTGGTGCAAATAATAAAACTGGGTGGGCTAACCAACAATATGATACGCTTATTGCAGGAGTAAAGAAAAACCTGGATCCTAAGGCCCGCATGCAACAAATGCATGATGCTGAAAAAATCTTAATGACGGAATTGCCTGTGATGCCTATTTATTATGAAAACCTTAAATACACTTCGAAGTCATTTGTAAAAGGTGTAATTCATTCGCCCCTTGGTCTTGTAGACTTTAAAAACGCAACTGTAGAAAAATAAACAGGAAACTTCGTGAGAAATGAAATTTCAATTGAATTGGAGGTTAACTTGACAGAGGTAAGATCAAATCGTAAAGTTGTCTTATTGGTGACGAGTTATGCCCACTTGAAGCGGAAAAATTATCAGTATTCCGATTTCATGTTACACTCTCATGAGTAGGAAGGTGGTAATTTAAGTGGGGAAAGTCGTAAGGTCGCGGAAAATATGGATAGGAATTGGGTTGTTTTTGTTAGGTGTCTTAATTCCACTTTGGTTAAAACCTCAACTTCTGAGGTTAGATCAATTACTCCAAACGATGGATCATAGAACTGACGGGAATGCGTTAATGATTGACGCATTTCTTACTGTATCAATTAATACCATTATTACCACCCCCCAGTTTCTCAGTGTGGTGATGCTGGGGGATGGAATGGCAGATGTTTTCAATCGTTCCGCCTTAAAGACTATCGTTCCCTTGGTTGCTGTGCCGCTCGCTTATGTTATCGTTAATGTAATGACGCCGCTAAACTATAGTTTTGGAGCTACAGATATTTTCCTTTGGCTTACGATCGTGGTGATGCAGCAACTAAGTAAACAAAAATTGAATATGGGAATGAAATTACTGGTTTTCTCCCAACTGATTTTTGGTGTTGCTTGGTTAAATCAAGTTCCTTTTCTTACTCAATATGGTTTCGGACAAGGTTCTTTATCGATAAAAGTAAAACAGGCAGCGATTCAACTTGGATTTGGTCGAGTGCTCGCCCTTTATGCGAATGTATTGTTTTTTATCTTCGTAGCTAGTGCTCTCACTTTATGGATTTACTTGATTTTGTATATGGAAAAATGGTCCATTTCTCAGGACCTGCATCGTGCTCAACTTGAAGCTTATGAATCTCGATCAGGACGTGAAGTTCTGCATCTTGTCCATGACCTTAAAACTCCGCTTGCTACCGTCGAAGGATTGGTTTCTTTAATGGAAATACGATGGCCCGATCCTAAGATGCAAGAATACTGTCAAACCATCTATGGTTCGATTCAATCGATGAGCAGAATGGTTTCGGAAATTTTGTATGAGGATCGAAAGAACTGGTGTGAGCTTAAAGAATTAATTGATTATATTCGGGCTAGTCGTCTAAGTGGAACTAATTTATTGGTGGATATTGAGTTAGAGGAAGAACCTCACCCGATTATTTACATTAATAAAATTAGGCTGACTCGAGCAATCATAAATTTAATTGATAATGCCTTGGATGCCACTCGAGAGCAAGATAATGGAAGGGTAGTCCTGCGCGCAAAAACATTGCCCAACGCAATAAAATTAGAGGTTGAAGACAATGGGCATGGTATTCAGGCAAACGATGTAAAAAGAATCTGGAAAACTGGATACAGCACTAAAAACCATCCTGGAGTTGGCTTAGCTTTTGTGCGACAGGTAGCGGAAGGGCATGAAGGATCCGTTAATATAAAAAGTGTAGTGGGGCAGGGAACGAAAATTTGGATAACCCTGCCACTGGGAGAAAGCCAATGAGAATATTAATTATGGACGATGACCAGTCTCTTCGTTATATGCTGAGTGAAATATTTAAATTTGTTGGTTGGGAGCCCGAGGCCTATCCTAATGGAAGAGCCGGAATTGAGGGGTTTCTCAAGCATGGCGCGGATATCATTTTAGTGGACTATCATATGCCGGAAATTGATGGTTTAGAAACAGTTCGTCTAATTCGGAAACAAGATCAACAAATACCGATTCTTGTACTTACCGTTGATGAAAGGCAGGAAATTGCCGATCGTTTTTTAGATGTAGGTGCCACCGATTTTGCCCTTAAACCTGTCAAAGCACCTGATTTAATTGCTCGCGTGCAACTGCATAAACGACTATTGGATATGACGAAAACTTTTCAAGCAACACCTAAAGTCCAAGACGAAGTGTTTGTAACCAAGGGGATTAGCAAGCCGACACTATCTTATATCGAACGATATCTAACGACTTGCCAGCAACCTTCCACAGTAGAGGAGATTTCCAAGGAATTATCCCTCGCCGTTCCCACCGTTTATCGCTATCTGATGTATCTTGTTCAAAATGGTAAAGTAAAGCCAATTCCTAGTTACAAAAAAATAGGACGTCCGAAAAATCGCTATTGTTGGGTTTAACGCAACCTTTTAGGGAATACTTAAGCGGGATTCTCTCAAATCCGGCAAATATAATCAAACTTATACTTTTTATCTTTTTTATTTCTTTAGTTGGTCCATGCATTTTGTTATAATAACTAAAAATGTTGCACATTAATTAAGGAGGATACATATGACTAACGCAAAAAGGTTCATTGCCGGAATCTCAACCACTGTGCTACTTGCGGGTCTACTTACAGGGTGTGGTGGAAACACGGCTCAATCAGGCAGTGCGGGAAATTCTAAGCAATTATTAAAAATGACTTTGCTGGCAGAACCGCAGGCCCTGGACACATCAGTTGCCAACGCCGCCGTATCGTTTGATATTCTGAATGCGATTAACGAAGGCCTCTATCGATTAGGAGCAAACGGAGAACCGATACCTGCTTTAGCTGCTTCAATGCCGGTGATTACGAACGAAGGAAAGACGTATACAATCAAGCTGCGGGATAACATTAAATGGTCAGATGATTCACCTGTGACGGCAAAAGATTTCGAATATGCTTGGAAGCGTACGTTGGATCCTAAAACAAAAGCGGATTACGCCTTTATGGTTGCTTGGATTAAAGGTGGAGATGCCTTCATGAACGGAAAAGGGAGCGCTGACCAAGTTCAGGTCAAAGCAATTGATGACAAAACCCTCACGTTCACGTTGGAGAACCCAATTCCTTTTATGACGGCCCAACTCTCATTCCCGGTCTTTTTCGCAGAAAAGCAAGAGTTTGTCGAGAAATATGGTGACAAGTATGCTGCTGATGCTGACAAGCTGTTGTTCGATGGTCCTTTCCAACTAAGCAAATGGGATCATGAACAAAGTTTAACCTTAGTGAAAAACGACAAATATTGGGACAAAGATAATGTAAAACTGAATGAAGTAGATGTTCAAATCGCTTCGGACAATAATACCTTAGCTAACTTGTACCAATCCAACGCCATCGATGTAGCTCGCATCACCCGTGACCAGGTGGATCAATGGAAAGCTAAGCCCGATTATCAGATTTCACCCCAACTCTATATTACCTACGTAGAGATGAATGAAGCTGTACCAGCCTTGAAAAACGATAAAATTCGTCAGGCTCTGGCCTTGTCGATTGATCGCAGCAATTTAGTCGATATTGTATTCCATGATGGAAGCCAAGCGCCGACTGGATTCGTACCGAATGGGACTATGGACGGAAACAATAAAGAGTTCCGTAAAGATGCAGGAGATGTGCTGCCGAAATATGATCCAGCCCAAGCCAAAACATTATTAGCTCAAGGATTAAAAGAAGCAGGACTTACCTCCTTCCCAACCTTAAAATTCACAGGTGATGATACCGAAGATGGGAAAAAGGCTTTAGAATTTATCCAAGGACAATGGAAACAAAATCTTGGGATTGATGTCACAGTTGAGTCGATTCCCCACAAACTAAGGATTGAACATGGACAAACGCATCAATTTGATCTGTTATTATTTAACTGGGGTGCGGATTATAACGACCCAATGACTTTCCTGGATTGCCATGAATCAACCTCTTCCTTCAACGAGAGTCAGTTTAAAGATCCAGAGTACGATCAATTGATTGAAAAAGCCAAAGCAGAACCCGATGGAGCGAAACGTGCTCAATATTTAGTTGATGCTGAAAAGATTTTAGTTGCTAAAATGCCAGTTGCTCCCGTGAACTTCCGTGCTTATTCCTATCTGGTTAAACCAAACGCCAAAAATATTCTCTTCTTCCCTTATGGTTCTGAGTGGGATCTCAAAAACGCATCTGTCGAATAGTTAGATCAATTTAGAAAAGATAGAGGGGTTCCATCCGGAACCCCTTCCTTTTTAGTTTGTAGGAGGTGTTATGATGTATCGTTTTATTCTGCGACGTTTCTGTTATATGTTGATCACGTTCTGGATGATTGTAACTGTGACTTTTGTGCTCATGCATAATTTGCCAGGTGATCCATTCGCCAATTCCGAGAAACTTTCTACCCAACAGAGGGCGTTATTAGCCAAAGAATACGGACTGGATCAGCCGATTTCCGTTCAATATAAAGACTATCTCATTAACATAGCAAAGGGTGACTTAGGAGTATCTTTTGCTTATCCTACCCGTAGAGTCACTGAGATCATTAAACAGTCCTTCCCTGCATCAGCTGAACTTGGCATAGAATCGATTATTTTTTCTGTTTTAATTGGGTTGATTCTCGGGATTACAGCAGCTCTCAAACATAATAAATCTTGGGATTATGGAGCGATGTTTATTGCTATTGTCGGTGTTTCAATTCCTTCATTTGTGCTGGGACCGATTTTGCAATATCTAGTGGGTGTCAAATGGGGGATTTTACCCGCGGCTCTTTGGGATGGACCTGCCAACCGAGTCTTACCCGCCTTGACCTTATCATTTATGACGATTGCCATAACTGCGAGAATGATGCGTACCTCAATGCTTGATGTCCTTCATTCGGATTATATCAAAACAGCTCGATCCAAAGGATTGTCTCAATTCTCTATTATCCTTAAGCATACTTTGCGTAATGCGATTCTACCGATCGTTACAGTTCTTGGACCTATAACAGTCAATGTTATTACGGGAACTCTTGTGGTAGAACAGATTTTTGCCATACCAGGCCTAGGAAAATACTTTGTTCAGGCTGTTTATTCTAATGATTACACGTTAATCATGGGGTTAACCATCTTTTATAGTCTGCTGCTCATCGTGGTGATGTTCTTGACGGATATCGCCTACGGATTCATTGACCCTCGAATTCGTTTAGCGAAAGGGAGGAATTAATACTATGCCGGAAGTCAGAGATAACCTGTTTATCCCCGTTACAAAACAGGCTGACCAACAAGAGAAAATTACGCGACCGTCGATCACCTATTGGCAAGATGCTCGGCGACGGTTGAAGAAAAATAAGTTCGCAATGGCCGGTTTCTATTTCTTACTGGGAATTACTTTATTCGCTATTCTTGGGCCGTTTTTACAAAAAAATGGGTATGATGTGCAACACCTGACAGCGAGAAATGAGATGCCCAACAGCACATTCTGGTTTGGAACGGATGAATTCGGACGAGATCTTTGGGTTCGGCTCTGGTGGGGAACCCGTATCTCGTTGTTCATCGGGATTATGGCTGCGCTGATGGACTTGTTGATTGGGGTTCTATATGGTGGAATTTCTGCCTATTACGGTGGGAAAATCGACGATATGATGCAGCGCTTTATTGAGGTGGTCTACTCCATTCCGTATTTATTGATCACGGTGTTACTCATAGTGATGATGGGATCGGGAATTTGGACGATTGTATTTGCCTACGGTATAACCGGTTGGATTTCGATGGCTCGTCTGGTTCGGGGACAAGTCCTCTCCTTGAAAGAACAAGAATACGTGTTGGCGGCCACCTCTTTGGGTGCCAGCCCTTGGCGAATCATTACCAAACATCTTATTCCCAACGCGCTTAGTTTTATTATTATTCAGATTACCTTTACAATTCCTCAAGCTATTTTTACAGAAGCTTTTCTTTCCTTTCTCGGACTCGGAGTTAAAGTTCCCCTAGCTTCATTAGGAATGCTACTCTCGGATGGAGTTGGGTCGATGCGTGTATACCCCTGGAGATTGTTGTTCCCGGCCCTGATTTTTTCGTTGATGATGGTCTCGTTTAATCTTCTCGGAGACGGTTTGCGTGATGCGCTTGATCCAAAATTTAGAAAATAAAAGGAAGTGTCCGTGTGGAAAACATTCTGGAAGTAAAAGATCTAAAAGTATCTTTTCATACGTATGCGGGAGAAGTTCAGGCTGTGCGAGGCGTTTCCTTTGATTTAAAGAAAGGGGAAGTCTTAGCCATTGTGGGGGAATCTGGGTGCGGGAAATCGGTAACTTCTCAAACCATAATGCGATTAATTCCAAGCCCACCTTCAATTATCAAAGAAGGTTCAATTCTCTTTGACAAGAAGATAGACCTGGTGCAACTTACCCTAAAAGAAATGGAATCAATTCGTGGTTCCGAAATTGGCATGATCTTTCAAGATCCAATGACATCCTTAAATCCAACAATGACTATTGGCAAGCAAATCACCGAAGGATTAGTCAGACACCAAGGGCTCAGCAAGGAGAAAGCTCAAAAGGAAGCGATTGAACTGCTTTCGTTGGTAGGTATTCCTCGTCCTGAAACTCGGATAAAACAGTATCCGCATGAATTTTCGGGTGGGATGCGTCAACGGGTAATGATTGCTATTTCTCTGGCCTGTCGTCCCAAATTATTGATTGCTGATGAGCCTACTACGGCGCTCGATGTAACAATTCAAGCCCAAATCATTGATTTATTAAAGGATTTACAGGAGAAAATTGGCTCTTCAATTATTATTATTACTCACAATTTGGGAGTCGTTGCCGACATCGCTCAACGGGTGGTGGTTATGTATGCCGGAAAAATAGTGGAGCAAGGAACAGTGGATGACATTTTCTACCGTGCCCAGCATCCCTACACCTGGGGGCTTTTGCATTCCATTCTACGGCTCGATGATGACGAAAAGAGCGAACTAGTGCCAATCGAAGGAATGCCGCCGGATTTGTTAGCTCCTCCGCAAGGATGTGCTTTTGCTGCACGGTGTCCGCACGCTATGAACATTTGTTTAAATGAGGATCCGCAAACTCAGATTATACAAGATGAACACAGCATGGCTTGTTGGCTAATGGACAAGCGAATGAGGACGGAAATTCGCTAAAGCAAGGAGGGAACACTGTGTCTGATCCAATTTTAGAAGTTAAAAATCTAAAAAAATATTTTCGCGTAACGAATGGCGTTTTGAAAGCCGTGGACAATGTCAATTTATCTATTCAACGGGGAGAAACCTTTGGCTTAGTGGGAGAATCGGGATGCGGAAAGTCTACTTTGGGACGCACAATTATGCGCTTATATAATACAACTGAGGGACAGGTTCTTTTTAATGGAGAGAATGTTCATCAGTTGAAAGGAAGCAGGCTGAAACAATTTAATCGAGACATGCAGATGGTGTTTCAAGACCCTTATGCTTCGCTTAATCCGCGGATGACCGTAGGCGATATCATTGCCGAAGGGATCGACATCCATAGATTATCTAGCGGTGTCAAACGACGGGAGCGGGTTTCTGAGTTGTTGCAAACAGTTGGCCTTCCCGAAGAGCATGCTTCTCGCTTCCCCCATGAGTTTTCCGGAGGACAAAGACAACGGATTGGAATTGCGCGGGCCCTCGCGATTAACCCCCAATTTATCGTTGCGGATGAGCCAGTCTCGGCGTTAGATGTTTCCGTACAAGCCCAGGTCATTAATTTATTTAAGCGTCTGCAAGAAGAAAATGGACTAACCTATTTGTTTATTTCTCACGATTTAGCCATGGTCAAGCATATTGCCGATCGCGTTGGGGTAATGTATTTAGGATCGTTGACCGAAGTTGCCCAGTCTCACGAGTTATATCGTAATCCACTTCATCCCTATACCGTAGCCTTATTGTCTGCGATTCCGATCCCTGACCCTGAAGTGGAACGAAAACGGGAGAGAATTATTTTGGAAGGGGATGTTCCTTCTCCAATCAATCCTCCACCTGGTTGTCGCTTTTTTGCTCGGTGTCCAAAAGCCATGCCTCAATGCCAAGTGGATACTCCGCGTTGGATTGAAGTGGAAACGGACCATTATGTAGCCTGTCATTTATATAAATAGCCAGGGAAATGTTGTTATCCATCGGTCAATGGCCTGGCCTGAAACTCAATGATTATTCGACGACGTCGGTTATAGTCTTCCTAAACGGAGAACGGTAACCGATGTCTGTTATTGTTCAAGAGTTAATATAGTTTAAAAACATATTTCGTTCTATGCTCAAGTTTGCCATTCCTTGATAAGCGATGTTACAATAGATGTTACAGTAAAGTGCAGTAGTGATTATGAGGGATGGGACGATGTGGGTAAGATATTCTGCCTAATGGGTAAAAGCAGCTCTGGAAAAGATACTATTTCTAAAAAGCTGTTACAAGATAAACAACTGAATTTGAAGTCAATAATTCCATATACGACGAGACCTATAAGGCACAACGAAGTCCAAGGGCTTGATTATTACTTTGTATCTAAAGAATTATTGGCACATTATCGAGAAATGGGTAAAATTATAGAACAGAGGGATTACTATACTATTCATGGTAAATGGTCTTACTGTACGATTGACGATGGTCAAATTAAATTGACTCAGGATAATAATTATCTGCTGATCGCTACGTTAGAGTCCTATGAAAACCTCCAAAATTATTTTGTGGCAAGTGATGTTATTCCCCTGTATATTGAAGTTGACGATGGAGTTAGACTGCTACGGGCAATAGAAAGGGAAAAACAGCAAGCTCAACCTAACTATGAGGAGCTATGCAGAAGATTTTTAGCGGATAGTAATGATTTTAGTAAGCAAAAGCTAGAAGATCTTGGAGTGATAAAATTTTATTCAAATGAGAATATAAATCAATGTATTAACCGTATTAAAACCGATATTTTGCTAGTAATTCATAAATCGTAGTCTTATGATGGGTGTAGAATTATGATGAGTGTTGAATTATAAAATATAGAGGTAATAGGAAAAATGGGTGCCCTGAACTCATTAAATACCTGCAAAAAAGAGGTGGTAAATATAAAATTGCCACCTCTTTTTACTACTAGTTAGAAATGTATTGCGCTAAACTTTCTGGAAGGTCCCTTCTCGCCATCCTTGGCTACAGGGACACTCGGCCCGTCCATGGCCAGCGGTCTCTTTTTGCCATCACGGTGCCTTGCCAATCCACACTGCAGGAGTATGCGTAATAAGTTGCAGTGTGGCGATAAGCTCGTCCGCTTATCGTCATGGCGATGCTCTAATCTCGAACGTCCTGTTCGAATCTTGGCTACAAGGACACTGGGTCATCCATGGCTGTGTTCTGATCTCGCACGTTACACCGGTTGTTAGGGTTGTTATACAAGCTTTAACGGACGCCATTAGTTCGGGGCATCTCGCTAGACAAAGAGGTAAAATACATGTCCTGTTTGCAATATCAAAAGAATAGGAAAAAGAATCAGAAAATTCTTACTTCATTGAGAACAAAAGTAGTAAAATTGCGAAGTAGTAATAAAAATAAAACTAAAAATAGAATAAAAATAAAAAAAGCCACAAAAAAATTGTGACTTAATTTCAGTATGGTGCGCCCGGCGGGATTTGAACCTGCGACCTCCGGCTTCGGAAACCGTCACTCTATCCACTGAGCTACGAGCGCTTATTGAGGACACTTTAACACTTTACTCAATAATGAGTATTTTGTCAAGCATATATTGTAAATATATATTTGGTTAGAGTGATTATCTGAATCATTCTTAGAGGATAATCCAAATATAATACAGTATTTATCAAAGAATTCTAGCTCTTTGCTGGATAAACTATTGTAGGGCAACACCCAGATCTGATTTGAAGGGTTCATTAAGTTGTCTCTAGGGAGACTCTGCAGTATAATTCAACAAGGATAAACAACACGTGGATAATAATGTGTGAACGGAGGATTCAAGTGCACTGGAGACGTTTTCGTGAAATTATTCCGTGGCAATTGTTGCAACACTTGGTGGGGATCATAGTAGGTGCTACGATCGTGAGTGTAAGTATAAACACACTAATTATCCCTAATCAAATTGCAGATGGCGGGGTCACGGGAATAGCTATCATATTACATTACTTATTTCTTTGGCCCGTAAGCTGGACGGTTCTTCTGCTGAACCTGCCACTTTTTATTCTAGGCCTACGTTTGGTAGGACGAAACTTCTTAGTTTTTAGTGTCGTGGGTGTTGGTATGCTCTCGGTTATGCTTTCTCTGACTTCACATCTCCCGGCATTGACTCATGATACGCTGCTTGCCGTGATATCTGCAGGGGTCCTTTCAGGAATCGGGATGGGCATCATCTTCCGCTCCAGCGGTTCGCTTGGTGGAACGGATATTTTAGCTGTCCTGTTTGCGCGAACAACCTCATTTAGTGTGGGTCAAATATTGCTGGGGATTGATGCCCTGATCTTTCTGGCAGTTGCCATTTTGTTTCGCCCTGAAATGGCTATGTATGCCATGATTTATATGTTTATAGCGACGCGTGTCGTTGATCTTGTACAGGAGGGATTAAGTCACTCCAAGGCGGTTATGGTAGTGACAACTCAGCCTCAGAAAATTGCTGAGGAAATCATGGCGAAGCTTGAGCGAGGGGTTACACTTTTTCAAGCGACAGGGGCCTTCTCAGGCGATGCTAAACAAGTAGTTTATTGTGTAATTAATCGTACTGAATTGTCTCAAGTCAAAAAAATTGTTCGGGATCAAGATCATCAGGCTTTTGTGGCTATTTCGGAGGTGCCGGAAGTTGTTGGTGAAGGTTTCTCATCATGGAAAGGACATTGAGAAACAATGGTGATTAATCAAAGAATGTGAGCAATAGTTAAGAAAGATGGAAACGAGGGATAGGATTGTCAAAACGGCGCAAACATGGTCTTAGAAGACGTCGACAGGCCACGTTTTTGCTTTTATTGTCTATCATTTTTATGCTTAGTTGTGGGCCTTTTTTATGGCGTCTGGAGCAATTAAGACAAGCTGAAAGTGTTTATGACGTTTCAAAGGTGAGGGATGAACTGCAGTGGTGGAATGCACATGGGGGCCTATTAAATAAACTGGAATTGTTGAAAGAGGCAAATTTATGGCTGGAACTTGAACTTAATGTGGAGAGTAAGGACTTAGAGTCTCAACTGACCATGTATCAAGACGAACAGCACAGATTCTGGTTGTTTTTGTATTACTTGAAGAACGGGAAAATCACGGAAGCGCAGGATGTCCTTGGCCCCATGGGTAAGACGCCCTTGGGTCAGTTGGGGCAAGGGCTCACATCCTTAGAAAATGGTGATGCAGAAGAGTCACGTAGTCAGTTGGCCGAGACAGAGACAGAAGTGGATTGGAATAAATTACCGATACAAGAGCAGACTTTAAGACATTTAGTACTAGCTCAAGCTGCAATGAGCATGGGTGATCAACTGGCAGCCAGGGCTGAGCTCGAAGAGGCCCAGAAACTAGAACCTCATAATCCGGCCTGCCTTACTGTAGCTTTTGACGTCGCTGTAGGAGAAGGACAGTGGGCAAAAGCCGTAGAGTTATGTCATTCAATAGTTACTCAAACCTGGCGGTCTAGAACTACGTTGTTTGAAACCAAAAGGGCGGTCCTTGCCCTACATGAAAATAATCTGCAGGAGTTGACTGCTAGCCTAGCCTCTCTCAAGGAGCTCCCCGGAGGGGATGGTTGTATCGACTATGTGAATGGAATTCAAGCTTTAAGTAAAGGTCAGCAGCAAGAAGGTAAGAACTTGCTTGAACGTGCTATGAACAGTGGGCTTGAGGGAGAGTTAAAAGCAGATGCCCAAAAAGCAGTGGCGCAGGTCATAGATCGACAAAAAGCGGATCAACTCTTGCGATCTGTCGTGGATGAAAACGTTGAATAACGGCACTTATTTATTGGTTGAACTAGGTTCTTCTTTAAGATTACTTTCAGGTGGCCAAGTGCTGTTTGCTTCAGAAAGCAATTGTCCTACTGGGATGAGGGTGTAACCTTTAGTTCTGAGGCGTTGAATGACCGTCGGCAAGGCCTGAATAGTATCTGGCGCTGAGTCTGAGGCATGAAATAAAATAATGTCCCCGGCTTTCGCCCCACCTTCGGAGTGTATCCCGTTGAGTACATTATTAATGACAGCGCCAGGGCCGGGCCGTTTCCAGTCTAGAGAATCAACACTCCATTGGATAACTCGATAACCCAGCTTGTTGGCGGTGGATATGACCTTATTATCATAGGCTCCGTTGGGTGCCCGGATCAATCGGACTTTCTGACCGGATATTTGCTCAAGGACTTGTTGGGCAGTAGTAATTTCATGTTCTATCTCGCCTGATCCTAAAGTATTGAGATCAATATGACGGTTGCCGTGTGATCCGATCTCATGGCCATCGGCCACCATTCGTTGCACTAATTGTTGATGTTTGTCTGCCCATGGACTCGAAAGAAAAAATGTGGCATGAACGCCTTCCTGTTTGAGAATATCAAGTATTGGTTCGGCTGTCTTCTCCCCCCAACTGATATCAAAGGTCAGTCCAATTGCCTGGGTGTTGACGTTTGTGGAGTAAATTGGCTTTAACTTTCCAGAAAAAACAGAAGTGACATTTTCACGGTAAGCAATCAAGATGAACAAGAGGATCCCCCAGAGGGCAATATTTCGCCATGATGGACGTTTGAAGATTATAATTTGCATTTGGCATTCCTCCTTTGAGTAAAAGATATTCGTTAGAAAGCCAGATCATGAGGGTAAAACAAAAAAACGCCCTTTTAAGGCGTTCGATTTGGAAAAGATTGTTATCTTATTAAAATCTGGTTAAGCTTAAGTAAATTTGATACCCCTAACGATTCTTATATCGTCCACCCAACACTAACTTGAAGAGATCAATTTTAAATAATAATTTAAGAAAAAAATGAACGACAACAAAGGAGACGCCAACAAAAACGATAAAGCGTATTAGGAAAAAGGCAACTGCAAATACCCACGTGAATACTTTACCTAAGATCAAGGCAGAGAAATAGAGACCCAGAATGAGTATGAGAAGTTTGAGTGCAACCATCCAATAATTTGAAGATTGAGTTGGACGATAAGTATTCAAGGCCAAACACTCCCTTCTTGAACCTAAAATTAGATTATCATATTTCGACTTTTATGTCTAGGTTACAATAAGGTTCGTCCTTAATTTCCTTTGATTTTATGGCTATTCAAATGCTGTGCTGTGAAGAGAAGCTCCAGCTTGAATTTAAATATTGATGCCCAAAGAATCGACTCGTGCATATGATGGAACAGACACGGAGGCGATAATATGTACGATGGGGAATTATCCGTTTGGCGGAACCTTATGGAGGTTGGAACACAGTGTCTTGGAGAAGAACAGTACCTTAAAGCTGAAGAGTATTATACGCAGGGCCTCTTAAAGGCGTATCAATTAACCGTACCGGAAATCGTCGCATTTACGCTAAGACTGTTAGCGACAGTGAGAGTGCGTTTAGGAAATTTAGAGTTTGCAGAAGAGGGTTTCAAAGAAGCATTACGTATTTGCCAAGAGATTCAGAATGCGAAAGGAATGTCCGAAGCATGGGCAGGGTTAGCCAGTGTCTCAGTTAAGAAGGGTATGCTTGGAGACGCTAGCAGGGAATATGAGCTTTCAATATCTGTGTACCCGAGTTCATCTCCACCGTTAAGGTTGGGCATGCTCTATGCTGACCTGGGCCAAGTCTATGCTACCCTCAAAGATTGGGCAATGGCCAAGAGAGCTTATGAGGAGGCACATAAAATCTGCCGTTCCAATGGGTTTCCTAAAGGAGAAGGAGAGTTGGATGTTCTCTTAGGAGAATTGTGCTTTCGACAAGGGAATAATAAGGAAGCTACGCTAAACTTAAAGAATGCGTGCCAAATTTTTGCTCAGATAGAGGATCTGATCGCTTTGTCAAATACTCTGCAATATTTGGCGTTTCTCTACTTTGATCAAAATGAAATGCTCTTAGCCTTTGAATGTCAACAAAGGGCAGTGGCCCTGTGTTTAAAATTTGATAGTAGCAATGTATTTAGTGAAAGTTGTTTTTTCTTGAGTAAAATTGAGCAAATCTTAGAAAACTATGAAGAGGCGAAATATTACCTTGAATTATCGATTCAGTTTTATCCAGATCATAATTTTGACCTAGCCTTGCGTTTTCAAAGTTTAGCGGGCTTATTCTTTCTTTCAATGGATTTAGCTAAGGCTGAAGTTTATTATTTAAAAGCCTTAAGTCTTTTCGAATCGATAGAAGACAATCTGCGGATTGGTGAAGTATATGAAGCACTAACTGCTCTTAAAGAAATTCGAGAGAGTAAGGTTGTGCCACAAAAAGCTCGAGTTGAATCAGAAGATAAAGCTCAATTTCATAGAGAATTTTCACTAGAAGCCCTGGTGCGTTTAGCGGAGTTTTATGAAAAGCGTCGTAACTTTAGAGATGCTTTAGAATGTTACTGGAAGGCTCTTGAATTGGGACGAGATGCAGCAATAGCGACAGATTGGATCGAGACAAGTGTCCAGCGCGTTTCCAAACGTCTGCGCCAGAAGAAGTAATTTAAGTCGTTTTCCTAAATATTTTGAAAAGTAGGCTTTATAAATCAATGAGGTTCAGATAAAATAGCATTATAGAAACTCTCCTCCGATCAAAAGGAGGGACGGGGATGAGGGGGAATCAATATGCGAGAGGAAGATGCGATACTCCTCGAATGCTTGGAAGACGTGTATCACACCTTTGAAACAGCCTTAAAGAAGGCTCAAAAAGTTCGTTCGATCCATGTCCGAAAATTTGAGCGACTCTTTGATGAGTTAATGAGTGAGCGTCGGGTTTTTGAAGATATTTCTATTCCAGCTCGACTCATTGTTGAACAACTACTAGAATCTCAATTTAAAGTTGGACAGGTTGCGCTGGAAGCGGAGTACTTAAGACAACCATTTACAGGCGTAAAATCTGTCAAAGTCGAGGAATTTGGAATGATCCGTGTCAAACTTGGAGATGTAGAAATTTCCTGGCGAGATGGGAATTATTCCTATTACTTCTATCCAGATAAGGTGGAATTAAGAGCGACTGATGAGAAGTCGGCAATCAAATTGTTTTTTTCTATTGCCTTCAATCGGCAAACTCTTGAAAGGTTTCCTGAAATACTAACGTCACCAAAGGTCGTTTATATACATCCACAACTTGAAAAATGGATACGGGGTGTGCTATAATGTCAAATCTTACACAAGGATTAGTACAAGTTTATACTGGCAATGGTAAGGGAAAAACAACTGCTGCCTTTGGTTTGGCAATCCGTGCGGTTGGTCATGGTTTTCGGGTTTATATTATTCAATTTATGAAAGGGAGAGACGACTGCGGAGAGTTAGAAGGCTTGAAACGTTTGTCGCCAGACTGTCAACATGAACACTTTGGAGGACAAGGTTGGGTTCATAAGGGAGAACATCAGGAAGAACACATCCTCGAAGCTCGTAAGGGCTTTTTAAGGGCACAGGACATCATTCTTTCGGGACAATGGGATATTGTAATTCTTGATGAAGTCATTAATGCGCTTTGGTTTGATCTAATACCTGAAAGCGAGGTTCTAGATTTACTGAGTAAGAAGCCAGTTCATGTTGAAGTGGTTTTAACTGGCCGAAATGCTTCGCAGCCAATAATCGAAAGAGCAGATCTTGTAACGGAGATGGTCCTAAAAAAACATCCTTTTGAGCAAGGGATTATGGCGCGCCAGGGGATTGAGTATTAAACTCAAGCCAAACCATTGTAAATTGAAATAACAATGGATATACTATCCTTATAAGGTTTAGGACAAAGTATTGTCCATGCTGAGCCATTCAGGGTTGACGCATGGACGTTTTTCATTTTTTAAGAGTGGAAGGGAGAGATTAATATTATGATGATGACCAAAGAAGACGTCTTGCGGGAAGCACATGACAAGGGGGTTAAGTTCATTCGGTTGCAGTTTACAGATATCTTTGGAATTCTTAAGAATGTGGCCATTACAATTGAGCAGCTGGAAAAGGCCCTAGATGGGGAGATGATGTTTGACGGTTCGTCAATTGAAGGATTTGCCCGCATTGAAGAATCCGATATGTATTTGAGACCAGATCCTAATACCTTCGTTGTTTTTCCTTGGCGCCCCAAAGAGGGAGGAGTCGCTCGGCTCATTTGTGATGTTTATAACCCCGATGGAACCCCTTTTGTGGGATGCCCACGCAATGCCTTGAAAAGAGTCTTAAAAGAAGCCTCTGAAATGGGGTATGCTATGAATGTCGGACCGGAATTGGAATTCTTCCTCTTCCATACGGATGCTGAAGGACGACCAACGACAACTACACACGATAAAGCTGGTTATTTTGATCTAACACCGATTGATCTTGGCGAGAATGCACGTCGTGATATGGTTTTAACGTTAGAACAAATGGGCTATGAGATTGAAGCTTCTCATCACGAAGTGGCGCCCGGACAACATGAGATTGATTTTAAATATTCAGATGCTCTGGATATTGCAGATAAAATGGCTACGTTTCGTTTCGTTGTACGTACGATTGCTCAGCATCACGGTTTACATGCTACATTCATGCCTAAACCTATTTTTGGGATTAATGGATCAGGAATGCACAGTAATCAATCACTTTTTCAGAATGGCAAAAACGCCTTCTATGATCCCAATGATCCGATGGAGCTTTCCGAAATCGCTTACAATTATATAGCTGGACTTATGAAATATGCTCATTCTCTAACAGCCATCACGAACCCAACGGTCAATTCATATAAAAGACTTGTGCCGGGTTATGAAGCACCATGTTATGTAGCATGGTCCGGACGAAATAGAAGTCCCTTGATTCGTATACCTGCTAAAAGAGGTTCTTCCACCCGCATTGAACTTCGGAGTCCAGATCCTTCTTGTAATCCCTACTTAGCCCTTGCAGTCCAACTTAAGGCGGGGCTGGAAGGTATTAAGAACAAACTAACGCCACCACCTGCAGTCGATCTAAATATTTACTCTATGACCCGAGAAGAACGCGAAAACCTGGGGATCGTTTCCCTACCGGGAAGTTTAAAAGAAGCATTAGATGAACTAAGTAAGGCTCCTGCCATCCGTGAAGCACTTGGTAATCATATCTATAATCGCTTTATCGAGGCGAAGACCGAGGAATGGGAGAGTTTTCAAGTCACAGTCACTCAGTGGGAACTTGACCAGTATTTACACATGTATTAAGTTAAGTTATTAGTTATTAAGGGCCTAGCGAATGCTAGGCCTTTCAAAATATGAAAATATGAAAAGGTCTATAAAAATATAATATTATGAATATTCTAATTTTATCTAGATTTCTGGAGCCAGTTATGCTAATATAAAAATGGTTAATAGCGAAATAGATAAAAGGAGGGTATCACAGATTGGCAATCATAATGCGTGAACCCGAACCGCGCTCTTTCCATCGTCGCCAACAACAGTTTAAAATAGGAGATCGTGTTATCACATGTAACCGTTGCTTGGGTACTGTTGTTCGCCTCGATCGTGATGAGAAAGGAGACTATATTGTAGCTCGTTTAGATATTATGCGTGGGGAATTTGCCTACGACCCCTGGGATTTGAAAAAAATTGAATAATTGTTTTGTTCAAAGAAAAGAACATCTCAATTTATTGAGGTGTTCTTTTCATTTTCATCCATAAGTATATGCCTTATCTTCCAAGAGTAGGCATATACTTAAATATGACCCGACAGGTCTTGCTTGAGGTTAGAGAAGGGAGGGCTACCATGGAAGTCATAAAGTGGTTGCGTGAATATCGCGAAAATGAGGCCGCTCTGGCATGGAGCGGTACGTTTGGTGATTACTTGTCAATGGTTACTAAAAACCCTAACTTGGCATTGCATGCGCATGCTCGAATCTATGCGATGATCAAAGCGGCTGGAGTTGAAACAAACGGAGATCAGAAGAAATACAATTTTTTTGACAAGGAGCTATTTGGGCTAGATAAGACGTTAGAGCGTCTTATCGAAGAGTATTTTCATAGTGCTGCAAAACGGTTAGATGTCCGCAAACGTATTTTATTGTTAATGGGGCCAGTAAGTGGTGGTAAATCGACAATTGTTAGTCTTTTGAAACGTGGACTTGAAGAATTCACTAGAACTGAGGAAGGAGCAGTTTACGCTATTGATGGGTGCCCGATGCATGAGGATCCCCTGCATCTGTTGCCACTGTCCTTACGTCAAGAGTTTGAACAGAAGTATGGTATCAGGATCGAGGGAAACCTCTGCCCAGTTTGCCGTTTGCGTTTGGAAGAGGAATTTGGCGGTGAAGTTGAGAGTTTTCCTGTGAAACGAATTCTTTTCTCAGAAGAGCAAAGAGTAGGAGTTGGCACGTTTACCCCCTCGGACCCTAAGTCACAAGATATCGCCGATTTAACCGGTAGTATTGATTTTTCGACGATTACTGAATACGGATCAGAGTCTGATCCGCGTGCTTATCGTTTTGACGGAGAACTCAACAAGGCCAACCGAGGCCTCATGGAATTCCAAGAAATGCTGAAGTCCGACGAAAAGTTCCTTTGGAATCTTCTAAGCCTCTCCCAGGAGGGAAATTTCAAAGCTGGGAGATTTGCGCTTATTTCTGCGGATGAGCTAGTAATTGCTCATACCAATGAAAATGAATATCGGGCGTTTATAGCAAATAAGAAAAACGAAGCCCTACAGTCCAGAATTATTGTTATGCACATTCCTTATAATCTCAAAGTAAGTGATGAAGTAAAAATCTATGAAAAATTGATTAGCCAAAGTGACATCCAAAATGTGCACCTTGCTCCTCACAGTCTCTGGGCCACATCTGTTTTCAGTGTCCTATCTCGCTTAAAGCCATCAAAGAAACAAGGGATGGATCTTGTTAAAAAGATGCGGATCTATGACGGCGAGGATGTGGAAGGATTTAATCAAAAGGATATCAAAGAGTTAATGATGGAGGGAGACGAGCAAGGCGAAGGAATGGATGGCGTGGATCCACGTTATGTGATCAATCGAATTTCAACAGCTTTGATTCGAGATCAGCATGCGTGTATTAACGCATTAGATATTTTGAGGGCTATTAAAGATGGGCTAGCTCAGCATACCTCGATCATGAAAGAGGAAAAGGAGAATCTTCTCAATCTAATTGCGGTTGCTCGGCGTGAGTATGACGAAATGGCCAAGAAAGAGGTCCAGAAGGCATTTGTCTACGCGTATGAAGAATCTGCAAAGTCGTTATTGAACAATTATCTGGATAATGTTGAGGCATTTTGCAATTCTACCAAGCTGTTTGACCCAATTACCAGTGAAGAATTAGCTCCCGATGAGCAACTAATGCGCAGTATTGAAGAACAAATCGGGGTTTCAGAAAATGCTAAGAAAACCTTCCGTGAGGAAATTCTCATTCGGATTTCGATGTATGCCCGCAAAGGGAAAGTATTTAGTTATACGTCCCATGAACGGTTGAAGGAAGCCATTGAAAAAAAATTGTTTGCTGATTTGAAGGATATAGTAAAGATCACTACCTCTGTTGAACATCCAGATCAAGAGCAATTGTTAAAAATCAATAATGTTATGGATCGTCTCGTTAATGAGCATGGATACTGCCCAATCTGTGCCAATGAGATTGTGAAGTATGTAGGGGCCCTCCTTAACCGATAGAGAGGAAGGGGGATAAACGTGGCAGATGACATCATTGTGAGTCGTGATGACTGGAGTTTGCATCGCAAAGGGTATCTAGACCAAACAAGGCACAAGGAAAAAGTTGAGGAAGTCATTAAGCAACAACTCGGTGATTTGATTGTTGATGAAAGTATCATCCTAACGGATGGCAAAAAGAGCACTAAAATTCCCATGCGTTCTCTGGAAGAATTTCGTTTCCGGTATGATTTTAATAAAAAGAATCATACCGGACAGGGGACTAAAAAGATGGTTCCGGGTGAAATTTTGGGGCGTGATCAGGCCAAGGGCAAAGGCGCTGCTGGGAGTGGAGCTGGTGAAGAACCAGGTCAAGATATCTATGAAGCAGAAGTCACTTATGAGGACTTAGCAAATATTCTGTTCGAAGAACTAAAGTTACCCAATCTGGACGATAAAAAAAGACCTCTTATTGCTCATGATCGTCCGGAATTCAACGATGTTCGAAAAAAAGGGCTAATGGCGAATGTTGATAAGAAGCGCACGCTGCTGGAAAGTATCAAGAGGCAGGCCTTTTCTCAAAAACAGGAGAAAGATGCCAGATTAAAAATTTCCCCTGAAGACCTGCGCTTTAAGACTTGGGAGACTCGGCCAAATTTTGAGACGAATGCTGTAATTCTGGCGATGATGGATACCTCTGGCTCAATGGGGCAATTTGAAAAATATATCGCTCGGACATTTTTCTTTTGGATGGTGCGTTTCCTACGTTTAAAGTATGAAAATGTGGAGATACGTTTTCTAGCGCATCATACCGAGGCCAAAGAAGTAACCGAGGCTGAATTTTTTACGCGCGGGGAAAGTGGCGGAACCCGCTGTTCCTCAGTGTATCAATATGCCTTAGATTTAATTGAAACCAAATATCCTCCGGCTCATTATAATATTTATCCCGTTCATTTTACAGATGGCGATAATATTGGTTCGGATAATTCCAGAGCGCTGTCCTTAATGCAACGTTTGGTCGAAGTAAGTCGGGTTGTAGGCTACGGAGAGATCTTAAGAACGCATTATTCGAGTACCCTAATGTCAACATTAAAACGCATTACGGACCCAAAACTACGCTTGGTGACGATCAGAGACCGCAATGAGGTGTATGCCGCTCTCAAGACGGTTTTTTCCTAAAATTTAGCCCAAGAGTGTAGCTATTGCTCTAACCCAAGAAATGATGAACGCGCAAAAGGTAGGGGGGAAGTCATGGACAATGAGAAGCGAGCCTTAAACTCCATAGCTCAGGATATCGCTCAAGTGGCCCGTGGCATGGGACTTGATTTCTATCCGGTAAATTTTGAAATCGTTCCGGCGGAAGCCTTATATACGTTTGGAGCCTATGGGATGCCGGTGCGTTTCACACATTGGAGCTTCGGAAAAGCTTTTTATCGGATGAAGACTCAATATGATTTGAATTTGAGCCGGATTTATGAACTAGTTATTAATACTAATCCGGCTTATGCTTTTTTGTTGGAAGGCAATCGACTGGTTCAAAACAAACTGGTAATTGGGCATGTTTATGCCCATGTTGACTTCTTTAAGAATAATTATTATTTTTCACGTACGCCGAAGGACATGGTTGAGCGTATGGGTGCTCATGCCGAGAAAATTCGAGAATACGAATTATTGTATGGGCGAGAAAAAGTTGAGCGAACCTTGGATGCAGTCCTTGCTATTCAGGAACATGTGGATTATCGATCTCATATTGGTACTAAAGGCAAAATGGAAAATTTACCTCAGGTCAATCGCCCACTCAAAGATGAAGGGCATAAGTGCCCAGGTGATGCCTGTTCTGGGAATCATTCTTGTGGTTCCTGTGGAGGAAATTGTACTACAAAGGAACCAAGTAAGGCAGACTCTCCCAAGAAGGTTAGGGCAAAAAGAGCATCTTTGCCCTATGAAGATTTATGGGGAGATCTGATAGATGATGATTGTAAATGCGAGTCCCAACCAGAGCATGAAGATCTTTTACTCTATATTATTAAATTTGCGCCGGGGCTCGAAGAATGGCAAAGAGATATAGTTGGCATTGTTCGGGAAGAATCGTTTTATTTCTACCCCCAAATCGAGACAAAAATTATTAACGAGGGATGGGCGACATTCTGGCATGCCAGAATTATGCATGAACTTGATCTTACAGATGCCGAATCCCTAGAATTTGCGCTCATGCACAGTCAAGTCGTGCAGCCTTCGCGTATGGGGATGAATCCGTACTATCTGGGTGTAAAGATATGGGAACATCTGGCGAAAAATAAAGCCCTCAGCGAAATTTTTGAGTTGCGCGAAACCGAAAACGACCTTTCGTTTATCCGTAATCATCTCACTCGCGAACTAGTGGAGGAACTGAATTTATTCAATTTCCGTAAAGTTGGGGCCCACTGGCAAGTTACCGAAAATGAATGGGAAAAAGTGCGTGACAATCTGGTACAGCAACTAGTTAATGGAGGGCATCCTCGAATCGTAGTACTTGAGGGAGACTATGAGGGTAAAGGCGGGCTATATCTTAAACACCGTCATGAAGGGGTTGATCTCGATATTGTCTATCTTGAGAAAACCCTTTCCCTTGTTCAATTCCTCTGGGGGAAATCAGTCAGTCTTGAAACAGTGGTAGATACAAAAAAAGTTGTTTATGATTGTTCCAACGGACTAGTCAGTCATCATCAGGTGAGCAAAGCGGGAGAAAAGTAAGAATCTTTCCGAGAAATAACAAATTAGTTCTTAACCAAAGCAGATGTTAGAAATAATGTCTGCTTTGCAAACCTTGAAGGATTTTAGAGAGTGTAAGTAGAATCTACAAAATCGAATCGAAAATGATGGCAACATAAATTATTCAGGTCGAATTGGCAAAGGAGACAGGTCTATGGTAAAATACCCACGATACTTAAGAATGAATATTGGTTGTCAGAGATTAGTAAAGGAGGTTTACATTGGAAGTGATTTTAACGCACCTTGGACAATTCGTTGAATATATGATTTCATCTTTCGGCTATGCTGGGGTTTTCTTTGCCATGGCAATCGAAAGTGCTTGTATACCTTTGCCAAGTGAAATCATTCTTCCGTTTACTGGTTACATGGTATTTGCAGGACGATTTGGTTTTTGGCAAGCAACTATCGCTGCTACTTTGGGGAACCTTTTTGGAGCACTTGTTGCTTATTATGTCGGTGTGTGGGGAGGTCTGCCGTTCCTCAAACGTTATGGACGTTATTTCTTTATCAATAACCGAGAACTGGCTTGGACAGAACATTTATTTGAACACTATGGTGAAGCAACCGTTTTTGTCGGTCGAATGTTACCAATCGTACGCACTTTCATTTCTTTACCTGCAGGTATCGCGCGAATGAATCCAATGAAAATGGCAGTCTACACGACAATTGGCGCGTTTTTCTGGTGTGCGCTCTTAATTTTTGTGGGTCAAAAATTAGGAGAGAATTGGGATTCACTCAAACCTTACTTTCATCGTGCCGACATAGTCGTTGGAGGGGCCATTGTTTTGGTAGTTATCTATGTAGTATGGAAACGCCTCAAACGCAGCAGGCGCTGAAACATATCAGCTTTTTACTTATATTCGAACTAAGAACGACGGAACCACGAACCACGCATTGAGGAAGGCAGGCAGGGTATGCACGGGCTAGAGCACTATGTGACGGATATAATTTATCACTATCGTTATGAAGGCTTATTTCTACTACTTATTGGTGGTATGGTCGGTGTGCCGGTACCCGATGAATTTCTCATGACGTTTAGTGGGTTTCAAACGACATTGGGGCGAATGAATTATGGGGAAACCCTTTTTGTCGCTACTTTAGGTAGTTTTCTAGGAATGAACTTGAGTTATTGGGTTGGAAGGCGATTAGGAATTCCGTTCTTGCATAAGATTGCCCCCTATCTTCATCTTAATGAAAAAAAGATCGCTCGGGCTGAACATTGGTTTCAGCATTTTGGCGACCGACTTATTGTGATAGGGTACTTCTTTCCAGGATTTCGTCATTTTACTGCGTACTTTTCTGGGATGAGTAAGCTTCATTTTGGTCGGTATGCAGTGTTAGCCGGGATGGGCGCTTTTCTATGGGCATTAACGTTTATTACGCTGGGACGAATCCTTGGAGAACACTGGGCAAAAATCACGTTTATTTTACATCGTTATTTGGCACGAGGTGGAATTGTTCTTGCCCTGATTGTGTTCTTAATCTATCTTTATAATGTGAAACGAGGTCGGGTAGACTGAAACAAAACCTTCTTAACATTAGGCGAAAGCCAAGTCAAGTGGTATAATTTATAGGATAAAAACCTAAACATAAAAACCCAAACATGAAGGAGGTCACTCAGGTGACAAATGAAAGTACACAAGACCAAGGACTTAAGCAAAATCCTATCGTAACTTTAGAGATGGAAAACGGAAACACGATTAAGATTGAACTATATCCAGAGGTAGCACCTCAAACTGTTAAGAACTTTGTATCCCTCGTCACTGAAGGATTTTTCGATGGCCTCATTTTCCATAGAGTCATTCCAGGCTTTATGATCCAAGGCGGAGACCCTAATGGGACAGGAATGGGTGGTAGTAAACAAACAATTCCTGGTGAATTTTCCTCCAACGGTTTTAAAAATGATTTAAGGCATGACCGTGGAGTTATATCCATGGCTCGGACCTCAGCCCCCAATTCAGCTAGTTCTCAATTTTTCATTGTTGTTAAGGCTTCAACTCATTTAGATGGTCAGTATGCTTCCTTCGGAAAAGTCATCGAAGGAATGGAAGAAGTCGATCGGATTGTCAGTGTTCAGAAGGATCGTAGCGATAAACCATTAGAAGACCAAAGGATGAAGAAAGTTACCATTCAACTCTAGTTACACTCTGAATGGCACTAGATTGTACACTATCGCAGAAGAAGAGGGCCTGGCCCTCTTCTTCTGCGTAGTGTGCCACGCATGGCGATTAACTAGGTGGTGAAAGCCCACTCGGCCAACGTTAGTTCTAAGATGAAATCTCAGATGGAGGGGGTTAATATGTTAGATTTGCTGCGTTTATTTGGTCAAGTTGTAGAGGAACAGAGTTTTACTGTTGTTGCGCGAAAATTAGGAATTAGCCAACCTGCGGTCTCCAATCAGATGCGGGCGCTCGAAGAGAAACTGGGGGTAAAATTGCTATATCGCAAGGGAAAGGGTTTTGCGCTAACACCGGAGGGTGAAACAGTTTATCGGCATGCCTTCCATATGCTCGATGAATGGTCAGAGCTTATGCGAGAAATCGGAGGTTCGGAAAGGCTAATGAATGGCAAAATCCATATCGGTGCTTCACACATTCCAGGCGAATATTTACTGCCCAATTTCTTAGCTTCTTTCAGAAAACTGTATCCTGAAATACAATTCAAATTATCCATCGGAGACAGTCTAGAGATGGCAGAAAAGGCACTTGCTCACGAAGTGGATTTTGCCGTTGTTGGAGCAGTATTCGATACGGAAAAACTAACTTCTGAATACTGGGTTAAGGATGAACTAGGTTTTGTAGTCTCTTCTGATCATCCATTATGTACTAATCAAAGTGTTGAAATTAATATGCTGCGGGATTATCCGATGATTATTCGGGAGAACGGCTCCGGCCATCGGAGGGCCTTCGAAGAGGCGCTTACTAAACGCGGACTCGATTTAAATGACTTCAACATAGCCTTAGAAGTTGGAAGTACAGAAGGTGTGAAAAATGCTGTTCGTTCTGGGCTAGGTTATTCGTTTCTATCAAGACATGCCTTAGAGTCTCATGCCGAGCAAGGTTTAGTATGGGTGAATGTCCAAGATTTTTCGATTGAACGTGGTTTTTACCTTTTAACCCGTAGGAATAAGTCCTTGACGGTCATTGCTGATGAGTGCTACAGATATCTAGCAGCTCAGAAGGCAGAGGTTGGAGGCCAGGGGAAATAAAGAAAAAACACTAAGTCTTCTTTATGACTTTTCTGTATGGAGAAATCTCTGGGCATTATCCCATAACAATTGTGATTTTACTTCTTTCGTAAGAGGAAGCAGGTTAACGGCTTGGATGGCATCTTGGGGGGAGTAGTCCATTATTGGAAAATCCGAGCCATAAATGAATTTAGTTGGATTAGCGTCTATTGCTTTGAGCCAGTCTTCCTGCAATGGAAAGCGGGGGTTACCTAACATATAGGCAGTATCCAGGTAAACGTTCGAATAGTTAGCAGCTAATTTTACAGCTAGAGAGAAGTCCTTAGGAAGACCCATGTGCGCGATGGTGATCTTCAGATTAGGGAAGGACTTTAGTACATCTAGAAGTGCATCAACTCGTGTATTAGGGGTTTCAATAGGCAGCCCACTTAAATGGAGAATTATCCCCTTTCGCCTTTCACTGAGCATGCCATACATAGGCCACAAACGTTCGTCATTAGCAGCAACATTTTGCACAAACGCGTGAATCTTGACACCGGGAAAATCCCATTCATCAAGGGCTTGACTTAAGATTTTCTCTAGCGCAGTGTCATCTTGATGAAGGGCAGCAAAAGGGTGTAACCATGGATGCTTTTCACAAACATCTTTGAGCCATGAGTTGATACCTGCCGCCATATCCTTTTTGTGGACATACCCTAAAACAAAAGCCGATGTTACCCCAATGTTTTCAAGATAATTCAAAAGGGTCTCAACGGGTTGGCGATAGGGCATAGTCCAACCTCGTTGCACAAACCAATCTAAAATCGCTCCCATTAAGCGATCGGGAAAAAGATGAATGTGGGCATCGCAGATTTTCTGAATATCATACATGCCTTCTCCATTGCTCTTGGCATTTACAGCAGCTCTGTCGTGCTTATTAATTGTCATCAATTGTGCCCCCTTCAAGAAATAGAGTGAAGCTGTATTTCTGAATTGTTTCGACATGAAAGGCTAAATTCCTTTCCAATTTAATGCGATAATAGCCTTGACGATTGGGCAACCCTTTTATCTCTACTAGGTTAAATAAAGGAGAGGCACCTTTGAACTGGTTTTTAAGTGAATTCAATATTCGAGCCTGGCGTCTGATCAGAAGTTACCGACTAGAAGCAGCTCCAAATGTTACGCTGATTTACGGACCAAGGGGGATAGGTAAATCAACTATGTTGCGCTCTCTTTATCAACATAATAGGTTGAATGAAGAGGTTATATTTACCGATGCTCTGTCTTTTTCTCGTCAGTATGCTTATGCAGCTCAGGATAACAAGCTTAAGCTTTTTCGGCAACGGTACCGCTCTACTCGGTTGCTTCTGATTGATGATCTTCAATTTTTTGAGGGCAAAGTTAAAACGATCGAAGAACTCCATTACACATACGAATATGTCATTGGAAATGGAGGAAAAATGGTCATTTCACTGGAAGCCAATCTGCCACAGCTGGAATTTCTCGGAGAGCGGCTGGGGTCTCGTTTTTTGAGTGGCGTAGTCGTCCCAGTTAATTGCCCTCTTGAACATGAGATGGAGCGCTTCCTGGACGAATATATTCATCAAAAACACCTTTTCATGGACAGATTGGTCGTGGGTGTTATTGCTAGGCTTACAGACAATTTAGCAGATGCCATGAGGGTTGTTGAGCAATTTATTCAATTTGCAGAATTAGAAGAAGATGAACTTAGCTTGCAGTGTTTCCAAGTCTTTTGGGATAAGGAAGAAGAAAAAAGAAAAATGGTTGCTGATCCAATAAATATTATCAACATAGTTTCCCAGAATACGAAAGTTTCTGTTGAGGAATTGGTAGGGCCAAGTCGAAAGACTAATGTGAATGAAGCGAGACAATTAGCCATATATACGATACGGACTCTTTGCCAGATTTCTTTTCCGTTAATCGCGTGTTATTTTAATCGTAAACATTCTACCATGATAACCTCTTATCAAAAAATCCAGGCTAAGCTGGCAAGTGATCAAGAACTATATAAAATATATGAAATAATATTAAAGTCTTTTAAAGCATAGTTTATTAATACTTTTGTCTTTGTTGGCCTTAACTCATACAGCACATAACGCTCGATTAGACAAAAATAATGTGATTTACTAGAGTAGAAACTATGATAAAGAAGATAATGAGAAGGGGTGATACTATGTCGGGTAAAATACAACGGATTGGGGTACTAACTAGCGGAGGGGATGCTCCAGGTATGAACGCAGCCCTTCGCGCAGTGGTGAGGAAAGGGATTTACCATGGGCTTGAGGTTTATGGAGTAAGTCGCGGCTATGAGGGGCTTATACATGGAGAAATTCAAGCAATGAGCATAGGTTCTGTTGCGGATATTGTACTTCGGGGTGGAACGATATTGAAGACAGCACGTTCCGAAGAAATGCGGACCCAAGAAGGACAGCAGAAGGCTCTAGAACAGTTACATAAGCATAGAATTGAAGCATTGGTAGTAATCGGAGGAGATGGGTCTTTTCGCGGAGCCCAAACTTTAGTAGCTCAAGGTATTCAGATTGTAGGGATTCCAGGAACTATTGACAATGATATCGCTGGAACTGATTTGACAATAGGATTCGATACAGCCA
Organism: Desulfosporosinus sp. OT; assembly: GCF_000224515.1. Classification (GTDB taxonomy): domain Bacteria; phylum Bacillota; class Desulfitobacteriia; order Desulfitobacteriales; family Desulfitobacteriaceae; genus Desulfosporosinus. Next base: position 83,757 of record NZ_AGAF01000178.1, on the reverse strand, counting down.
CGAATACCGTCGTGGATGCCGTGAGTAAAATTCGAGATACAGCGTCTTCTCACGAACGGACGTTTATTGTGGAAGTTATGGGAAGAAATTGCGGAAACATTGCACTTCAGGCAGGTTTAGCCTGTGGAGCTGAATCAATCTTGGTCCCTGAAATTCCGTATAATCTAGATGAAATCAGTGATAAATTAAAGCGTGGTCATCAACGTGGGAAAAACCATAGCATTATCTTAGTTTCTGAAGGTGTGGGAAGCGCTTATAAAATCGGAGAAGAATTGCGAACCCGTTCAGGGTTTGAGACTCGGATCACTGTTTTAGGCCATATACAACGTGGCGGAAACCCAAGCGCTTTAGATGCCGTGATTGCCGCAGGCATGGGTGGCAAAGCGGTTGAGATCATTTTGGAAAAAGAATCCAATAAGATGACTGCTTATGTCGATCAAGCCGTTGTCGCTAGACCGTTAGATTCCGCTTATGGTATACGGCGGCCATTTAATAAAGAACTTTATGATTTAGCGAATGAGCTTTCGATTTAGTATACAACAGAAAATAATTTTAGAGATGAGGGTGAGTAATGGAAAACCAAGCCAAACCTACAATAATGATAGATTATACTGGAATGATGAGTAATTATCAAAATCCGAAGGGGTTTAAAGAAGAGGAACTGTTGGGCCTTCAGAACGCTTTGGACCAAGCGCAGGTTTCACTCTTGACCCGTAGAGATGCTGGAGAGCTTGATTTCTCAAAGCTTTTAGTTCACATGAAAACTGAACTCTCAGAAATAATTGAGTATGCTAATAGTATTACTCCTAAATTTGAAAATTTTGTAGTTTTGGGAATCGGAGGGTCTGCTCTAGGGCCGTTAGCTGTTCACCAAGCACTAAATCATTACTATTATAATGAACTTTCTCCGGCCGAGCGCGGTCACCGCCCCCGCTTTTATGTCGTGGATAATATTGATCCGGTACGCGTGAATGAGTTGTTGCAGATGCTTGAGCCAAGCAAAACTCTTTTTAATGTAATTTCAAAATCAGGTAACACCTCAGAAACTATGGCTCAATTTCTAATTGTTCGAGATACCCTACGACGGGTATGTGGAGACAGCTACGCTGAACATATTGTCGTCACGACAGATAAAGAAAAGGGAAATCTTCTGCCGATTGCTCTGAAAGAGGGATATAAACGGTTTGTGATTCCCGCTGGAATTGGCGGGCGCTTCTCAGAACTGACGCCCGTAGGATTGCTTGCTGCCGCCATATGCGGGGTTGATATTAATCAGCTGCTTGAAGGTGCTTTAGTAATGGATCAGCAGATCAGGGCAGCTAAGGGGGTATCCTCTAATCCGGCACAATTACGAGCGGCCCTAGCTCTTTTGTCATGGCAAAAGGGAAAAAATATCTCGGTGTTTATGCCCTATGCGGACGGTTTAAAAACAATGGCTGACTGGTATGCTCAATTGTGGGCGGAAAGCTTAGGGAAAGGTTACGATCGACAGGGACGTGCTGTTCACATCGGACAAACACCTGTGAAAGCGTTGGGGGTAACAGATCAACATTCCCAAGTTCAGTTATATGCTGAGGGGCCCGATGATAAGGTTATAACCTTTGTAGCCGTACAGAAATTTAAGGAATCTCAAGAGATTCCGATCGATTTAGAGTTACCTGAAGACATTCAATTCTTAGGGGGGCGGACCCTGGAAGAGCTGTTGTTTGCGGAACAAAAAGCAACCGAATACGCCTTGACCCTTGCTGGGCGGCAACATCAGAAGATTATACTACCTGCCTTAGATGCTTATCATGTAGGGCAATTACTTCTCCTACTTGAGTGGGAGACGGCCTATATGGGTGAATTATTGGACATCAATGCTTTCGATCAACCGGGAGTCGAGGAAGGTAAGAACGGGACATATGCATTAATGGGTCGCCAGGGATATGAAGCCAGGAAACGTGACATTGAAGAGTATGGTGAAACGCGATATGTTTTTGGGGAGGAAGTGTCTTAACTCATTTGTACACGCTACACTAAGCAGAAACTTTTTCTGGTTGCAGTCGACGGGGGTGTAGAACGACCTTAGGGCTTGGGCCTACATGGTTTTCTGGAAATTGAAATTACGCTTGAAATGCCCTCCCCAAGTAGAGGATTGATAAAGTTGTTTAACTGGAACGAGAAGGAATTTAGCTGAAATGAGTCGAACTCTCTTCTAGAGAGGTGAAGTAAGTGGAACCTATTTTTGCGCTAGATATTGGTACCCGTATGGTGATGGGACTTGTCATGACCAAGAACAAAGAGCAGGGTTATGAAATTTTAGCCAGCGCCAAGACAGAACATAAGCAGCGTGCCATGTATGATGGGCAAGTTCATGATGTCAATGAAGTTGCTCGGGCCGTTATTAAAGTCAAAGAGGCCCTTGAAAAAAAACTTGATATGCCCTTAAAACAAGTAGCTGTGGCGGCCGCAGGTCGGGCGCTCCGAACCGAAGTTGCTTGTGCTGAACATAAGGAGCCTCTTCCTGTGCGCTGGGAAAGGGAGGATGTATTAGCTTTAGAAATGGAAGCAGTGCATCTGGCACTTCGCCAATTGCAGTCATCAACAGATGATGATGCTCAAAGCTATCACTGTGTTGGATACAGCCCCATCGCCTGGTGGAATGAGGGAGAGGAAATTTCCAATTTGATTGGGCAGAGGGGAAAAGTCGCAAAGGTTTCTGTCATTGCAACCTTCTTGCCCCGGACTGTTGTCGATGGTTTGGTAGCAGTATTAAGTCAGGTAGGTCTAGAAATGACAAGTCTAACATTGGAACCTATTGCGGCAGGTCAAGCAGCCATTCCATTGAACATGAGGCGCCTTAATCTGGCTTTGGTTGATATTGGGGCTGGAACCGCGGATATAGCCTTGACACGGAATGGTTCATTTTTCGCCTATGGGATGGTCCCTATGGCTGGTGATGAGGTCACTGAAGCGATCTGCACGCACTATTTGTTGGATTTTAAGGTAGGAGAAAAAGTTAAAAGGGAAATAAATACCAAAGCCCAACTGAATTTTAAAGATTTTCTCGGAGCTAAAGTCGTCGCCAAAAAAGAAGACGTGTTAAATGTAATTAGATCCGTGGTCGGCAAATTAGCGGAGAGTATTTCAAAAGAGATTCTAATTCTCAACAACGACGTTCCTCAAGCCATTATTCTGATTGGCGGAGGGAGTTTAACTCCTATGCTTTCTGAAATGGTCGCTGAGACCTTGGGAATTCCTCAGAATAGAGTTGGGATTCAAGTCAGAGAACGGTTAGGCGAGATTTTTGGGGAAAAGAGTTTAAAGGGACCGGAAAGTATTACCCCAATCGGGATTGGAATTGCTGCGCTGGAAGGCAAGGGGCTTCAGTATTACAGCGTGACAGTGAACAATACGATTGTTTCGATTTTTGAAATACAACTTGCGACGGTAGCAGAAGCTCTGCTCGCTGCTGGAATATTGCCGCGATCTTTTTTTGGTAAGCCGGGAGCAGCATTGACGTTTGAATGGAATTGCGAAATGCGGGTTATTAAGGGGACGCTGGGTAGTCCTGCCCAATTATCGGTGAATGGCATACCGGGTAAATTAGAACAGGCCCTAAAAGCAGGTGATCAAATTACGTTCATTCCTGGAGAGCCGGGAAAAGATGCCCAAGTAAGCTTTAAAGAGGTGTTGCCTCCACATGATGCAAAGTGGATATTATGGAACGGTCAACGCGAGATTTATGCCCCTCAAGTTTTGGTGAATGATCAGCTAGCCTGCGAAAAAGATACGATCCTCGATGGATGCAAAATAACGTACATCCCCAATGATGACTTAAAAAATCTTCTTAAGCAAAAGGGCTATAATCTGCAAAAGAAAGAAGAGATAGAATATGGGATCAATGGAGAAGCACATAAAATTAACCTAGATCAAGAGATTTTGGTCAATGGTTGTAGGGTTGAGGATAGTTGTACAATCTATGATGGAGATTCAATAGAAGTTAACACCAAGCAGATCATGATCGGTGAACTGGACCTTCTGCCTAGGCCGCTCATTTTCAGCGTAAATGGGGTAGAAATAGAATTTCCTCCCCAAGAAACGATCATTTCCTTCCGTGGACAGCCCGTGTCAGAGAACCAACCGCTTAAGGATGGAATGGACCTGAGGGTACAAGGATTTAAGCGAATGCCAATTCTTTCAGACCTTTTGCCCTACGTCAAGTTTCCTAAAGAGGTCCCGTCAGGGTCCTCATTAAAATTAAAAGTCAATGGTCAAATGGCTGAATTCACAACTGTTTTACACCCGGGTGACCGAGTTACGGCGATTTGGGATTAAAAACACTTGACAATTAGGCTATAGGCCATAAAATAGTAATGGAGGTGTGTAGAGAAATGTTAGAAGGATTAATGGTCCTAATTGCAATTGCTATTTTAATTGTTACATTGTACTCCGATGCAGGCTCGGCTAAAAAGAAACATTCTACCTATTTTCAAAAGGTTCAGAAACCGACTAAGAAAACAGTACGTGAGCTTACGATGCCCGATTCCAGTCAAAACGATGGTTTTTTTGCAAAACTTAATAGTTTATAAGCCTAACAGATCCGATGGTGACATCGGATCTGTTATTTATGACGAAACTTGAGACCATTGCTATTTCAGGATATAATACTATGCAGAAGATGGCTTATATCCGAAGAGCTGGGTCTAAATTCGGGAACCCGGTCTTTTTTTAATGAAGGAGGAAAAAATGCATCAGTATTGGTTCTTTATCGGAAGTTTTCCTTTGCGTGCTTACGGGACACTTTTCGCCTTGGCCTTCATCCTCGGAGTGGGCGTAACGCTTTATTTTACCAAAGCTGAAGGACGACCCGAATACATGGAGATATTAATGGATTTAGCACCCCTTCTGCTTATTTCAGGCATCTTGGGTGCTCGCTTTTGGCAGGTGTTTTTTTTCGATTGGGCATATTATAGTAAATATCCAGGCGAAATCATCGCCATCTGGCATGGCGGACTTTCGATTCAAGGTGGTGTGGTCGGGGCGTTATTAGTTGGCGGAATCTACGTCTGGCGAAAGAAGTTACCCTTTTGGGAGCTCGCTGATTTAGCTGCGCCAGGGCTTATGTTGGCCCAGGCGATTGGAAGAGATGCCAATCTAATGAATGGTGACGCTTTTGGCGGGCCAACGGGAGGAGATTTTGGAATACTCTATCCAGTTGGTACAATTGCCCGTGACACTTTTGGGAACCAACCGTTGTGGCCGGCAGAAGTTTGGGAAGGGCAAGTTGATGTTATAATTTTTGCCTTACTCGTGATTCTGAAATTGAAAAAATGGCCATCGGGCACAATTTTTTTGTTATATTTAATCCTTTACAACTTGTCTAGATTTTTTCTCGAAAATCTCCGAGGGGATAGCCCGCGGTTTCTGTTCAACTGGTCTGCAGCCCAATGGAGCAGCATGGTGGCTGTATTAATTGCCTTATTACTTCTAGCTTGGAGGATATGGAGAGAACGGAAACATGAGGCGGCTTAGGTGTTTTGCGTGGCCCAAGGCTTGAACACTCTTCGAGTTAGACTTTCTGAATGGTACAGAATAGCGTTTCTTCGCTGCCTAGAATCAATTGAATGGCTTCTAAATATTTGTTTTGTTTCTCGCGAGTATTCATGTGTTCGTGTATCCCGACAAGGTGGTCTAATATTTCCGAACGTATGGAGATTTGTAATCCTTCTGATGTACCCGTATATTGAAAGTGATAATCATGTTGTTTCTTTTCATTCACAGTTAAAGTCCCACGTCCGTAGGTTGCACGGTTTAATATCTGAAAGGCGTCAATAGCGCAGGAATGAGTGTAAGCAGTAACCAACAGTTGGGAGGTTGGGGCAGGACGAATTCCTAGTTCGCGCATGGCAATCTGCGCTACTCGAAAACCCAAGGCAATTTCTGGACAAGTATGACCGTGAAAATCAATAACCTGCTCCCAAGGCGTTTTTTCAACACACATAGATCATTCCCCCTTTAACAATTTAAGTATATTGTATAACGATAGGGCTTTAATATAAAGTACTTAGTATATTTTATAAAACAGATGCTGTTTAAGCGCAGGAGTTTTAAATCGAAAGATAGAAAATTATTAGGAATCCTCCAGAAAGGTTGTTTTGTGAATAGCACAAAAATATGCAAGAGAGGGAAATCTCATAGTGAGATTTCCCTCTCTTCTCAAAGGAAGTGATTTCTCGGGATTGTGTTCAGGACTTTGGAAATAGTACTCCGATGATTCCGCCTACTCCACCAGAAACAAGCGCCAAGATACTTTTCTCTCCCATTCTTAACCACGATGGGGTTTCTGACCAGAAAATAGCGGATAGGACCAGCACCAAGAAGATAAATCCTAGGCCAACAGCCAATCCATAGTACAATCCTCTTGTGCCTGCTTGATGAGCTGTGATAAAAGCAGCGATGAAGATACTTGCGCCAAAGATAATGTTGATTGATAGTTCAGATTCAGGAAGTGATGTGTAGGAAAGTAGGATACCGAAGATAAGTGACAATGATAATGCTAAGACGGTCGCCATGAGTATTCCTTTTAGAATTAAACTAAACTGAAAGGATTTTAACATTAGTTATCCCTCCTTTGATTGATAACACCTATGCCTCAATTAAAAGGAGTATGACAGCTAGACGCTATAAAATACAAAGATTGAGAAATTTTAAGGAGGAATTGAAATGAAAAAGTCAATCCCTGATTTCGAAAAAATGAAACGAGCCGGTGAGAAAATCAGCATGTTAACAGCGTATGATTATCCATCGGCGCAGTTAGTCGAAAAGGCTGGCGTTGATATGATTCTTGTTGGCGATTCTTTAGGAATGGTGGTCTTAGGGTATGATTCAACAGTTCCAGTAACGATGGAAGAAATGCTTCATCATACTAAAGCGGTCTGCAGAGGTGCAACGCAAACGTTTGTAGTTGCCGATATGCCGTTTATGAGTTATGCTACCCTGGATCTTGCAATTCAGAATGCTGGGCGACTCATCAAAGAAGGCGGCGCGGATGCCGTAAAACTTGAAGGGGGATATCATCTAGTCCCCATTGTTCAGGCTCTCACGCGTGCAGGAATACCTGTGGTCGGGCACATTGGACTAACACCTCAAACAGCAAGTCAGCTCGGTGGATTTAAAGTTCAGGGTCGAGACCTGGACAGTGCCAAGCAGTTAGTGGAAGATGGTCAATCCATAGAACAGGCTGGGGCCTTTTTACTTGTTTTAGAGGCAATACCTCGGCAGGTTGCGAAGCAAATTTCCTTGGAACGAAAAATTCCCACGATTGGGATAGGGGCAGGACCGGATTGTGATGGGCAAGTTCTTGTGTTTCATGATTTATTGGGGCTTTTCGAACGGTTTAAACCTAAATTCGTTAAGCAATATGCTCAACTAGGGCATGACGCTGTTCAAGCTATCCAAGGATTTCATGAGGAGGTCAAATCAAGTATATTTCCTGCAGAGGAGCATACTTTTGGTTTGTCAAACGAAGTTATTGAAAAGCTTTATGGTGATAAATGAGATTAAACACTAAATAGTATGATTAAAGTTTAATAATTGATATCCTTACAGTATAGCTTTTTCTTTTAAATTTGATATAATATAATTGATTTTTAAGAAATTCTATAATTGTTTTTGGAAGGATGGACTTGCATTGAGATTAAAGGAAAAAACCCATCGGAAATTTGTCGAATTTTTTGAAAAGATTTCTTGTATGTATCAAGGTAAGGATTTCGAGTTAGCATATTCAGATATTCAACGAGAAACAGGGGCAGCAAGTGTCACTTTGAAGCGTGCTATTCAAGCTTTAGCAGAAGACGGAGTGATTGAAGTTAATCCGGGTCGCAACTCTAGATATGCCCGTTTCCGTTTCCTCTTGATTTCTCAAAACACAGACGAGAAATCTTCAGAAGCTAGTGAAACCCGGAACTTAGAGGATTTCAATAACTCGAACAGGGCTCAGTCTGGAGGAAATTCTGAATCTGTTAATGAGGACGTCAGTGAACTTACCCAGCTTGTTGATCATCTTCGTCGGCGTGTACGTAATCAAGAAATGGCAATTGCCTTACTTCAAGATCGTTTGGCAGAGATTGAAGACAAAATGCGGAAACGATGATTTAATTTCCAAGCATTTGCTAGAGATTTTTTTGTGTTGTGGTGTTATAATAAAACTACATCCTGCCTTGTGCGTATGGATTACCATGGTTTTGATCCTATCAAGTGACAAGGGAGCTAAATGCCAAGCGATTACAACAGGCCCTGTTATTTTGGGAAGTTGGAAAGTTTGGACTAGGTGCCCACCTGCGAAAGCGGGGTCAGAAACCTGGAGTCTTACGGCAAGTTGGGGAAGGGTAGGGAATTTTCCTTACCCTTTTATTTTACTATCAGAAAGTATAAACTTCGTTATATACTGCAAGTAGGGCTAATCCGTGCGAAGACAGTGTCTTCAAGTAGGGCTAATCCGTGCGAAGACAGTGTCTTCAAGAAGGGTTAATTCGTGCGAAGACAGTGTCTTCGTGTGGGCGCCAGCCAAGTTTTCTTTATATACTAGTAAGTATATCTTTTTGTTTCACAATTTCTCGATCATCGTGATGCTCTAAACTTGAACGTCCTGTTTGAGTTATGAAGTGCTAAAGGGGTGTATTGATGACACGGATCATACTAACTCGTCATGGACAGACCTTATGGAACATTGAAGGGAGAGTTCAAGGAAGTCTGGATTCTCCGCTTACCGAAAAGGGGATACTTCAGGCCCGTTCTTTAGCTTGTAGACTAAAGAACCAGGGTATTGACCATATCTATTCTAGTGATTCTCTTCGAGCAATCGGTACAGCTGAAGAGATTCGTCGGGAACTTGGACTTGAAAACTTATCAACAAATCCTGCGCTCCGTGAGTTTTCATTTGGAGAGTGGGAAGGGTGTATATGGCAAGAGTTACGTGTTGCCTATCCGGATATCTTTAAGATTTGGGACTCAGAACCGCACATGGTCACTACCCCAGGCGGTGAAAACATGGAAAAAGTCCTCGAAAGAGCTTGGAAATTTTTGCAACAAATTATTAAAGACCATTCTGGGCAGACGGTCTGTCTTGTAACGCATGGGTTAACTTTAAAGTTATTGGTTACGAAAGCCTTGGGCTTTGAGGTTCATGAGTGGGCAAAAACACCCTGGCAACATAACACAGCATTAAATATTTTCGAAGTCAAAGACGATCAGTGGACACCAACATTGCTTGGAGATTGTCAGCACTTAGATGAATTAGAGTTGAAATCGCCGTTGATAATTCCCCAAGAAGCTCACAAAGAATAGGTCGAATTAGTTTGTAAATTAAAGGGACAGCTGCTGGTCAGGCATCTGTCCCTTTAATTTCGCATATACGTAGTAGTGATCCTGTTCCAGTCCTTGTTAGTCAATACTTCGTTCCCAGTCTTGATTGAATACCTGACCTAATTTGTCAGATGCGGTAGGGGAGGGAACAGTAATAGAAAATTCATGGTTGGTGACAAAAGAATTGAATGTCCAACCTGAACTGCTTAAAATGAACGACGAATTATCAAAAATTGCCAAGTTCATTCCGAGATCAGGTTGTTTCGGGTAATACCTAATGTGAACACCATTTTCTTTTAACTCTGCTAATGTATCGGATGTTTTATTAGCATTTGTTTGATTGACAATAATTCGAACATCACGACCTTTGGCTGCTGCATCAATTAAGGATTGTTTTAGATCAGGCTCTGTAATTTCCGAGTTCTCTATCCAAATCGATTTCGTACTGGTTAAAATTTGTTCCGTTAGCTGCTGTTTAACATTGGCATTAAGGGCCAAGACAATGTTATCCTCCGGTAAAAGAGACGTTTTGGCGACAGTTAGGGGGAAGGTAGTTGTGAATTCCCAATCTTTAGAAAACAAAGTCGCCGTTTTCCAAGCGGATCTTCCGGATAACTCCACGGCAAGATCATGAGCCAATAGCCCAGAGGCTGTCCAGGGAGGGCCATAGATGATGGCCCGGCTTTGATCAATAATCATGTATTTGGTGTGGTCAATTTGTCCTTTTTGTGCGGGATAAAACTGAATCGATACATTTTGGCTTTTTAATAGATCGAGTGTTCCATGATTTACTTTCTGCCATTGGTCTAAGAGAATGCGGACATCTATGCCTGAACGAGATTTAGTGAGGAGAAGCTGAATGAGGCGAGGGTCGTCAAATTCTGCTTGCTCAACGTAGATTGACGTTTGTGCGGACTCAATGAGAGCTATCGTTCGATTATAGATGGCATCTTTATCAATAAAAAGTGCTTCAGCTGGCAGTTTAGAAATGGGTGCAACTTTAGGAGCTAGTTTTGGAATTTTAAACGAGCAACCACTTAATAACAAAATACTAAATAACGGTAGAAAGAGAATAGAAAAGACGAATCTGCGTTTTGACATGGCACATACTTCTCCCAAGGCTAAAAATATTGTCTATATTATACCATATGTGTCCAAAAGGTTGAAAGTATTGAGAGGCATAACCTTAAGAAGTTTTTCATACCAGTTAGAAAGCATAAGTTTGCTTCTCTATAAAAATGGGCAAGGTGAGTTTACAGTTTGAAAGGGCAGAGGCTATGAAGCTTATCAAGACGAGTGTGATTGTATTAATAGCTATTTTGAGTCTCTTGGCAATTCCCTGGCTTCTTTATTCGAAAACTAATATTTCGCCGATTCCCGATGATCCAACATCAGGGTTTTCAGCTGCGGCAGCATATGAACATGTGAAATATCTGGTCCAAAAAATTGGCCCCCGGCCTGCGGGAAGCAAGCCGGAATTGAAAGCTTCTCAGTATATAAGTTATGTGTTAAGTCAAAATGGCTGGAAGGTACGTGAACAACCCTTCAGCAAGATCGTCGTTCGAGAAGCCTCAGTTCTAGAAAAAGAACAACAGGTCGAATTGATTAATAGCCAGAATATCATTGCCGAATTGCCGGGAACACGTCCCGATACTATTATCGTCGGGGCGCATTACGATTCTGCAAATCTAAATGCTCCTGGGGCTGTGGATAACGCTTCAGGTGTTGGAGTTTTACTAGAACTGGCTAGAGTCCTGAGTAAAGAGCCTCATGAACAAACTTATCAACTTATTTTTTTTGGAGCAGAAGAATATGGGTTATTGGGGTCACAATTTTATGCGTCTCAAGCTGACTTATCAGCCGTTCGATGGATGCTCAATATTGACATGGTTGGAACCCCGCTGGAAATAGAGGTTGCAGGTAAAAAGTCAGCTCCTCCGGAGTTAATTAAGCAGGTTGCGGCTTTAGCTGGACAGAGTCATATCCCCTTCCATCTTAGCCGCGATTTTATCCTAATGACCCGTGAAAGTTCTCAAGGAGGTGCAAGCGACTTCAGCTCTTTCTTGGATCAGGGAATTCCAGCTCTTGGACTAGGTATTTCTGGTCGACCTGCGGGGTATTTTCATCGACCAGAAGATCTATTAGATCGTGTCTCCCTGGAGGATATGCAGAAAGTCGGAGATTATAGTAATCGATTACTAACGACTGTCAAATTGGAGAAGATTGGGCCGAGTGTATGGGATGAGCTATATTTACCTTTTCAAATTGGAAATCATGTGTTTATTCTACCTAGTCATGGAATTCGCATCTTCACCTTTTTAACGTTTATTTTTACAGGTCTGATTTTAATTAAGTATGTTAGAAAAAGTTCGGAAAACCATAGAGTAAGTTGGCAAAAAGTATTGGGGATTTTAGGAATCACACTAGTGCTGAGTCTGATTGTGACATGCTTAAGTGGGATCGGGGAGAATCTTTGGCATTTGATTAAACATATCCAGTTATTGTACTACGCCTATCCTGTGTTCTTTGTTATGGCCCGTATTGGGATTGGCGTAGGGATATTTATTCTTCTTGCGGGTTGGTTTTATAAGCTTCCTTTAGCCAGGAATGCTCAGCTCTACTGGTTTGTCGGAGTAGTATTGCTCTTAGGTGCGAGTTTAGTGTTAGCGCTCATCCGGATTGACCTGGCATTTCCTTTTGTTTTTTGGCTTCTGTGCCTAGATTTACAGTATTTCTTACCAAGCATTATCTTGGTCTTGATCGGTCCATATTTCATCTATTGGCTCCACTTTGAGCTTTTAAATTCGCAACAATGGGTGAGCTTCTACACAGCAATTCATAAATATTTCCTAATTTTTCTGGTAATTTATAGCTTACTACTTGTTCCCTTCTTCTTATCTGCCTTACATGTGGCGATCACAAAAACACAACTATCAAAGAAACTTTTGTCTCATTTAAGAAAGCCGGCGTTAGTGGTTACTGGTTTACTTATTTTGTCGTTAGGCCTAGTTCCTATTTATACAAGAGATTACCCACAGGCAGTTATAGTTAGAGAAGAGTGGACGGGGAGCAATGGTGGAGTAGTGCATATTTTCTCTGACGAACCTTTGCCTCACCAAGTAGTGAGCGATCTCGGTGGACAGGAAGGAAAAAGCCAATATGTGTCTATCCAAAATCAAAAACCACCAATAAGCGTCGATACAACTGTGGAAGAAAAAAACAAAAATGCGCAGAGAATCCTCGATATTTCATTTAAACTTAGCTATACGAGTGAACCATATTTAATTAGGCTCAAATTGGAAAGCACGTCCCCATTTGATGTTCAAACCGACGAATTTTTACCAATATCCAAACTTCCCAAAAAATTGCAACTGAAAGGTGTACAACAACCCTCTGGAAAATATTCAATCATCTTACAGAGGACGCCCCCGCATCGAAATATTATCCATTTGTCGATTAAAACACAGAGTGTAATGACGTGCTCTCTAGAAGCGACGTTCCCAGATCCCTCACCTCGCATACAAATTCAACATGCTCTCTTGTCTGTAGATTACCAGATCCAGTATAAAGAAAGTTATGATTTGTAAGGAAAATTAATCCTGCATACGTTGGAGAAATTAGGGGAAAATATAAAAAGTATGAGGAGGGTAAATAAATGTATAAAACTATAGCGGTTGAAGAAGGACTAGCGAATGTTACACAGGCCCTTCATAATGCAGGATTTAAAACTACCCCTTTAGAAGGAGAAAAATTGCAGAATGTCCGGGCTGTTGTCGTCAAAGGGGACGGAACAGATATCCTAGCGCCTGAATGGCCTGTTAAAATGCCTATTATCAATGCAGCAGGTCGGAGTGCCGATGAAATCGTGGACGTTCTTCGAGATCGTCTCTCCTAGACGCTTAAACTTAAAACTGTAAAACATAACGAAATTGCCCTACTTTCCGTCTTCCGGCCCGATGGTCAGTGTTTGAGTTTGCTGTTCGATTCAGGTATTTCTTAAGGGTTTTGCTAACCTCGAGGAATTACTTGTTTCGAACCCCAGAATTCGAACCACGTACATCGATCCTGGGGGACGGTTTTTTTGTGCCAATTGGGATATGTTTCCATATAATAAACTAGAATTAAAGATCTCTTTAGGAAGGAGTTGCTCTTATGTTCTTTGGCGTTATCCCCTTTGCCTTGGGTTTTGGGTTAGGGACTCTTGCAACACCACGTTATGTTCCGTCAGCCTATCCATACCCGTATCCGTATCCTTATCCCACCTATCCATATCCGTATAGGCTTTGGTACTAAAGATTTCGTCTTAATTTATAATAAAACTCGAATTAAGGAAGCAAAAGCTTCCTTTTCCTCGTGTTTCACGGTATATTTTTAGGGACGTTCATCTCATATTAAGGGAAGACCGGAAAGCGAGGAAGATAAATGACCGTTTCAAAAGTGTTTCTTAAACAAAATCGTAAAAAAAGGCTTGAGCAAGGACATCCTTGGGTGTATCCAGGTGAAATCGAAAAGATAGAGGGAGATCCTCAAGGTGGAGATATTGTACATATTGTTAATCATGCTGGGCATTTTTTAGCCCAAGGTTTTTATAACCCACTATCCCAACTCAAAGTACGCGTTGTGACTTATGCTGAAGTTGAAGTCGATGAAAACTTATTTTTTGATAAAATTGAGCAAGCTTGGAAGCGGCGGCAGTGGTTATTGCCGGAAGTTACATCCTGCCGGGTTGTTCATGGAGAAGCTGATTTCTTGCCAGGGTTAATTATCGATAAATATGAAGATGTGCTGGTGGTACAAATTCTTTCTCTGGGGATGGAAGTGCGCCGACAATGGATCTTTAAGGCTTTAAAGAAGATTTTTAGACAGCGGGGAATCTATGAACGGAGCGATGTTCCAGTTAGACGGCTCGAAGGGCTTGAGGAAAGAGTAGGTTTTGTTGAGGAGCCCTTTGATACCAAAGTAATGGTTCGTGAAAATGGACTAAGTATTTTGGTGGATGTTGCTGAGGGGCAGAAAACAGGCTATTTTTTTGATCAACGAGAAAACAGAGCTGCTTTGAAACCTTTGATGTCAGGGTGGGGGCTTCGGCATGGTATTCAAGTGCAGGAAAATGGGCATCCCCTAGATACGAAAGGAAAAGAAATTAAAAATCCTTTTTGGAACGGTGCCGAAGTCTTGGATTGTTTTTCGCACACGGGTTCATTTATGTTACATGCTTGTCTTTTTGGAGCCAAAAAGGTGACCTGTTTAGATGTTTCAGAGAAAGCTATTGAAATGGCCAAAGGTAATGCTTTGCTTAATGGGTTCCTTCATCGAACTGAATTTGTGGCAGCCAATGCTTTTGATTTTTTGCGTGAACAGGTAAAGCTTAAAAAATCGTGGGACGTCGTCATTTTAGATCCACCTGCGTTTGCCAAAAATCGCCAAGCTTTACAAGGGGCCATTCGGGGGTATAAAGAAATTAACCTCCAGGGTATGAAATTGGTACGCAACGGGGGAATCTTAGTGACTGCCTCATGTTCCTATCACCTAAGTGCCACACTTTTTCTGAATATGCTCCAAGAGGCTGCCCGTGATGCGCATAGAGTGTTGCGACTTGTCGAATTCAGGCGTGCTGGTATCGATCACCCCGTGCTTCTCGGAAGTGAAGAAACTGACTATCTAAAATTCGCGATTTATGAGGTATTTGATCGATAATTATGACAAATGACTTTGTTATGGATCCTTCTTGACATATAATAGAAATATATCTCTATGCAAGGGACAGCATTTGACATATAATAGCAAATATGGAGGAGGGCAAGGGGTGGAAGAAATAAAAACGTTTGAAAATATTTGCAATTTGTTACGCAACCATTCCTATAAGGTGACCCCTCAGCGTCAGACGATATTACAAACGTTTCTAGAACATGTTGATCGACATCTGAGTGCTGAAGAGGTTTATATGCTAGTTAAGCACCAAAACCCTGAAATTGGCTTAGCGACAGTTTACCGTTCCCTTGATATATTGGCAGAAATTGGAGTTTTGCTGAAAAATGATTTTGGTGACGGGCGAAGCCGGTATGAATTTAGCAGAAAAGACGAACATCACCACCACCATCATCTCATCTGTTTACGTTGCGGGGATGTCTCGGAATTCGATGATGATTGGTTGGAATCTCTTGAAACCGTAATTACAAAACGAAATCATTTTAAAATCGTGGATCATGATTTAAAATTTTATGGTTATTGCCATAAATGTGAAGAGACGCTGTAAAAAACAGCGTCTCTTCACATTTGTAGTAATATTCTCTTATAAATGAGTTTGAGAACATAATTATTTCATGACAATAGAAGAAATTGTAACAATCAGAGCTGGTTTTACTAGAAATGTGACGGCGGTAATGGGTATTATAACGTCTTTTTACGAATTACCGCACATTTGATAGGCATTTGACGTGCGATTCTTGGAATAAAGAGCAGGGGATAGGGCATCAAAAGGAGAAGATGTATCTGGTAAAATAAGTAAAAAGGGGTGAAGGCTATGGATCTCCCTTTGGCCTCGAATGTCAAACAAAAGCGGCAATCTTTGCAAAGTTCTTACTTATGGAATTCCCTTCGAGCCAAATGGCATCATCGGTTAGGTAAGACGGATGAGGCTATCCAGAATTGGGTCGATTTATTAAATCAAGATTGCCCTAAGCCACGTCTAAAAGAGGTTCGATATTTGATCGAAGCTCAAGCCTTTCAAGAAGCAAGAGATTATTTAGAAGGTCTGCCAAGCAAGCAAAGTGACGACGATTCAGCAGAAATAAGCTATTTACTCGCCCGGTGTTATCTAGGACAAGCTCTTATTCCACAAGCCAAAGAAATGATCCAACAAGCAATTCATTTAAAGCCACAGAAGGCGATTTATTGGGACTTACTCGCTGATTGTCATTTGGAATTTGGAGATTGGCGTGAGGCGATTAAGGCGCTGGATAATTCATTGCGGGCGGCACCTCAAAATGCAGAAACAAATTATCGACTGGGGATTATTTACGCTTATCATGAAGAAAATCTGGAAGCATTAAGGTGTTTTCAGGGATGTTGTCAGCTTCGACCACGTGAATCATTATATTGGGAAATGAAAGCTGAGATGCATTTGCTTTTGGAACAGGTGGCAGACGCTTGTATAAGCTTTGATAGAGCGCTCCGTTATGGAGGAACTCCAGATTTGGCTGCTAGGTTAGCGTATTGTTATGTCCAAAATAATGAGATCAAGAAAGGAATTCAGTATTACAAATTCGTTCTCAAATATGAACCTGATCATTATGATTCAATAAACAATCTAGCAGCAGTTTATCAAAATGAGGGACGTTCTCAAGATGCTTTGAATTTGCTAGAACGCGCCAAAAACATCTATCCTAAGGATCCAATTTTACTCAATAATATTGCCTTTACTTTGGTACATCTGGGGCGCACAAGGAAAGCTGAGGAGTATTATCGCGAGGCATTAGAACTAGTACCTAACCATCCGCTAATTCTTTACAATTTAAGTGTTTGCTTTACTCGCAAAGGAAATTGGCAGGAGGGCATTAATTCACTGAATCAACTCATTGAACTAGATCCAAATCATTCAGCTGGATGGGCTTTACTGGGCAATATTTATGACCAAATGGATCAATTTGATACGGCTATCGACTGTTTCAATAAGGCCTTGAAATTAGCATAATTTGGAGAGAGGCATTAAAAACATGGCGGTTGCAGAGGAATCAGACTTTCACCTAAGCGGCGAAAGTCGATTTTTTTTATGCTGAAGTCGCTTTGAATTTTAGATTTATTGATATTTCATTTTCTTTTGTAAATAATAATGGTAAAATGAACTGTAATATGTCAAATAAGGAGCTTTAAGATGTTTCAGGTATGTGTACAAGCGCATTTCGATGCTGCTCATTTTATCCGCAACTATAATGGTAAGTGTGCTAACTTGCATGGTCACCGTTGGACCGTTGTAGTATGTGTCGAAGGCAAGCAATTAGATCATTTAGGGTTATTGATAGATTTTAGTGAAGTTAAGCAAACTATACAAAAAACTTTAACGTCTCTAGATCATAATGTGATCAATGATCTACCTTACTTTGGTCCCAAAGGGGTCAATCCTACAGCCGAGCACCTCGCGCAATTCGTGTTTATGGAACTCAAGAAAGATTTGCTACTTAATGAAAAGCGCTTAGCATGGGTTAAAGTCTACGAATCTCCTGATGCATGGGCCATTTTTAAGGAGGACTGATTGAATGGCTGGAATTGCTTTACTTTCGGGTGGTTTAGACTCAACTCTTGCCGTGGCGCTCTATTTGGAAAAGGCTGGAATAAATTTAGCCCTCACCTTTGATTATGGACAAAGGGCAAACGAAAAAGAAGTTTCTGCAGCGCGAAGAATTGCTGATTATTATAATATACCTCACAAGGTGATTGCCTTGCCCTTTTTGCAGGAACAGACTCATTCCGCTCTAGTTAATCGCTCTGAAGATTTGCCTCTTTTGAAATCCGACGAACTTGATGATTTAAGCCGAGCTCAGCTAAGTGCTCATCAAGTGTGGGTTCCCAATCGTAATGGCCTATTTATGAATATCGCTGCAGTCTATGCGGAGAACCTGGGTGAACCTGCAGACTTAATCACGGGCTTTAACCAAGAAGAAGCAGCGACCTTTCCAGATAACTCCTTAGAATTCATTGATGCCATGAACCGATGTTTAAGCTATTCGACCCAAGAAAAAGTGACCGTCGTGAGTCCCACCTCAACTCTGACCAAAACGGAAATTGTTCGAGAAGGGTTGCGACTGAAGGTTCCTTTTGAGCATATATGGAGCTGTTATGAGAGTAAAGAAGCAATATGCGGGCAATGTGAAAGCTGTCAACGCTTAAAGCGTGCCCTGCTTAGAAATGAAGCCCAGGGACTTGTCGATCAACTGTTTGGTGCCGAATGAGGATACTTTGTAAAAAGCGCTTCAAAAAGGTTTCAAACCGCCCGAGAAAGAGGGAATGGTTATGAAATACATTGTTCAGAAAAAACCCTTAAATTATGATGGCAGTCAACTACAATCTCTATTTGCCTATAAAAATTTTGGTCTTAAGGGTGACAGTATTATTGTATTCCGCGGCTCGTGTCGTGTGGAATTAAACGAGATGGTGGATATGGAGGATGTCTTAGCACAAGATTGGATTTACAGTAAGGACATGCTGCATTTCATTGTTGAACATTTTGAAATGGATTTAGAAAAGACTATTATTCGTCAACGGCTACTTATCGCCACAATCAAGGAAAAGCTTGAAGAGCTTGGTGTTGCTACCTTGAGGAGGAGTGGAGATGATCTCTATGAAGCTGACAGAAAACTTTCTGTGAGCATCAGCACCCTTTCGCCGGTATCCACCCTGATTCATTGTGGATTGAATGTGTCGAATGAGGGTACGCCTGTTCCGACCATTGGCTTGGAAAATCTCCATGTTCATGATGTTTTATCGTTAGGGGAGAGTGTTGCCAGACATTATTGTAATGAGGTTCTATCCATGCGCCTCGCGCGTTGTAAGGTTCGAGGGGTGCAGTAATGTTCAGTTTACCAGTTACAGAAATTTTCTCGTCGATCCAAGGAGAGGGACCTTATGTTGGGGTCCGGCAAATTTTTTTGCGTCTGCCAAACTGCAACCTAACCTGCCCGTATTGTGATACTGAGACCAATATACCGCTACAGTTTCGAATGGAGACGGTGCCTGGCTCACGGCATTTTAACAAGCTGAATAATCCTGTCTCCCTTGAAAAGTTGCTAGAATTATTATTACAGACCTATGATTTTTCACTGCATCACTCACTAAGTGTCACAGGAGGAGAGCCTCTCCTTTGGGCAAATGAACTTCAGGTGTTATTGCCTCTTTTAAGAGAGAAACGGTTAAAGATTTATCTCGAGACCAATGGAACTTTACCAGATCAACTTCTTCAAGTTTTACCTTGGGTGGATGTGATCAGCATGGATATAAAGTTGCCTTTCGGTGGTCAAGCTTTCTGGGATGTTCACGAACCTTTTCTGCGATATGGCCTTCAAAAAGAGGTTTTTGTCAAAATTGTTGTTAATACGGAAACTACCCCGCAAGACCTTAAAGATGCTCGCGATTTGATTGCGAGAGTTGATTCATCGATTGTAACGATTCTTCAACCTGTTACAAAAACTCATGACATTATTACTCCTAAACCTTATCAGCTTTTAGAGTGGCAAAACCTTTTTCTTGAGAAACTCATCAACGTTCGAGTCATTCCTCAAACACATGTTTTTATGGGACAACTTTAGATATACGTTAACAGAGGGACTATAGAGTAAAGGAGAGAGAAAGTATGGGGATGGATTTAGAAAAGATTGAACAGGCGGTTTACATGATTTTGGAGGCTATAGGGGAAGACCCTGACCGAGAAGGATTAATTGATACACCTAAACGTGTAGCTAGGATGTATGCGGAAGTATTTTCTGGGTTACACCAAGACCCAAGCCAGCATTTTAATGTGCAATTTACGGAAGAAGAACATGAAGAGATGGTCATCGTCAAAGATATTCCCGTTTATTCCATGTGTGAGCATCATCTCGTCCCCTTCTATGGAAAAGCACATGTTGCCTATATCCCGCGGAAAGGTAAAATAACTGGGTTGTCAAAATTTGCTCGTGTCGTAGAGGGCTTTGCCCATAGACCACAGCTTCAAGAACGATTGACATCACAAATTGCCAATGCTGTAATGGATGAACTTGACCCCCTTGGAGTTGTCGTTGTCATTGAAGCAGAACATATGTGTATGACTATGCGAGGCGTCAAGAAAGCGGGATCCCAAACATTGACCTCGGCAGTGCGAGGGGTATTTAAAACCAATGACAGTACAAGATCTGAAGCTTTCTCAATGATTCGAGGACACAAACGTTAAGAAAGAGGTAGTTATGGATAATCAATCGTCCGATCGACAAGGCAGAATAGAACTTATTGCGACACAACGGATCGGCGTGAATAGCGAACTGTATAAGGTTGTTGATTTTTTAAACAAAAATTTGAAAGATCATCGCCTAATGTTTGGTCTGACGAAAAAAGAAGATAAAATGGTTATCTCTGTCTATGAAGTAGAGTGATCGGGGGAATGGCATGCATATTTTACTGACAAATGATGATGGCTATAATGCACTTGGGATTCAGACATTATATCGAACTCTTCGCTCGCAGACAAACCATGATATTAGCATTGTTGCCCCAGAAGGTCAGCGTTCCGCCACAGGTCATTCTATCACTCTGTTTCAGCCTTTGTTTCTAACAGAACATAATCTTGATGGACATCTGAAGGGGTATTCCGTTAGTGGGACTCCGTCAGATTGTGTAAAACTAGCGATCCAAGGGGAGCTTATATCCAAGCCTGATCTCCTTATTTCTGGTATCAACCATGGTTCGAACTTAGGGACAGATATTTTTTATTCGGGAACTGTTTCAGCTGCGATGGAAGGGGTATTACTCGGAGTTCCTTCCCTGGCAATATCACTGGCCAGCCTTGAATGCACAAATTTTGAACCTGCAGCTGCCTATCTTGCAGAGCAATTAGATATCATTGTTCAGCATCATCGAGCAGGATTAGTGAATATTAATATCCCTGGAAAACCTCAAACTGAGTGGCGTGGTTTGAAAGTGACTAAGTTAAGTAAAGCTGTCTATGAAAACGTATTTGAACGTCGCGTTGACCCGCGTGGCAGAACTTATTATTGGCAGTGTGGAAATTTAGCCCAAGATCTAGAAATGGAGACTGATTTAAGAGCTATCCAAGAAGATTATATTTCCATCACTCCCATGCATAGTGATTTAACGGATTTTGAATGCCTTCAGACATGGCAAGCCAGATTTGACAGGAAATAAGGAAAACCTGACTTGCGCCAAGCCACAGGCGCTGGCGGAAGTCTTTGGTTGCACTTATGCGCTGGCCATGGATGGCCAAGTGTCCCTGGAGCCAAGACTCGAATAGGACGTTCGAGACGATAAGCGGACGAGCTTATCGCCACACTGCAACTTATTACGCATACTCCTGCAGTGTGGATTGGCATGGTGCCGTGATGGCGAGAAGGGACTCACCCGAAACTAGTACTTTCTGACATGGTATAATGAATAAAGGAGTACAGATAAAGTCTGTACTCCTTTATTAGATTTAAAGGGAAGTGTTGTTGAGTGATTCCTTTGCTCTACGAATCATCGTTTTGACCATACTTCCGCCAATTCGTCCACCAACATGGCCACATTCGCGAGATGTCATATTCTCCCACCCTTGGGATTTGATTTTTGAACTTAAGCCTAACTCATCGGCAACTTCCCATTTAAACTGCTCCAATACAGATTGAGGCAAAATGCCGCTGTTTCGATTATTACGTCGACTCATAAATGCATCTCCTCTCACTCTATTTCGAGACAATTGTAGTATTCACAAATAATCGGCGGTATATAGCATTCAGATTCTGGATATATTATTTCTTTTTGCTAATGGAGGAAGTTCTAAGATGATATTTGGAACATTTATAGTTTATTTCTTGCTTTTTATAGTTATTTTTTCTTATCCTGGATTAAAAAACAAAAAGAAATCAAGTTCACTACTAAAGTTTTTCTCAATCCCTGCTTTTTTAGGCCTGCTTATGGTCTTTCTGACCGTTATCAAGGTGTACTTTATTTACAAGTTCTTGGTGCTGTTATTTGTTCTAATCACGTTGTTATTATCCTATTGGCAATGGGGAGAGCAACTTCGGCGTTGGTGGAAATGATTTTTTCGTTAGAGTGGAAGAAATTTTCCAATCCAAGGAAGCCTTTTTAAATCATTGTACGTAACAGCGCCATTGAAACATAAGATGGCACTGTAAATTGTTAACCCTAGAGAAAATTCACCCAGATATCCTACGACATGCCTACCTAAGATTGGATCCAAAAAATGAAAAACCAGCAGCATGCCGATGCCCCCACTGAGTGGTTGGAGGACGAACCGTTGCAGGTCTACAGGCATCCCTGTATTCCGTATAATAGCCAAAAGATTGAGGAATGCCATAATTACAAAACCAAGGGTATAAGCCCAAGCTGTTCCTCGCAGACCCCATTGAGGAAGGCCGGTTAGATACACTAAGATTGGAATGCGTAAGATAGCCGCAATGATGGAATGAAGGACTGGAAGATGAACTTTGCCAAGTCCTTGGAGAATTCCTGTTGTGGTTTGTTGTATGTACGAAAAAATTCCCCCCAAGGCCAAGACACGTAAAACGGGAGCGATCTCGGTGCTCTTAAAAAAGGCGGTGAGTGGCAACGAGAAATAAAATAGAATAATCAGACATGGAATCCCGATTAAGATGGTTAAACGAATGGCTTCAGCGCTACGGGCTCGGACGACATGAAATTGGCGTTGAGTAGCTGCTTCGGAAATGGCGGGGACCAGTGAAGTTGCCAGGGCAAAAGTAAAGACACTCGGAAAGGTGAGTAAAGTAAAAGCTGCGCCTCCAAGTTGGCCGAATAGGGTTACTGCTTCTCGAGCCGCATAGCCTGCTACTTGGAGACGCAGAGGAATGAGCATGGCATCCAAAGCAGATAGCCCGGTTGAGAGCAGTCTTCCGACCGTAACAGGTGAAGCTAGCTGCCATAATTTATGCAAGATATGTCGTGAGGAATAACTAGCTCTTGGACTCTCTGCTTGAAATTTAAGATTTGCCCTTTGGTATTGAAAAACGATTGCTAACAAACCAATCACTTCCCCAACCAGCATGCCTAAAGCTAATCCTGCTGCAGCCCATTCAACACCAGAATCGAGGAGACGCAGTGCTGCTGTATAACCGAAAGCGACCCGAATAGTTTGTTCGCAGATTTGGCTAATGGCTGTTGGAACCATGTTTTGTAGTCCCTGGAAGTAGCCGCGGAAGACCGACGATATAGAGACGATAAATATTGCCGGTGTGCAAATTTGAAAAACTGTAAGTACTCGGGGATCAGGGAAAACTCGCTGAACTAAGTAGGGGGAAACGAAATAAAGAATGATTGCTACAGCGGCACCTGAAACACCAAGGATCTTTAAGGCAAGTCGAAAAATGGCCTTTGCTTGTAAATAGCGCCCAAAGGATACTTCTTCAGAGACCATTTTAGCAATCGCCAGCGGGATCCCAGCAGTAGTGAAGACAAGGGCCAGCATGTAGATCGGGAAAACCATAGTAAATAGACCATAGGCTTCACCGCCGATATGGGCCATAATTAAATATTGATAGGCAAAACCCAGCATTCGATTCAGCAAATTGGCTCCCAACAATATGGTCGCTCCATAGACAAAGGTCCTTTTCGGCATGTAATCCTCCACAAACAAAATTGTTAATCGAGTTAAATGTTTACTTCTAAACTTATGCTTGTATAAAAAAAGAAATGACTAAGCGCCACGCAGACTCCACTGATAATGTAGTGAAGTCTGCGTGGCACTTTTAAGCTTGAGATATTTTTTTTGTTTAGCATTTGGATAATAAAGGATTTTGGGATCGTCATAGAGAAAGATTTTTCTAGGTAAGAATATTTGACCAGAATTGGGGTAATATACCTCCGAATAGGGGGAATCATAGTGTGGAAACTAATCAAGAATGCAAAACTTTACTGCCCGGAACTTGTAGATGACACAGATGTTTTGATTGTTGGTAAAAGTATTGCTACAATCGGTAAAAATTTGCGACTTCCCGACTATGCCTCAGGGGAAGTGGTCGACCTTCAAGGCAAAACATTAGTTCCAGGTTTTATCGATGCCCATGTTCACATATGTGGAGGAGGGGGAGAAGCTGGCCCAGCTTCACGTACTCCGGAAATTCAACTTTCGCAATTAACTCGGGGAGGAACGACAACAGTCGTTGGTTGTTTGGGGACAGATTCCATATCTCGGTCAATGACAGAGCTTCTTGTTAAGGCCCAAGCTCTTGAAGATGAGGGAATAACCACGTTTGTCTATAGTGGTGCCTATCAGGTTCCTACGAGAACACTATTACCAACCCTGCAAGAAGACTTGACCTTGATCGAAAAAGTTGTTGGTGCAGGGGAAATCGCGATATCTGATCATCGATCTGCTCAACCTCAAATTGCTGAGCTTGAGCATTTAGCTGCCGAGGCTCGAGTGGGTGGAATGCTCGGAGGAAAAGCAGGAGTGGTTCATCTCCATCTAGGGGAAGGGAAGCGAGGATTGCAACCGATTTGGACGATTCTTGATCAAACAGAGATCCCCATTACACAATTTATGCCAACCCACATAAACCGAACGCACTCTTTACTAGAACAGGGGATTCAGTTTCTGCTTGCTGGTGGGCATATTGATCTTACGGCAGGTTGCGACGATTTTCCAGCTGAACTACAGGTGCCGGCTGTCCTGCAAATGTTTAACGAACGTAAGATCCTTAATGATCGGGTTACCGTCACTTCTGACGGGAATGGTAGTATGCCTCAGTATAATGAAGCGGGTGTGCTTATCGGCATGGGAGTCGGTTCGGTAGAGGTTCTGTGGCGTGATGTCAGAGAAGCAGTGAGAGATTTCGGACTTCCATTAGAGGTAGCTTTGCGGACGATTACCTCTAATGTGGCTAATGTTCTTCGCCTTAAGAATAAGGGAATGATTCACGTTGGTTACGATGCAGACCTAGTGCTCCTTGATGAAGATTTAGAGGTTCAAAGTGTCTGGGCAATGGGAAAATGTATGGTTGAAAATAAGCAAACGCAGATATGGGGAACTTACGAAAGGAAAAGTTAATAATATAGAGAGAATACTTGATCTAATCTGCTCAATAAATAATACTAAAAAAGTCGCTTCAGAGATAATACAAACTCCAATAATACTGTTGCAAGCAAAAGGCATGCGTCCTTTTTCTTAATAACATACTAAGGAGGAGATCGTCTTGAAGACCTATGACACAAAACATCTTCGCAACGTTTGTCTGGTTGGTCATGGTGGAACAGGCAAGACTTCCCTAACGGAAACTTTTTTGTTCAATTCGGGTGTGATCAACCGTATTGGCAAAATTGCCGAAGGCAACACTGTTTCGGATTATCTGCCCGAAGAAGTGAAACACAAAGTGTCGATTAGTACGAGTCTTATTCCGATTGAGTGGCAAGGGGTTAAGGTGAATCTTCTGGATACTCCTGGATATTCGGATTTTTTGGGGGAAGTCAAGTGCGCATTGCGTGTCGTCGAGTGCGGAGTCTTAGTACTTAGTGGAGTCGCAGGGCTGGAAGTTCAGGCGGAAATTACGTGGGATGTCATGGAACAACAGAAGTTACCCAGAGCGGTTTTTGTTAATAAGCTGGATCGAGAGAATGCTGATTTCGGAAAGGTATTGGCCCAGTTAAAAGACACCTATCCTCATGCCAAGTTTGTACCTTTGCAAATCCCAATCGGTCAAGAAGCTGGCTTCAAAGGTCTTATCGATATTATCGAGAACAAAGAGTATGATTACGAAACTAATGGGAGCGGTAAGTTTTCGGTTAAAGAGGTTCCAGAAGAGTACAAGGAAGAGATAGAACGTTTAAGAGCTCAATTAGCCGAAGCTGTCGTTGAAGCGGATGATGAAATATTGACAAAGTACCTAGATGGAGAGGAAATATGTAACGAAGACCTACAAACCGCTTTACGGGAAGCCTTGAAGCAAAACCTTGTAGTCCCAGTGCTTGGCGGCTCAGTATATAAAAATATTGGCATTACAAACGTCATGAATTTCTTTCATTCCATGCCTTCTCCTAAAGAAGTGAGAGAGAAAGTAGCGTTAGTATTTAAAACCCTTGCTGATCCCTACGTAGGCAAAATGTCGTTCTTGCGTGTTTATGGGGGAAAGTTCACGGCAGATACGTTGGTCTATAATTCCATTCGCGGGATCGAGGAAAAAATAGCGCAACCATTTTATCTGAGAGGGAAAACACAAGAACCAGTTTCATATGTTTCAGCTGGAGATATTGCTGTGGTCGCTAAATTACAAGAAGTGAAAACAGGGGACACCTTATGTGATAAGGAACAGCCAGTGGAGCTTCCGGTAATTGATCTTCCTGTCCCTTCTTTATCTGTGGCCATTGAGCCGAAAAGTAAAGGGGATGAGGATAAACTCAGCAATTCGTTGGCACGTTTGCTAGAAGAAGATCCAACCATCAAACTTAGCAAAAACACGGAAACCAAAGAGCTGCTTTTAACCGGTCTGGGAGAAATGCAGCTAGAAATCCTTCAAGAAAAGCTGACCCGTAAATTTGGGGTGGCGGTAGTTATAAAAGTTCCTCGTGTACCCTATCGTGAAACAATTCGTAAAAAGGTAAAAGTAGAAGGGAAGCATAAAAAACAAACAGGTGGACACGGTCAATACGGACATGTATGGATTAATTTAGAGCCCTCGGGAGGCAAGGATTTTGAGTTTGACGAAGCAATTTTTGGAGGATCGGTCCCGAAGCAATATATACCAGCTGTGGAAAAAGGAATCCGGGAGGCTATGGCGGAAGGAACCATGGTTGGTTATCCAGTGACCGATATCAAGGTCACACTTTGTGACGGTTCTTATCATGCGGTAGATTCATCCGAAATGGCGTTTAAACTTGCTGCGATTATTGCCTTTCGCAAGGGGATAGAGTTAGCAAAACCAACCTTGCTTGAACCTGTTGTTGAGGTAGAAGTGAGAGTACCTGAAGTCTATATGGGAGATGTGATTGGTGATCTCAATGGAAAACGCGGAAAATTATTGGGTATCGATGCAGGTGAAAAATATCAAATAATTCGAGCTCATGTCCCTCAGGCCGAAATGATGCGCTATGCCATTGATTTGAGGTCACTTACCCAAGGTAGAGGCACATTTACCATGCAATTCGTCCAATATGAAGTAGTACCGGATAAAATCAGTGAAAATTTAGTAAGTCAATTAAAATCCGTTCATAGCCATTAAGAAAAAGAGCTGTTTGCGATCCTTTTTGCAAACAGCTCTTTTGTACTAGATAAAAATAGGCTTTTATTATAGACCAAATGAATAAATACAAATTATTCTATCTATACCAAATTCTTGGATTGAAGTTATTTATAGAGGATGATAAACTTATGTTAGTAGGAACTAACATGAAAGAGCGTAAGTTGATGATTGGAGAGAGATATGTGTGTCTTGAATACTGAGGATAAAATCCTAAATGCTTCAATTGTTCTCTTTTCGCAAAAAGGCTTTAACGCTGTAACGACTAAGGAAATTGCCAAAAAAGCCGGAGTAAGCGAAATGACTTTATTTAGACATTTCGAAAGTAAACAAAATCTGTTCGAGAAGGCGTTTGATAAATTTGTTTTTTCTCCTAAATTTAGAGCTTTGTATGATGGTTTGGAATGGGATTTAGAAAGAGATTTAAATAAAATATGTTCCTCCTATCAAGATACTTTGTATAGAAATCAGAAAATCATTTTAATGCATTTTAAAAATGATGAATTGAACCCCGATTTTGATGCAACGTTATTCAATTTCCCAAATGAGTTTAGAAAGCTATTAGGCTACTATTTTGAAGAAATGAAAAATAGGGGAGCAATCAGGGAGAATCCTGAAACATTGGCCATGAGTTTTTTAGCTACCAATTTTGGTCTATTCATTACTTCTTTAGTTATGAACAAACTTACGTATGAAACGGATATTCAGGTATGCATAGCCACTTGTGTTAAAATTTTTGCAAAAGGAATAACTTGTTAAATATAAATAGCTCTCGAAGATTTAGTAAATGTTGTGCATAGTGGAGGAAAAAAATGAGTAGTGTTTTAAATATTGGACTGGATGTTGGTTCTACAACTGTAAAAATAGTTGTTTTAGATAAAGATAAAAATATTGTCTATAAGAAATATCTAAGACATTTTTCTAATATAAGAAATACCGTCGTTATGATGCTTGATGATGCTAAAACAGCCATACAAGGGCATCTATTGACCTTGATGGTTACCGGATCTGGAGGTTATAATATCTCCCAAAAGTTGGAGGTCCCTTTTATTCAAGAAGTCATTGCTTGCACGAATGCTATTAAGAAGGTTATTCCCAACACGGATGCTGCTATAGAACTCGGTGGCGAAGATGCCAAGATAACGTATTTTGGCGAATCGATCGAACAGCGAATGAATGGTACGTGTGCCGGAGGTACAGGGGCTTTTATTGATCAGATGGCTTCCTTATTACAAACGGATGCTTCGGGTTTAAATGATCTTGCCAAAAACTATCATAATATCTACCCGATTGCCTCCAGATGTGGTGTGTTTGCCAAGACTGATGTACAGCCCTTATTGAATGAAGGAGCCGCCAAAGAAGATATAGCTGTTTCTGTTTTACAGGCTGTTGTTAATCAAACAATTAGCGGCCTGGCCCAGGGGCGTCCGATCAGAGGAAATGTGGCGTTTTTGGGTGGGCCGCTCCATTTTATGTCAGAACTAAGACAACGTTTTATCGAAACCCTTAATCTGGAGAATAAGGGCGTGATTTTCCCTGAGGATTCACAATTTTTTGTGGCGATTGGAGCAGCACTGTCCTCACGTGATAAAGTGCCTTTTACATTTGAATGTCTCTTTGAAAGAGCACCAATGATTCATAACATTAATAATGTTGAGGGTGAAAAATTAGAAATTCTCTTTGCGAACGAAGAGGAATATGTTGAATTTAAAGAGAGACATGATTTGCATAAAGTCAATCGTCTGGAGCTTGATAACTATGAAGGAAATGCCTATCTAGGTATTGATGCTGGATCGACAACCACCAAGATTGCTCTTGTCAATCAAGAAGGAAGTTTATTGTACTCACACTATGGCAGTAATATGGGCAACCCTTTAGAATCGACAATCGAGGCCTTGAAAAGTTTGTATGGAAAACTAAATAATAAAACAAAAATTATAAATTCCGCTGTTACCGGATATGGTGAGCATCTCATTAAAGCAGCCCTGAGAGTGGATATCGGAGAAATTGAAACGGTAGCCCACTACACTGCGGCCAATTTTTTTCGGCCTGGTGTTGATTTCGTCTTAGATATTGGTGGGCAGGACATGAAAAGTTTAGTAATTCGTGATGGCGTGATTGAGTCCATCACTTTAAATGAAGCTTGTTCTTCAGGATGTGGGTCCTTCGTTGAAACATTTGCCAATTCTCTGGACATGGATGTCAAAGAGTTTGCTAGACTGAGCCAGGAGTCCAGACATCCCGTTGATTTGGGGACGCGTTGTACGGTATTTATGAACTCTAGGGTAAAACAAGCGCAGAAAGAAGGTTCTGAAGTTAGTGATATTTCTGCGGGGATAGCGATTTCAGTCATCAAGAATGCCCTATATAAGGTGATTCGCTTGCGAAACGCCGAAGAGCTCGGCAAAAGAATCGTGGTTCAGGGTGGAACCTTCCATAATGACGCTGTCCTGCGGGCCTTTGAGAAAATCACGAAGCAAGAAGTTGTACGTCCTGATATAGCCGGTATTATGGGCGCTTTTGGTGCCGCTTTAATTGCTCAAGAGCGTTATGAAGCTGGGCATCAATCTAATCTCATGCAAGCGCAAGATCTCATGGATTTCAATACGGAAACTTCGATGAAACGTTGTGGATTATGTGGGAACAATTGTTTAGTAAGTATTAAGCATTTCTCAAGTGGAAGTGACTATATTTCAGGAAATCGCTGTGAAAGAGGCGCGGGAAAAGACACCTTGAAAAGTCAGATTCCCAATCTTTACGAATATAAGTACAAACGAGTATTCAACTACAAACCATTAACTAAGGACAAGGCCTTGAGAGGAACTATCGGAATTCCACGAGTTCTCAATATTTATGAGGACTATCCCTTTTGGTTTACATTTTTTACGGAACTAGGTTACCAAGTTGTTATTTCTGGCCGATCATCTAAAGAAATTTATGAACTTGGGATGGATACTATTCCTTCTGAGTCTGCCTGTTATCCCGCCAAACTTGTGCATGGTCATATTGCTGATTTGATTAAGAAAGGGATTTTTAAGATATTCTATCCTTGCATCCCTTATGCTCAAGTGGAAGATTTACAGGCAGATAATCATTACAACTGCCCAATCGTAACCTCCTACCCTGAGACCATTAATGCGAATATGGATAGTCTTAGAGAGCATAATGTTACTTTTTATCACCCTTTCTTGCCTATCGATATGCCAAGCAGGATGGTCAATCGATTGGCAGAAGAGTTACAACCAGAGGGAATTCCGAAGACTGAAATAGCGAGTGCTTTGCATAAGGCTTATGCTGAACAAGAAAGGTATAAGCAAGAGGTCAGAAGAAAAGGCGAAGAAACCCTAGATTATATCCGCGAAAAAAAGATACGGGGCATTGTACTCGCAGGCAGACCTTATCATATTGATCCGGAAATTAATCATGGTATACCCGAGATGATAGCGTCCTATGGATTCGCTATCTTATCCGAAGATGCCATCCAACATCTGGGCAAGGTTGAAAGACCTTTGCGTGTTGTCGATCAATGGGTATATCATTCAAGAGAGTATACAGCAGCCAGCTACGTTGCTAAGCTGAATGATTTAGAGTTAATTCAATTGAACTCATTTGGCTGTGGTCTCGACGCAGTGACCACAGACCAAATAAAAGAGATACTTGAGGCTTATGGAAAAATGTATACCGTGTTGAAAATCGATGAGATTAGTAATTTGGGTGCTGCAAGAATACGGTTGCGTTCCTTGATCGCGGCCATTAATGAGCGGAAAAAGAAGAATTTTGTCCCTCAGAAACGCTATGATAAGCAGCCTAAGGTTTTATTTACCAAGGAAATGAAGAAAACACATACAATTTTGGCACCACAAATGTCACCCATTCATTTTCAGTTTTTCAAGAATGGCTTTGAGGACGCAGGCTATACAATTGAATTCTTACCTT
Source organism: Desulfosporosinus sp. OT (assembly GCF_000224515.1). Lineage (GTDB taxonomy): Bacteria > Bacillota > Desulfitobacteriia > Desulfitobacteriales > Desulfitobacteriaceae > Desulfosporosinus. The sequence continues at coordinate 52,528 of NZ_AGAF01000178.1, read as the reverse complement.
CTGTCGATAAGTCTGCGATTGATGAAGGATTAAGGTATGTTCATAATGATGCTTGTTATCCCGCCATTATTGTCGTGGGTCAGTTGATGAAAGCGTTGAGATCTGGCAAATATGATTTAGACAATACTTCGGTCATTATTACGCAAACTGGTGGCGGTTGTCGCGCGACAAATTATATCGCCTTTATCAGAAAGGCCTTAAAAGATGCCAATCTGGAACATGTTCCAGTAATTGCCTTAAATACGGGAAACTCATCAAGTCTAGAGAAAAACCCCGGGTTTAAATTTACTATGCCTATGTTTAATAAAATATTGAGAGGACTTATCTACGGAGATCTTTTAATGAGAGTCCTTTATAGAGTACGCCCCTATGAAGCTTTCCCGGGTTCGGCTAATCTCTTATATGACTATTGGGTAAATCGATGCCTAGAATCCTTGAAAAAAGGAAATCGAAGAGATCACGAAGAAAATATTCGGCAAATTGTCACGGATTTTGATAACCTGGAAATATACGAAGATCTAGTCAAACCAAAGGTTGGAGTTGTCGGGGAAATACTGGTTAAATTCCACCCTACTGCAAATAACAACATTGTGGAGCTGTTGGAGGCTGAAGGGGCAGAGGCTGTCGTTCCAGATCTCACAGACTTTCTGTTGTATGGTGCGTATGATAATCGTATTAAGTATAAGAAACTATCGGGTAGCTTTTGGGAGATGTTGTCTGGAATGCTTTCCATAAATAGAATAGAAGCCTATCGCAAAGAGATGAAGAGGGCTTTGGAGGCTAGCAAACGGTTTAGTGCCCCGAAACCCATTGAAGAGATCGCCAAATATGCAGAACAGCATCTCTCTCTCGCCAACCAGTCTGGAGAGGGCTGGTTCCTTACGGGAGAGATGGTCGAGCTGATTCGCAGTGGCGTCAATAATATTGTTTGTTTACAACCGTTTGCCTGTTTACCTAACCATATCACAGGCAAAGGTATGATTCGTGAGATCAGACGAGCTTATCCTCTTGCTAATATCGCTCCCATTGATTATGATCCCGGAGCAAGTGAGGTCAATCAACTAAATCGCCTAAAACTCATGCTTTCTGTAGCTGTAGAGAATCTACAAAAAAAGATAGCGGACACTAAAGTTACTTTGGCGAAGACAGAAAATAATTTACTAGATGGTAAACTGGCAATGATGAATTTAGACTCTAAGTTAAGAGAATGTAATCTGGATTAAAGAGAAAACAGCGGGGTTGTCCTTTTGAAGAAGGATGACCCCGTTTTAGTTATACTAGTCAGATAGTATAACTTATCATTCCATACTTTCTGGAAGATCCCTTCTCGCCATCACGGCACCATGCCAATCCACACTGCAGGAGTATGCGTAATAAGTTGCAGTGTGGCGATAAGCTCGTCCGCTTATCGTCATGGCGGTGCTCTAACCTCGAACGTCCTGTTCGAGTCTTGGCTACAGGGACACTCGGCCATCCATGGCCAGCGGTCCCTTCTGGCCCTCACGGGGGACCGGCAATCCCTGGCGGCGTTTAAGCCTTCAACGGCCTGTTCGGAGTAATCCTCTTTGCTGGATATGTAACAGATTACAATTTGTTACATAGTTTATATTATGAGGAAATGGCAGGGCATTTACTGAAACTTTTTCAATATTGAACAACTGTTCGATTCCATTATTCCAGTGCAGAAACTATTTGATGGAATCCGATAAAGGGTGAAATTTATTCTGAATTCCATATTGAGAGGAAGGATAGTATTTTGGTAACTAAAAATCTTTTTGATTATATTGTTATTAGTGCTGGAACTGCCGGAGGAGTAATTGCCAAAGAATTAACGGATGACAAATGTACTTCTGTGCTAGCTCTTGAAGCAGGGACGAATATGACGCAAGAGCTAAGTAGTGCTTCTAATGCTGTATCCGGCATGTTAGCTTCTGATAATAAATTTTCGTTTAATATGCTTACCAAAACGGAGCCAGCCATTGGCAGCCAGCTTAGATTAGCAAGTGGTAGAGCAATTGGAGGAAGTTCAGAACACAATGCCATGTATGCAGTACGTGGAAGTAGTAACCTTTATGATGAGTGGGCAAATCTTGTCGGACCTCAATGGAGTTACAACAATGTTAGTTCTTTATTCATAGAAAATGAAACCTATACAGGAAAGACACAAGACCAGGAAGAACGGGGAACAAAAGGTCCTATTTTTGTTAGACAACAAATAATTCCTAAGGATGGACTAACAATTACTTTAGCAAAAGCAACATCAGATGTTCTCGATATTCCAATTGTTGAAGATTATAATACAGGAATAAAAGACTGCACGTTTTTTAAATCACAATTTTTAAACAAAAAAGTAGATGGAAAGTTTGTGCGTTCATCTACAGCAACCGGATATTTAGATGAAAAAATTGTTACTCAAGGAAACGAATTTCATCCAGATGAATTCGGGGTTGGTCAAAGAGCGTTGGTCATTTTGACAAAAGCAACCGCAAATAGAATTTTATTTTATAATAAAAGAGGACTTAATATTGCTGTGGGTGTTGAGTTTGTCAGGAACGGAGTATCAGAAAAAGCTTATGCAAGAAAAGGAATTATTGTATCAGCCGGTAATTTTTCCTCGGTTATTTTACAACGTTCGGGAATCGGAAAATCAACTGATTTGGCTAAAGCAGGTATATCGACATTAGTAGAAAGTCCGAATGTTGGCAACAATTTTCAAGCTCATTTTACAGCTGGAATAGGAGTAGAAGTAGAAACAGCACGACTACTAGAGGTAATATCTTCAGATCCCGATCAGCCATTTCCATTAGGTGCTTTTAAAGGAGAAAAAGGAATAGGCGGTCGTCGCCTTCAATTATATGGGTCCGTGACACCATCGTTTGTCCCTATTCAAGAAGTAGTTATTAATAATTGGGGTTTTAGCCCAACAAAGCCGAGCAATGTCATGAGTATTGGAGTATTCGACGTTAACCCTCAAAGCAGGGGCACAATTATGGTCGCCCATAGTGATCCTGAAGCTTATCCATCCATTGATCTTAATCCGCTAGGAAATCCTGATGACTTAAATTTTATGGTGGATCAATATATAGAGATCTTTAAAATTATGGAAAGAGCTCGTCAACTGGATCCGGATGGTATTTATAAGGTTGTATTCCCTCCTGAAAATATATTTCATTTAACAAATGAGGGAGAGAAGCGAAAACAGCTTGCTAATTACGTGAAAGCCTCTTATCGTAATATAGCTCACTTTGGAGGACAATGTAAGATGGGTAGGAATATTCAAGAAGGAGTTGTCGATGGATTCCTAAATGTCTTTGGTACTAAAAATCTTAAAGTCGCAGATCTTTCAATCGCCCCTATTTTACCAGATGGTAATACTTCCATGCCTGCTCAGATGATCGGTTTAAATGCGGTACGATTTATTCAAGATGATCACTGGTCATATCCGGTGCATGAAGAAGAATTTGAAAATTTTACAGATTTATAAATGTGTGATTAGTATATTACCCTGTTCCTACTAATCAAATTACTCCCACCTATGTTTCCGGTTGATGTTCTTAAAAATAATGTAAAGGAAGTCTTAGCTCTTGGAATTGTCAGATGGCCGTTCCGAGGGCTTTTGTGTGTTAAAAAATTTTTATAGTTGTAAGACAGGTTTCCCCTTACTTTGCAAGAAAGTTATGCGATGATTAATAATCTGGAAGCATATCTCGAGATCGTGTCAAACCCGAGACAGTGAATGTAAGCAATTGAGAGAGGATATGATTTGGGTTTGTTAGCTAAGAGGAATAGGTTCATATATTCTTTCCTGGTTATTACCGTTATGATACTGGGTTTAAGCACTCGACGTTTTTCGATATATTTGCCAGATTGGATTAACTTGTATTTAGGTGATGCATTATGGGCACTTATGATTTTCTTCTTACTTGGTCTACTATTTCGGGCTGGAGATACGAGATGGGTTGCAGTAGGAGCCCTCTTGTTTTCTTTTTCAATAGAAATTAGTCAGTTATACCATTCCCAATGGATTGACTCATTGAGGATGACTAGAATCGGTGGATTAGTTTTAGGTTATGGATTTTTGTGGAGCGATTTAGTTTCTTATACTGTGGGGATTGGGAGCGGCGTGCTAATTGAGAGGCTCATATTAAAACCCAACTTCAAACGGAGATGACATTTTGGGTAACCAGACCCGACATCGCAACCCTTAGAATAAGTTAAAATACATTTTTGGAGGTGAATATGAGGTCAATAATTTCTCGAGTCAGAGTAAAGTGGTCGCTACTAATAATGTTGATATGTTTAGTAGTCGGAACAGTATATAGTTTATCCCCATTACCAAACAGAGACGCTATTTCTTTGGCCGTTCAAAAGAATTTTGAGGTGCCAATAAATACGGGCTTCGAGCTCCAAGGGAAAAACCAGTGTGCTGCGTATTCGACAGCTTTTGTTTTAAGAAACTCTGGTAAACAAGCTAAAGGCATTGAGGTTTATGCTGAAATTCCTTTCAAAATCCCTATTTCAGGGTATGTTTTGCCGAAGGGAGTTCTTTCATATCTGCAGTCTCAAGGGCTAAAACCAATGATGTATAAAGGGGATCTGTCGTCACTTAAGGCTAGACTTGTCGAGGGGCAGGCTCCGGTTATCGTATTGGTTGGAAATAAGTTCTTCTGGCAGCATTACATGACCTTAGTTGGGTTTGATGAAGATAAAAATGAACTATATTTCTTCGATTCTGATAAAGTAGATGATGAAAACGCTGAACTGCCAGGTAATAGGACTATGACAAATGACTATTTTCTGAAATGGTGGAGCAATGGGTTGCCAGTTTTTAATCATGTCTACATAACGGTGGCGAAATAGTTTTCTAGAGTATGGAAGCTAAAAAAGGCCCATACCCAGATAGACCTGGTTATGAGCCCCAATCGACATATATGCTATTGCTTGGGAATTTCTAAAATGGCCCCTTTATTGCCCGACGTGACCTGAGCGGCATATCTGGCCAGGTAACCTGTTGTAATTCTGGGTTTCCTTGGTTTCCAGTTTGCTCTGCGTTTTATTAGTTCGGTATCACTGATGATAAAGTCTATTTTATTGGCCATAATGTCAATTTGGATGATGTCTCCGTCCTCGATCAAGGCGATATTACCGCCTACTGCTGCTTCAGGTGAAACATGACCGATTGCTGCGCCTCTGGTTGCCCCACTGAAGCGCCCATCGGTAATCAAGGCAACGCTTTCACCAAGACCATGTCCCATAATTGCAGAGGTAGGGTTTAACATTTCTCGCATGCCTGGCCCACCCTTCGGACCTTCATAGCGGATTACAATAACATCTCCGGCCACAATCTTGCCGGAATTAATTGCCAGCATGGCATCTTCTTCACAGTCAAATACTCTGGCAGGACCTTCATGTTTGAGCATTTGGGGTGCAACGGCGGAACGCTTTACAACACAGGAATCGGGCGCCAGATTGCCTTTTAAAACTGCAATCCCGCCAGTTTTGCTATAAGGGTCTTCGACAGGTCGGATTACTTCCGGATTTTTATTGAGGCAGCCAGCAATGTTTTCTCCAACAGTTTGGCCAGTGCAGGTCATCAAATCGGTCTTGAGCAAACCTAATTTATTGACTTCATTCATCACAGCATAGATTCCGCCGGCTTCGTTGAGGTCTTCGATGAAAGTATGCCCTGTAGGGGCGAGATGGCAAAGATTCGGCGTTTTGTTGCTGATTTCATTGGCGATATCTAGATTTAATTCAATGCCGCATTCATGAGCAATGGCGGGAAGGTGCAGCATACTGTTGGTACTGCAACCCAAAGCCATATCTAAGGTCAAAGCATTTTCAAAGGCACCTTGAGTCATAATATCTCTTGGTCGGATATTCCTTTTCAAAAGCTCCATAATTTTCATGCCTGCGTGCTTTGCGAGCTGAATCCGGGCCGAATAAACAGCTGGGATGGTGCCATTGCCTTCCAACCCCATTCCCAACACTTCTGTCAGGCAGTTCATACTATTAGCCGTATACATGCCTGAACAGGAACCACAGGTGGGGCAACCTTTATTTTCAAATTCCTGTAATTTTTCTTTAGTGATTTTTCCTGCTTGGAATTCGCTGACTGCTTCAGAAACATTGGAAAAGCTAATTTTCTGCCCATCTACTTTACCTGCAAGCATCGGACCACCGCTGACAAAGACGGTTGGAATATTCAAGCGTGCTGCGGCCATTAATAAACCGGGGACGTTTTTATCACAGTTTGGTACCATGACAAGAGCGTCAAAGGCATGGGCCAGGGTCATAGCTTCGGTAGAATCAGCAATTAGTTCTCTGGTGACAAGCGAATATTTCATTCCCTGATGCCCCATGGCCAAGCCGTCGCATACAGCGATGGCGGGGTAGACAAGCGGAGTTCCTCCAGCCATTGCTACACCCAACTTGACCGCATCTACGACTTTATCCAGATTTATATGTCCTGGAACGATATCGTTTTTGGAGCTAACGATGCCGATTAAGGGCCTTTCCATTTCCTCATTTGTTAACCCCAGCGCGTGAAACAAGGCACGTTGCGGTACACTTTTGGTTACTGCATCACTATTCATTTTAAACACCTTTCTATTCTAAAGTTGTATAATTACATTATACGTAGTATGACGTCTAATGTCCATACTGTAAATTATACTGCTAATATGAAAAGCTGTTTTCTTAGACAAAATAGCTCGGGGTACGTTATTCTTCTGCAATTCCGAAGCCTCTCATGGCATGAATGATATGCAGCTTCATTGCGGTTTTCGCTCCTTCAGCATCTCGTTTTGCTAGAAACTCCATGATCATCCGATGGTCATTTAAGGTGTTCTGAATCATTTCCTCCTTCGTGTCTGCTAAGAGGACGCCTTTGTCAATGGCCTGATAAAGGATAGGCATCAGGCGATTCATAAATTCATTATGAGTTGCCTTGGCAATTGATTTATGGAAGGCCTGTTCAACTTCGGTTCGATCTTCTTTTTTTAGAATGAGTTCTTCTTCTAGACTCCCGTAGTAAAGAATCCGCTCAAGCTCTTTATCTGTAGCTCGCTTTGCTGCATAATAGGCTGATTGGGGCTCGAAAATCAGGCGCATTTCATATAAATCTTTTACGTCCAGTTGGCACGTTGTGAGCTCTTTTAAGCTATACCCTTCGTTTAACTCGGGGTTATTCTTCACATAAGTCCCTTTTCCGCGGCGAATTTCTAAGACTTTATGAGTGACTAAAATTCTTATAGCTTCTCGTAAGGTGGTTCGGCTGACTTGTAAATCCACAGAAAGTTCGTTTTCATTGGGAAGCTTATCTCCCATGGCAAATTTTTTATCTATGGAGATCATTGCTAGAATATCGTCTGCTACATTTTCAGCTAGGCTTCTGCCGGGTCTTGTCATGGGCAATCCTCCCCATTTAGAATATCTCAGTTTTATGATACTGTAGTAGACATCATTTTTCAAGCAAGATGTCTGATGTCTTATGGGTGAGGTGAAAACAAAATTGAAGCAAATTTTTTATGCTTGATGGCAAGGGTAATCCCCACTCAGAAAAGTTTGGTGAAGCTATTGAAGTTAACCTTCTTGTTAGCCTCTAACCAAGGCGGCTGCCTTGTTGCCCTTATACTCTCTGGAAGGATAAAAAAAGAGCCCGAGTCTCCAAATTATTTACAGACTCGACCACTTTTAATTCTTAATTTCTTTAACGTTCAATCCTATTTTGTCTCTACAAGAGTACTATTCTTTTCTAAGTAAGCCAATCCCTTTAAAGTAATTTTTGAAGCCTCAAGAAGTACCATGCGGTCAGGGTTTCCTTGCCCGCGAGGTACAGACGCTCCCTTAATTAAGTCATCGTCCTGAATTTGATCAATTAAGTCTCTAAATTCTATTAGACTCAGGCCAAAATCTGAGAATTTTAATTTTGATAGATTTTCACCTTTCTTAATAGCACTTAAAACGTTATAAATAATTTTCTTCTGATTCAAAACTGATTCCTCCTTGTGTGCCAACTTTAATCGATATAGTGAAGGATTTCTATTACTACTAACCTTAAATCATTCTTTATCTATTATATTGTGATGTTTGTAGATTTTCAATTTTTTAGGCTAGAGAATACAATGTTCATTTCAATAATTTTATTATTAGGGGTGAGTTTATGAATGTGAAGGTGGATACCCTCAGTCGTCCGCTCAGCCGTCATAAGTATTTATCTGTGATGTTTGCTTGCTTAGCAATCTTCATCCTCTCAGGTTCTGTATTCATCGATCATAAGGTAGAGGAGGCAGCAAGTAGGGAAATAATTAATGCACACGATGTAATTCAAACTTTCCGAATTGAAGGAATAAACTTCCTGCCTGAGACTTCACTTAACCCCCAAGAATTTAGGGCTAAAGATACTGAACCAACTATCTATAAGGATTCCCAAGGAAACTTACTGTTTATTTATCGATATGGTTCCTTTGTAGAGAGAAGGGAAAACTTTCGAGAGCTTGAGCAGAGAAACATATTTGCGTTTGCATTTGAAGGAAAAAGTTATTTCTCCAAGCAATACAGCGTAAAGAATCTTGAGCTTGTCTATTCAATTACTTATTTGTACAATGCTAACCCTCAAGCGGTTAAAGATAAACTTAAGAAAGTAGATCAGGTAATTTTTACTGATCTTAATGCTGGAAAAGAGGTTGTGTTCACGGGTGATAGTCCAAGCTGGGACGCTAAGCTTTCTTTAAGATACTATGAACACTGGTGGACTGACAGTGACGATAAGCTTCAACGTGATAGTCATCATACAGAAACAACGACTATCACCTACAAGGGCCAAATCCCTGAGCACCCAGTTCCAATGAAGTACAGCATTAGTGCTGGAGCTCATAAAAGTTATGGTACTCAGGAAATAACACCCGAAATGCTGGCGAGAACTATCAACCTAGGTGTCAGTGGAAGTAATGGCTTGATACCTCAATTAGATGGTGTCTACAAAATAGAGATAACCTTGGATGGTAAGACGGAGGAACTTGAACTAAAAGCCAAGTCAGATGGAAGCTGATACTTAGATTCTAGTCCCCAAACGCCATCAAAATCACTTTTAAGCAAACTAAAAAACACCGCAAATCCTTGCGGTGTCTATCTTTTTTGTTGGCAGGGGATGAGAGAGTCGAACTCCCACTGACGGTTTTGGAGACCGCTGTTCTACCATTAAACTAATCCCCTATGATTTTCTGCAACGAAGTGAATTATAACGTATAAAGAGGAATGTGTCAATGAAAAATATTAAGTGCTATAAAAATTGTAGTTTAAACAGAAACAGCCAAGCAGGATTTCTGACGAAAAGCCAGAATAGGCATATTAAGTTTATTTTCTTGAGCTTTTGCATTATATAGAAATCTAGGGATTAGATGGTACGAGGAACGCAACTATGATATAAAAAACAAATGGGAGGGAGGGGTGGTCGTGAGGGTCGATCTACACGTCCATACTCAAGAATCTGACGGTTTGCTTTCAGTTGAAGAGGTCGTGAACCTAGCCCATGACAAGAATGTTCAAACCTTGGCTATTACGGATCATGAAAGTACTGAAGGTGTCGCTAAGGCTGAAATTCTTGCCAAGGGTTTAAATATTAATATTATTCCAGGCGTGGAATTACTAACTAACTATCAAGGCCATGAAGTTCATCTCTTAGGCTATTTTAAGGATGTTAATCACCCACTCTTACAGGCTCGTTTGAGAGAGATTCGTAAGCAGCGAACCGCTTTAGCATATGATATGGTTGAATGTCTGAAAAATGATGGTCTCTCTTTAAGATGGCAAGATGTTGAGCGGGAAGTCTACTCTGAGGGCGCCGTTAGTAAGGGACATATTATGAGGGCCATATACCATCAAGAGAGCAGTCACAGTCAGCCAAACTGGCGTGAGATAGCACAATATTTTCGGCCAGGGGGAGTCGCCTATTTACCCTATCAAAAGCATGCGTTCGAAGATGCAGTTGACCTTATTTTTGCTTGTGGTGGGCTTCCAGTGGTAGCCCATCCCGGACTTTTGTTCGATCCAAAGATAATTTTTTCGCTTTTGGCTTATCGACCTATTGGGCTTGAAGTGTATTATGGTTATTGGGAAAGACAAAATACGCTTATTCCGTACTATGCCGAGATCGCAGATAAATTTGCTATCTTAGCAACAGGTGGTAGTGATTATCATGGGCCTTTTGGGCAGATACAACTTGGTCAGATGGATGTTCCAATTGAAGGTGTTCTTAAGTTACAGACCTACTTAACACTATAGAATACCTTTAATTACGTACAACCTTCCTAAAAGAGAGACCTCCATAGTTGTATCTAAACAAACCGGTTTCTCTGTTGGCGAAATTGAAATGTTTTTTAATATCAGAGCAATGTACTCACTCCTAGCCATATTATGCCTTTAAAATAATTCACTTGACAATTCAAGGCTTGGATGAGTCTAAGGTCATAATGATAGTATCCGATAAAATAGAAGAAATTGCAGAAGTCTTTATGGCTCGCCTAGGTCGAGGGGTTACGTTCCTTGAGGGTACGGGAGGATACTCTGGCAATGGGTGTCTTTTATTCGGCAATCACCCGCTTGGAAATTGCTAAACTGAAATCAGTTGATGAAATAGACGTAAATGCTTTTGTAACCATCCGTGATATTCGTGATGTTTATCAAGTTTTTAGAGGTAACTTAAAAAAGGCAATTCATAAAGTATGTTCTTAATATAAGATTTTTGTTCATGGTTAACGTGCAACCTGAAAGAGAGGATTGAATTATTGGATAAACGTATGAGGCTCGCTTTTTTAGCCTTATTGGTAACCCTAATTATTGGCACAGTCGGCTTAATATTAACGGAACACGTCAGTTTAGCTACAGCCATTTATTTTACTCTGGAAACAATCACAACGGTGGGCTATGGGGATGTTGAAGTAAAATCTGATGCCGGGCATATTTTCCTTGTCTTCCTGATGGTGGGTGGCGTAGGGGCGATGGTCAATCTAACTGGAATCATAACGGCCTTTCTGGTTGAAGGTCAGTTGGCCGGTGCGTATTGGAGAAGAAAGATGAAGAAGAAAATTGAAAAATTTCAAGGTCATATCATTGTCTGCGGTGGAGGTCGCGTGGGCAGACACGTTCTGTACAGCCTTCAAAAAGAGGGGGCTTCATGTATTGTTATTGAACAACAGGAAGATCTCGTAAATGATCTAATTGAAGAAGGGTTTTTAGTTATCCATAGCGACGCAACACAAGATGAATCCCTAAAAAGGGCAGGTATTGACAAGGCAAAGGGACTTATCACAGCGTTACCTGAGGACTCATTAAATGTCTTTGTAACCTTAACAGCTAAAGGGCTAAATCCCGGTATTAATGTGGTTGCTCGGATGGATAAGTTAGAGTCTGAGAAAAAACTATTGCGTGCCGGAGCGGACAAAGTGATTTCGACAGCCACTATAGGAGGGTGGCGTATGGCGATGGCTATTCTAAAACCTAAAAGTGTGGAGTTTATTGAGACCGTGATTCATGGTCACAATATAGAGATGCAAATGGAAGAGCTGAGAGTGGATCAAGGCTCTTGCCTGGTTGGGCAGACCTTGTCATCTAGTGGTATTAAACAGCAAACGGGTGCAATGGTTCTGGCAATCTTACGGAATAGCGAGGTTATAAATAATCCTAGCGCTCAGGAAGAAATCATGTCAGGGGATCTTCTCATTGTATTAGGTTTGAGAGAACAATTGCATCGTTTAGAAGAGGTAGCTGCTAACATAACAAGTTTGCAAGCTTAAATAATTGAACTAAATTGCGCTAATAAAAAAGCAAATCTTAGGATAAAATATCCTCCAAGTGAGATAAAACAACAGTTTCATTGTGGAGGTAGATTTATGCATAATTCACGCTCCGAACAAGCAGTCCTTAAGGATATCAAAAAACTTATTCATACACATTTCGGGGAAAGTGGCCAAGGACTTCATGTGGAGGTCAAGGGGGATCGAGCAACACTTTGGGGGACCGTTGACAGCCTTGTGGAAAAGGAGTTTTTCGGTAGTCGGGTGGGTCGAATTGATGGAGTTCGAGAATTGGATAATTCTTTAACTGTTGCCAATGATGGAAATATCAAGGATAAAGATGTTGAACAAGGTATTATTGAACGTTTTCAAGGCTCGAATTATAAAGACATCACAACCTTGGGTTGTCGAGTGAGCCGAGGAATTGCGACCCTGCTTGGGCATGTTGAGACCCAAAGTACAGAACGGCTGGCCAAACGTTTAGCTTCTCAAGTTCGTGGAGTAAAAGAAATTCGGAGTGAAATACAATTTTTAGAAAAGGCTGTGGATGACGCGACTTTGGTCAATCGTGTTGAGAATGCGTTGGTTGCATCTCCGTGGGTAGATGCTCATGAAATCAAAACAGAGGCTCGGAATGGGCTGGTTACCTTAACTGGACTGGTTAATACACAAGAAGTAATGGAGTGGGCTGTTGAAACAGCCTATCAGGTACCGGGTGTAAAAGCGGTGGTCAGCGAAATCTTTACCCGTCATCGCTCACAAGGAGATGATTTGTGGTTAACGGAACAGTTAGTCGCTAAACTTGGCCAACACCGTTTAAATTCCGGACAAATTCGTGCTTTTGTTCAAGATGGTATTGCATTTCTGACGGGTGAAGTGTATTCTGAAGAACATCGAGAGTTTGCTGAGCAAATGGTCCAATATATCCCGGAAATTCACGGCGTTAATAATTCCATAAAAGTTGCAGCACATTCCAGTAAAGGTTAAATCTTTGAAAAATGGAAAAATAAAATGAGAGAAGCTGTATTAGCTAATGCAGCTTCTCTCTTCGTGTCATCGTAACAACGTGCTATTGGAATTGCCTAATACAATCTAAGAAGTTATTTGGCAATAGAAATAATGGAAAACGAGGAATGAAAAGTAATTGGTTTCTATTTATGGCTTTATGATATAATTTAAGTGTTTGACGAATGCTTTGTTTTCTTTAAATGATGGAGGTAAGCAAAAAATGGATCCAATAACGCACGGTTTGATTGGAATCGCCTTGAGTACCCTTTCGGGTCACTCTATGCAGCTGAATGATCCTGTATTTTTAGGTTGCACATTAGGTGCAATGCTCCCTGATTTGGATATCATAGCTCACGTAAAAGGTCGCTTAAATTATTTATTAAAACACCGTGGAGCTAGCCATTCTTTGATTGCGTTAACGGGTATGGCTCTGGGGCTTGGTACAGGACTGTATTTCGCTTTTCCAACAACGCCGTGGACCAATGTTTTCTTTTGGACTCTGGTTGGAACAATGTCTCATGGAATGATGGACTTACTAAATTCCTATGGTGCTGAGCTTTTATGGCCTTTTTCGCGCAAGAAAATTACGGTAGATATGATTATGCTTACTGACCCAGTCGTTTTAAGCTCTTTCTTTATATCTTTTCTGATTTCACTTAAAGCGCCTGATTTAGCGAAAACCTCTTCACTCGCTGCTTTGACGATTAGTGCGCTATATTTAGGATATCGTCACTTGGGACGAATGAAAACACATGATCGTTTGACAAAGATCTATCAGCTGAAAGAAGGAGAACAAATTAAAGTGCTCCCCGCAATGTATCATCCCTTTACCTGGAATTTTATTCTTTTTCAAGGTGACTTTGTACGATTTGGTATTATACGAAATCAAACTCCGTCAATCTGTCGTGTTTTGCCTAAATTTGATGGAAATAACCCTTCTGTGGCCAATGCTCTCGAAGGGAACTTAGCTGAGATATTTAGTCAATTCACTCCTTATTATCATGTCATTGCACATTTTTCCGAAGCTGATGAATGCATCGTTGAATTTTTAGACTTGCGGTATTGGGCTAAAGGCGATTTTATTTATTCTGGTAACGTCTTCTTGAATGAAGATGGAGAAATATTCCAGGAAATCTTTCATCCTTTGCCTAATCAAGAAGGTGTACTGTTAAGTTACTAAAATTCACAATGATTTAAAAAAATCTTTTGACATTCTCCTAGCTCATCTACCATAATGGATAAGAAGTGTGGAGGTGAAAATGTGTGTCGAAAAGAGAAAACGATTCAAATTCTTTTTGGCTTAAATTAGTTAGTGTTTTTTTAATGTTGCTCTCCTTAACTGGGCAACTCGGTGCTTTTGGATTTTCCATGGGAAAACCTTTTTATTTCCTGTTTAAGGTGACTATGGGAAGTCTGGCCTGGGCAGGGCCCTTCTTATGTTTTGTAGCGGCAATTTTACTCTGGATTTATTCATCAATTTTAATGTCTTTTATGTTTGTGAAATCAGAAACACCATCCACACGATCAAGCGCTAAGGTACCCAGACCAAGAAAACGTAGAAAAACGCAGTCCGCTCAGCAAAGCTCCTCGCAATCGCAAAAGTCAGATTTCACACCGGATATTGATTCTAAAGGTATCTCTCTTCCTGCCGGGAAACTTGTTAGTTTGAAGGGGTTTAATCAATATTTTGCCTCGCCGGAATGGGTGGATATGAAGGATTCCGATCTTCAGAAGGCTGAAGAGTTGAGAGAAATAGGGAGAGATTTTCCTTCTTATTTTGGGACAGGAGAGTCAGTATTTCCAAAGAGAATGTCCAAAATGACAAGTTTACAAGGGCTTAACAAATATTTCGAAGAAGTAGACCAAGAAGAGCGCTCAGAACAGGCGATTCCTCGGCAGGATAACTTGAAGCCAACGGAAATACCGGGCATACATACTACGAAAGCAGCACGATTCTCTTCAGTTTTTAAGTCTCAGACGGATCAACAAGAGTACTTAGCTCAATTTAAGACAGATGGTAATCCCCTTGATCAGAAAACACTTGATTTCGTGGCAACTTTGAAGGAAAGCAGTAGAACGATTGATGAGGCAGAAAAGCTAGCGCAGGTTTTTGAGAGTGCTGTTTCAAAGACTGGGTTTGAAGAAAAGATAAAATCAATCTTGATTCAAGAGATCATGGCAGAGATTAAGACTGAAAGTAGATCGGGAGTTAGCCTTGAAGTAGTATCTGAGACAAATTCCGAAGAGGAATTGGTCAATGAACCTACCTTTGAATTCGATTTGGAAGATGAGCTGGTGGAAACGGAGAATACCTCTCCAGAAATGCTTGAGTTTGAAGCTCCTGCGGCCGCCGCTGCAGAGTTAAAACCTAACTATGCGGGGCAAGTGGCCCAATTAGTTAATCAGGTGAAAGATCAATACGAGGGGGAGGGAAAACCTCAGGTTGTAAGTCACGTTGAAAATTGCTTGGCAGATGGGCAGAGCCAGCAAGTTGCCAGTACTGCCGAAAATGACGAAGATTGGAAACCACCTGATTTCAATCTACTGGATCCTGTCGTACAACGTGTAATTGTACAGGATCCAGATACGCCGATCCAGCTGGAAAAAGTTCTTCTGGATTTTGGAGTGAAGGCCAAAGTTATTCGTGTAGCAAGAGGTCCTGTGATTACCCGTTACGAGCTAGCCCCAGCACCAGGCGTCAAAATTAGTAAGATTGTTAATCTAGCGGATGATATCGCTCTAGGGCTTGCTGCTCGGGATGTGCGCATTGAAGCTCCAATCCCCGGAAAAGCGGCGATCGGAATTGAGGTTCCGAATAAGCAGCCGCGTTCAGTACCATTTAGAGAAGTGCTCGAGACAACTAGTTTTGGACAATACCCATCAAAATTAAAAATTGGCTTAGGGAAAGACATTGCGGACCAACCCATTATTGCGGATCTAATCAAAATGCCCCATCTCCTTGTGGCAGGGGCTACTGGGTCGGGAAAAAGTGTCTGTATTACGACGATCATCAATTCTATTCTCTTCAATGCAACCCCTGATGAAGTAAAATTCCTGCTTGTGGATCCCAAAATGGTAGAACTCAGTCAGTATAACGGCATACCGCATCTTTTGGCGCCGGTCGTGGTCGACCCGAAGAAAGCAGCCAGTGCTTTAAAATGGATTGTCAAAGAAATGGAAAATCGGTATGAACTCTTTGCAGCAGCAGGTGTTCGTGATGTCGAACGCTATAACAAAATGAAAGCCGGCGACACGGTTAATTGTAAACCTACCTTACCGTTAATTGTGGTAATCATTGATGAGTTGGCCGATCTGATGATGGTTGCAGCTGGAGAGGTTGAAGAAGCTATCTGCCGCTTAGCACAAATGGCTCGAGCTGCTGGAATTCATTTGGTGATTGCGACCCAACGGCCATCGGTTGATGTCATTACCGGGGTAATTAAGGCCAATATACCCAGCCGTATTTCCTTTGCTGTTTCGTCTCAGATCGATTCTCGTACTATCCTTGATGCAACGGGTGCAGAAAAACTTCTCGGGCGAGGAGACATGCTTTACTCCCCACTGGGCGTGAATAAAGCCCTGCGTGTCCAAGGTTGTTTGGTTACGGATGACGAAGTGCAACGGATAATTATGCATTGGAAAGGATTAGGCAGACCCGATTATCTTGATCCAGAGCGGCTTTTCGCTGAAACTGCCCTCAAAAACGAAGAGGGCAATGGACCGGATGACGCCTTGTTTATTGACGCAGGTCAGCTTATTATCAGGACAAATATGGCGTCAGTATCTTTCCTCCAACGCAGGTTAAAACTAGGTTATGCGAGAGCGGCTCGTCTTATGGATATGCTCGAAGAAAATGGGGTCGTTGGAGCGTATGAAGGAAGTAAGCCGCGGCACGTGCTCTTAACCATAGAGGAATTTAATGAACGTTTTGGATGATAGCGAAGCGCGATAGTTAACCTTCGAACCTTAAAGAAAACACTCTAACCATGATTATTGGTCAGAGTGTTTTTTTTCGTGGTTTTTCTTTCTAGCCTCGAACATCGTTGCATCGAGCCTCGATTATTGGCTAGGGTGTTTCTTTATGATGAATGAAGTGGGAGAGAATGGGAATAATGCATAAATGGATGTAAAAAAATAGATGGAGACGAAGAATGAAGTTTTTTACACGGTCAATTACGAAAGCTAAACCATATAAAGATATTGTCTTAAACCGAGAAGACTTGCTTAATCATGCCCAAGAGATTGCTCAATTTTATGCCCATCAGGAAACTAGCCATCCAAAACGAACCTTGTTACCTAGGGTTAAGCAAAATATGAAGTTTCTAACACAGGCATATCGTGAAATCACGGAATACTCTGCGAGGACACAGGATGTTGTTCCAGCAACGGAATGGTTATTAGACAATTTTTATAGTTTAAAAGACTTAAGGGAGGAGATTCAAAGAAGCCTCCCTGAAAGATTTGAGCGTAAACTGCCACGTAATGCCAGTGGCGATTTTCAAGGATACCCGCGAGTTTACGGGTTATTAGTTGAGCTTATCGAACACACAGATAGTCAATTGCAAAGTGACACGCTCAAAGCGTTTATCAACGCTTATCAGGTGCAAGTGCCCTTGTCGAGTGGTGAACTATGGGCAATTCCCATTATGTTGCGTATTGTCCTCTTGGAAAATATCCGAAGGTTAGCTGAACAAATTCTTTTTACCCAAGCTGAAAGAGAAGCGGCTGATCGCTGGGTGTTGCCCTTATTGGAATCAGAGCATGGGCCAGAAGAGTGGGAAGAAATATTAAAAACTCTTAGCCCGCAAGAAGAATACTCATCAGCCTATGCCGAGCAGCTGCTTAAACGTCTGAGGGATCTGGGTGGAGATGTTGCACCACTTTTACACTGGGTCGACCGAGTCGTCGCCAAACAAGACACAACAATTGAAGAACTTGCCAAGCTTGAACGACAACGTCAGACTATGTATCAAGTATCTATGGGCCATGCTATTTTGAGCATTCATTTTATCACTGCCGAAGATTGGCCTCGTTTTTTCGAGGAAGTAAGTTTAGTGGAAAACGTCTTCACGAAGGACCCCCGTGGGGTTTATAGCAATATGGACTTTGAGTCTCGAGATGCTTATCGTCATCAGGTAGAAAAGATTGCTAGGAGCTTTAAAATCTCGGAGCTGGTTGTAGCTCGGAAGGTGTTAGCCAGAGCAGAAACGGCCTATGAACAAGGAGATCCGTTATCGTCGCATGTCGGTTATGATTTAATTGGAGCAGGACGAAGTGCACTTGAACAGGAGTTGGAACAAGACTTTAGGGAATCCCGGAACTTGGGAAACAAAATTCGGCGTGCGATTTGGCATAAACCAGTATTGTATTACTTCGGCAGCTTGCTAATTGGCACAGGAATTCTATGTTCTTGGGTTTTATTGCACGCGCGGCCAGTGAGGCCACTTTTTCTGACTTACGTTGCTTTGTTTATTGGTCTTTTGATTTGGGCGAGTAGTCTAATCATTCCGTTAGTGAATTGGGTAGCTTCGAAACTTTTCAGCCCTACTTTCCTACCAAAATTAGAGTTGAGAAAAGGAATTCCTGAAGAATTACGGACAATGGTTGCAGTGCCGACACTCTTAACGAGTGTTGACCGGGTTAGAGAACTGATTGCTGAAATAGAGGTTTATTATCTGGCCAATCGAGATGCGAATTTGCATTTTGCTCTCCTAGGTGATTTTGCAGATGCATCGTCGGAAATAGTTCAAGGCGACGAGGAAGTTATTGCGGTGGCCAGCGCAGCCATTGGTAGTCTAAACCAGAAGTACGGTCAAGATAGGTTTTACTTCTTTCATCGAAAACGAATCTTTAATCCATCTGAAGGGGTTTGGATGGGATGGGAGAGAAAACGTGGCAAGCTTGAAGAGTTTAATTGCCTTTTACGCCAAGATGGGGCAACTAGTTATGATGTTCAGATTGGTGATTTATCGATCCTGCCAACCTTTCGTTATGTAATTACACTTGATGCCGACACCCAGTTGCCACAGGGGACGGCTAAGAAGCTGATTGGAACTCTCGCTCACCCCCTACACGCTCCGCGTTTGAGTGAGGATGGAAGAAGAGTGGTGCAAGGTTATGGGATACTTCAACCGCGAGTGGGAGTTTCTATTCTGAGTGCAGGAGCCTCTAAATTTGCAAGTATTTTTTCTGGTCGAGTTGGAGTTGATCCGTATACCACGGCGGTATCCGATGTCTATCAAGATTTATTTGGAGAAGGGATTTTCACAGGTAAGGGCATTTATGATGTTGATATATTCCATAAAGTAACTCATAAGGCATTTCCGGAAAATACCATTCTTAGTCATGATTTGATCGAGGGATTATATGCCAGAGCAGGACTCGTGACGGACGTCGAGTTGGTCGATGGTTATCCTGCCAACTACCTCGCTTATATGCGCCGACAACACCGCTGGGTGAGAGGAGATTGGCAGCTGTTGCCTTGGCTATTTAAGCCTATCCCATTTGTTTCGCGCTGGAAGATCTTTGATAATTTGAGGAGAAGCTTAGAGGCTCCTGCTCAGTTATTACTTCTGATTCTTGCGTTTACAGTCCTTTCAGGAGAACCCTGGGTATGGGTTGGTATGATTGCCTTGAGTTTTATCTTGCCAATGGTCTTATACATGCTCTGTAGGCTGTTTACTGAAGGAACAGAACGAGGCAACGTCGGTCAAGATCTCCTGACGCTACTAACTCAGTTTGCACTTCAGTTTGTATTTCTTCCTTATCAAACTTTCATAATGCTTGATGCGATCATCCGAAGCATCTATCGACAGTTTGTTTCACACCGACACCTGCTGGAATGGGAAACCGCTGCCGATACAGAGAAACGCTTAGACGTCAGCTTCAAATCAATGTTTAGCGCGATGTGGCCAGTAGTTCTATTCATTTTTTTAGCGGTTTTGACTATTGGCTTTTCGTTTCCGAGTAAGGTAGGGCGATTTGCCCCGTTGGCCTTTGCCTGGGTAGCTTCAATTTGGGTTTCTTTCCACGTGAGTTTGCCTAATCTGCATAAAAAGGAAATACTATCGTTTTCGGAACAGCTTGCCTTACGGCGTTATGCTCGAAAAATATGGGCCTTTTTTGAGGAATTTGTCTGTCTTGAGGAACATTGGCTTCCTCCTGATAACGTTCAAATCGAACCACCGAACGGCGTTGCTCATCGGACATCTCCGACAAACATAGGATTAGCCTTACTAGCGAATTTGTCAGCAAGGGATTTTGGGTATTTAACGTTAAGGAATGTGTATGAGCGAATTGAACACACGCTCCAAACACTTGAGGTTTTAGGACACTGGAAAGGGCATCTTTATAATTGGTACGATACTCAGAGTCTTGAGCCCTTAGAGCCGCGTTATGTGTCGACCGTTGACAGTGGTAATTTTGTGCTCTATCTATTGACCTTAAAATCCGGACTCGATGAAACGATACGAGAAAAACCTTTGTTTGATCAGCAATATGCACTAGGCCTTAAGGATACGTATGATTTATTGATCGAGGCGGTTGGCAAGGATACTTATAAGGAGCTTAACGAATTCGGGCAGGCACTTGATGATGTTCTGAGTTCAGAAGGGGCATGGAATCTACAGAATTGGCTGAAGCTATTAGCCCTCTGGCCAACGCCAATTTTAGAACAAGAATTAAGCAAAGAGGGGATATATTGGGCACGCCGTCTCGATACGATGATCCAAGCCTTTCGTCAGGAGACGGAAGAGATTTATCCATGGGTCGTTGATCCTAAACATTTGGAAATACAGACACTCCTCAACGTGGAGGTTTTTCAAACAGCTAGTTTGGCGGAACTCGCTAAGTGCTATACCAATGGACTGAAAGAAGGAAGTTTTCCAACTGAGATCAAGGAGATGCTCCAGTCGGCACTTACGAAGATTCAGGATTATATTCAGCGGTCAGAGGAACTTCAGCAGCGACTTGAGACGATGGCTATGGCGACGGATTTTCACCCTCTGTTTGACGAAACGCGTCAACTCTTTTCGATTGGCTATCGTGTTGGAGAGAGTATGCTTGATAAGTCCTATTATGACTTGTTGGCTTCAGAGGCCCGACAGGCCAGTTTTATCGCCATTGCCAAAGGGGATGTGCCCCATAGTCACTGGTTCAAACTAGGACGCTCTTTGACACTAGCTAAAGGAAAACGTAGTTTAGTTTCCTGGAGTGGAACGATGTTTGAATTTCTAATGCCGCTCCTGGTTATGCGGAATTATGAGCGTACTCTTCTCGATGAAACGTATCGTTCCGTTGTCGAGGTACAAAGGAAGTACGGTCAGGAACTGGGAGTGCCATGGGGTATATCTGAGTCAGGATTTTATGCTTTTGATCCTCAGCTCAATTATCAGTATAAGGCCTTCGGGGTTCCTGGACTTGGTCTTAAACGTGGGTTGATTCAAGATCTTGTGGTCGCGCCCTATGCAAGTTTTTTAGCCTTAATGGTTGCTCCACATGAGGCCCTATTAAATCTTACGCTGATGGAACAAAGGGGGTTCGGAGGGCGTTATGGGTTGTACGAAGCGGCCGATTTCACCAGTGAACGCATACCGGTCGGGCGTCCTTTTATGCTGATCCAGAGTTTTATGGCCCATCATCAAGGCATGAGTTTTTTAGCGCTGGGTAATGTGTTATATGAAAATCGGATGCAGCAGCGTTTGCACAATGAAGCCTTAATTCAAGCTGCGGAGCTTCTGCTCCAAGAACGCATACCTGAATCCAGCGCGGCAATACCGCAACTAGTTGGTGAGCATGTTGTAACAGAACGTCAGGTTAAGGGCGTTGATCCGGAAAAAAACCAGTCTATTTCTCTAGGCACTGCAAAAAGTCCTATTCCTGTCACCCACTGTATTTCCAATGGACAATATTCGGTCATGATGACGAATGCTGGGGCGGGGTTCAGTCGTTTTAAGGAGATTAGCCTCTCGCGTTGGCGAGAAGATGTAACACGAGATGAATGGGGCATGTATTTCTATATTCAAAACTTAAATTCTGGTGACGTATGGTCGGCAACCCATCAACCTTGTCAGAACTCTGGTGAGGATTATAAGGTGACCTATGCACCAGATCGGGTTGAGTTCTTCAGAAAGGATGGTAACATCACAACCCGTACTGAAGTGGTCGTATCCCCTGAAGACCAAGCAGAGATGCGTCGTATTTCTTTGACCAATCACAGTAAGCATTACCGAACTGTGGAAGTAACGAGTTATTTTGAGGTGGTCTTGTCTAGGCCAAGTGAAGATTTAGCCCATCCGGCGTTTGGCAATCTTTTTATTCAAACCGAATTTGCGCATGAAGCGTTGTTAGCCTCTCGGAGACCACGTAGCGAAAATCAGACTCGATTATGGCTTATGCACACAGTGGCCACGGAGGGAGAGAAAGTGGGTTCTCTTCAATATGAGACAGATCGAGCGCGTTTTATAGGACGGGGGAGAAGCCTGGCTAAGCCTCAAGCGTTGGATGCGAATCACCCTTTATCGAATTCTGTTGGAGCGGTGTTGGATCCAGTGATGAGCTTACGTCAACGAGTTAAGATTGCTCCTGGACAAACAGTTCGAGTCTCCTTCTCCGTTGGCTATGCGGAAAATCGAGAGGAGATAATCCGTATTGCCGAAAAATACCGAGATCCACTCGCTGTGAATAGGGCGTTTGAATTGGCATGGACACATAGTAAAATGGAGCTTCGTCATCTGAATTTGACAGCGGCACAGGCCAATGAGGGTTTGAGTCTCGGTGGTCATTTGCTTTATCTGAGCCCCTGTCGTAGAGATGCAGCGGAATTCATTGAGCAGAATCGCAAAGGGCAGTCTTCTCTGTGGCCCTATGCTATATCGGGAGATCTGCCCATCATTCTTGTGCGAGTGAAGGAAGCTGAAAATTCGGATTTGGTGCGACGACTCTTAACCATCCATGAATACTGGAGGCTTAAAGGACTGTTTGCTGATCTTGTCATTCTCAATGAAGATGAGAGCGGATATGTTCAGGCCTTCCAGGAAAATCTCCGTGACTTAATTTCGATGGGGCATGCTCGGGATCTATTAAATCAGCCGGGCGGAGTTTTTCTGCTGCAAAAAGACCATGTTCATCCCGACGATGTGACGCTTCTCTGTGCTGTAGCTCGGATGATTTTTAGTGGTGATGGAGGATCTTGTTCTGTTCAATTCCGCAAAAAAGGAAAAGCAATTTTTGCGGATGGAGAGCGAGAGGAGACAGTTACCTCAGATCAGCCACTCCAAATTATCCAGCAGAGAAAAACTGAGTATCGTGAAGAAGTAAGCGGAGAATCAACTGTTCAACTGCAGTTTGCTAATGGATACGGTGGGTTTAGCGAAGACGGTCAAGAGTATGTTATCGAACTGAAGGAGGGGATGAACACTCCACTACCCTGGATCAATGTCATCGCCAATCCAAAGTTTGGTTTTCAAGTATCTGAATCAGGGGCTGGCTACACATGGTCGCTCAACAGTAGGGAGTACAAACTCACTCCTTGGTCAAATGATCAAATTCTGGATCCGACGGGGGAAGCCTTATACTTACGTGACGAAGAGACTGGGGAAGCTTGGTCTGTGAGTAGTAATCCTAAACGCGAAAAGGGTTCCTATACAATTCGACATGGCCAAGGGTATTCAATCTTTGAGCATCACAGTCACGGACTTAAGCAAACCATGCGCCTCTTTGTCCCTGTTCAAGAGCCGGTGAAGGTCATTGAATTAGTTCTTTCGAACACGACGGATCAAAACTTACGCTTAAGTACCGTCTATTATGTAGAATGGGTGATGGGCGTAGCTCGCCAACAGACTGCTCCGTATCTGGTAACAGAATATGATGGAGAACGTAACATCTTTTTTACTCGCAACACATATCAAGAAGAGTTTGTTGGACGGATAGGGTTTTTAACTGTCTTTGGCGCGGAAGTGAAAAGTTATACCGGGGATCGCTCCGAGTTTATCGGGCGTAACGGGAGTTTGGAAGATCCTATAGGGTTAAAGCTAGAACAATTCTCAGACACTGTTGGAGCAGGGCTTGATCCTTGTTCTGTTCTGCAGCTCATGTTCTCCGTGGCTCCTGGTGAGACTAAAGTCCTAACTTTCTTACTGGGTGAAACAGAAAACCGCCAAGAGGCGGAGAAAATCATATCAGCGTATAAGCAGCCTGAGAAGATCGCTGAAGCGTTTGAAGAAGTCAAGAAGTATTGGGATAAGGTTCTGGGAACTGTTCAGGTTGACACACCTGACCCGTCCATGAATCTCCTTTTAAACCGCTGGCTTCTCTATCAGACCGTTGTCTGCCGCGTATGGGCTCGTTCAGCGTTTTACCAGTCTGGGGGAGCCTATGGCTTTAGAGATCAATTACAGGATGTGATGGCTCTTGTCTATACGACTCCGGAGGCTACCCGTGCACAAATTATTCTTCATTGTGGTCATCAGTTCTTAGAAGGGGATGTGCAGCATTGGTGGCACGCCGGAAAAGGAAAAGGAATACGGACAAAATTCTCAGATGATTTGCTCTGGTTACCTTTTGTTACCACCTATTATATTGAGCGCACAGGAGATAAGGATATTTTAGATGAAACGAATGTTTATCTTGAGGATCAGCCCCTGAAAGACGATGAAGATGAACGATATTCGATTCCATCAATTTCCAACCAACAGGGAAGTGTATATGAGCATTGTGTTCGTGCCCTCGAACGAGGGCTGCGTTTTGGCGAACATGGATTACCTCTAATCGGGTCTGGAGACTGGAATGACGGATTTAGTCGAATTGGCCCCAAAGGAAAAGGGGAAAGTGTGTGGCTAGGATGGTTTTTGTATCTAACTTTGACTCGTTTTGCTGCTCTATGTGATGAACGCCAGGATCTTGAAAGAGGAGCCCGCTATCGTTTGATTGCCGAAGAACTCCAAAAAAATATCGAACTGCATGGTTGGGATGGCGGATGGTATCGGCGGGCTTATTTTGATGACGGGACTCCTTTAGGATCTTCTCAAAATGCAGAATGTCAAATCGATGCTATCGCCCAGTCTTGGTCGGTTCTATCTGGAGCAGGCAAATCATCTCGGGCCAAGGATGCGATGCTGGCCTTAGAACACTACTTGTGGCGAAAAGAAGACGGTGTCCTTCTCTTACTTACGCCACCCTTTGACAAATTTTTGCCCGATCCTGGTTACATTCAAGGGTATGTCCCAGGGGTCCGTGAAAATGGCGGACAGTATACACACGCAGCAACTTGGGCGATACTGGCTTACACCAGTTTAGGAGAAGGTGATAAGGCTGCAGAACTATTTCAAATGTTAAGCCCCATCCATCACGCCCGTACAGAACATGAGGTGAATCGCTACAAAGTCGAACCGTATGTTATGGCTGCAGATGTTTACGCCATCCATCCACATGTAGGCAGGGGAGGATGGACATGGTATACTGGAGCATCCGGGTGGATGTATCAGGCAGGGCTAGAGGGGATTTTAGGTTTTAGACGCCAAGGGGACAAATTAGTTTTAAATCCTAGTATTCCAGGCCGCTGGCCGGGCTATCGCTTAACTTATCAGTATCAAACGGCTCATTATGAGATTATCGTCGAGAATCCTAAGGGTAGAATGAGCGGGTGCGAGCGGATCACTGTGGATGAAGAAGTATTACAAGAACCTGTCATTTCATTAAAGGATGATGGTCAAGTCCATACAGTCCGGTTGACCCTGTAAACGATGAGGAGAGGATAATTAGAGTGGATTTTTACCGTGCTTTATCTGAATACTATGATGAGATCTTTCCGTTAAAGGAAGCACAAAAGAATTTCTTACATGATTATCTGAGGCAGGAATCACTGACATCAGTCTTGGATATCGGATGTGGTACAGGAACATTTGCTTTGGAATTAAGTAAAACCGGCATACACGTGCTCGGCGTGGATTTAAGTGCAGAGATGATTGAGAACTCTAGAAAAAAAGCTCACGAGACTGGAAGCACCGCTAGGTTTTCCTTAGCAGATATGCGGGATCTTAAGAGTATAGAGCAACACTTTGATGGAATCGTTTGCATAGGAAATACGTTAGCTCATGTGTCCGGGGAAATTGAGCTAAAACAAGTTTTAACTCAATTTCGAGAAAAGGGAACCCATTTATTATTACAAATCGTCAACTACGATCGTATATTGGCTAAGCAAATTAAGGAGTTACCGATAATCAAGACAGCACACTTAATCTTTCACCGATTTTACACGCATCGCTCGGATGGAAAATTGGATTTTGTGATGGAAATAGAGATTCCGAACTCGAAAGAGACTATCTCTGGGGTCAATGTTTTGTTCCCGATAAAATGCGATAGCCTAAAAAATGCTTTATTTGAAACTGGTTGGGAAGTATCAGGTCTGTGGGGAAACTTTGACAGAGAACCTTGGACTGAGGATTCTCCGGCAACCGTTTTGGCTGCGAAACGTTTACCTGGGTAAACCGAGATCAAACCTTGAGTAACTTACTTGATTTAAAAGAAGAAGCCAGTAGCCTTATTTTCGGTAAGGTTACTGGCCTCTTGATGTAATAACACTTTCTTTCTTCAGGAAAAGGTTATAGCCTATTGTATTTAATCAACAGAAAAGCTAGGTTCACTTTAAAAAGGTGGAACGATCTGGTAATCGTCCTTAGGGGATATCCTCAATCCTTAGAATATACAGTTTCTTAGTCAAGCATTAGTGCCTCAGTAGTGTCTATAAATTACAAATTAATTTTTAACTCCGGAGGCTTGACACTCTTAATCTCACAATCCTCGCATATCTTTAGACCTTGAACTTCAGAGAGCTCCTCTTGTGGAACTTCAGCACCACATTTTTCGCATTTAGCCATTACGATCACCTCCCATTAAATCTTAGCTAGGGTAATTAGTTTATAGATCCAGTTAATGGTTATATTAATATATTTTAGCTGAATTTCATAGACCTATCTCCTTACAATTGTGTATCTCTATGTTTCAGATCGCGTGTAACCTTTTCGATTGAGAGAAATCAAAGCAGCTATAATGGCAATACCCATCGAGGTCAACATAACAATACGGTAAGCGCCTACAAAAGCAGTAGCTTGTTGAACAGCTGTTGGGATAGTTACACCCGCAAGGAAGTTTGCTTCACGGTTTTCAAACAATGAAACTGAGTAAGCAATACCGATCACCATGCCAACGTTTCGGACAAGGGCGTTAATCCCACCGGCAACGCCTAATTTGTTAGGCGGAACGGAACTCATAACGCTACTATTATTAGGAGATTGAAAAAGACCGGCTCCTAAACCCATAAGCAGAAGACCCGGGATGATTTGCCAGTACAACGAGGCAGCTGTCATTGTTGAAAGATATAAAAAGCCTACTGCGGTAACAAGCAATCCACTAGTAGTTAAGATGATTGGGCCTATACGGTCAGAAGCATGCCCACTGATCGGAGCGGTTACCGCCATCATCAGGGGAAAGGCAGTCATTAGCAATCCCACTTGGGTTGGGCTATAATTCAAAACATGTTGTAGATAGAAAGGCATGAGCATGGTATTCGCATACATAGCCACGAAAGAGAGAAAGCCGGTAATATTCCCAATGAAAAAGGGGCGGATTCGAAACAAGGAAAGATGAATCATCGGATTTTTCACCCGCAGTTCAGTATAGAAAAAGAGTCCTAAAAGAATAGTTCCGATAACTAACCCAAAAAGGATTGGAGAGGTTTGCCAACCCCAATCTTGACCGTTGCTGACGGCAAATAAAAGACTTATCATACCGAGGGTGAAAAAGAGGGCGCCTACAAAATCGAATGTTTCATTGTTTTGTTGAGGGTTATCATGGGGAAGAATAATTTGAGCGGCAAGATAGCCAAGAATCCCAATTGGTAAATTAATATAGAATATGGAGCGCCAGCTTAAGAGGCCGACGAGAACTCCACCAAGAGCTGGGCCAGTTAAGCTTCCTAGGGCAACAACAGTTCCAGTTAAGCCTAGGGCTCGTCCCCTTTCTTTAGGTGGGAAGTTAGCAATAATAAGTGCGGCACTGTTAGCCATCAGCATCGATGCCCCAAGGGCTTGGAGAACACGCATTCCGATGAGAAACCAAATATTTGTAGCTAATCCACACAAAATCGAACCGAGGGTAAAAATTAAAAATCCTATTGAGAAAACGCGTTTGCGCCCTACAAGATCGGCAATACGCCCAAAAACAGGAAGTAAGCTGGAGATGGTTAATAAATAGGCGGTTACGACCCATTGTAAGATTGAAAGATCTGCCTGTAACTTTATAGAAATGGTGGGCAGGGCAACATTGACGATACTGCTATCTAAGGTTGCCATGAACGTACCAATCGAAACGGTTGCCAGGATATACCAGCGGTACCGAGGCGAAGTTTTTACGCGTGTTGAAATATTGTTGTCGACTTGATTCATAGCTAAGAGCTCCTTCCGTTATCTGATCAATTGCCTTTTGCTGGGTTAGATCTGTTTTACTTTGTGTTTTAACGAAAGCGAATTTAAGGAAATTGAGGAAAATCTAGATCTAAATATACCATACCACCAATAGTTTGGATACTAAAGTAAAACAATAGATTATATAGTTCGACAACTTCCAGTTCTGGTGTTGATTCGCAGAGGATTTAGGTCCCATTGGAATGTTATCGCTCTGGATTGATCATACTAAATAGGAAGGAGGGATGTCAATTTATGAGCAATAGTAATGATCAGGAACATCAAAAACTAAGACCGATCGAACAGCATACTACAGCGGCTTGGGCGAACATTGAAAGAACTAAGGAAATATCAAATGTTGCAATCCCGAGCGAAGTTGAAGTGGGGAATGCTAAAGAATGGGTCGACTCAAATCAAAAATAGTATTATAGTTTACTTATACTCACCAGATATCATGGAATATAACGAGCGGGTCGCCTACGTGCGCCCGCTCGTTATATTTGCTTTCTGAGGTTCCTAATACTGCATTTCAGTCAGCCGTTTGTAGGTTTGATATCGTTCCTTGGCATGGTACTCAGCCTCATTAAACAGTTCATCGGCAATGTCTGGGAAAGTAGATATTAACTGAGAGTAACGGCCTTCACCAAGGATGAAGTCCTTGAACGATCCTGAAGGTTCTTTGGAATCCAAAATGAATGGATTCTTTCCTTCTTGTTTAAGCAGAGGGTTGTGGCGGTAGAGGTGCCAATATCCTGCATCAACCGCTTTCTTTTCTTCGGCTATTGTGGTTCCCATACCGGTTTTAATACCGTGATTGATGCAAGGAGAGTAGGCAATCACTAGAGAGGGCCCTTTGTAATTTTCAGCTTCTGTAATAGCTTTGAGCGCTTGATTCATATTAGCCCCTAGAGCAATCTGTGCTACATAGATATAGCCATAGCTCATCGCCATCATGCCCAAATCTTTCTTGCGGATCTTTTTGCCCGCTGCGGCAAATTTCGCTACTGCAGCAGTTGGTGTTGCTTTTGAGGACTGGCCACCCGTGTTAGAGTAGACTTCTGTGTCTAGGACAAGGATATTGATGTCGTCACCAGAAGCCAAGACATGATCTAATCCTCCGTAGCCAATGTCATAAGCCCAGCCATCTCCGCCGATCATCCATTGTGACTGCTTGATAAGATGATCTTTTTTAACCAAAATTGATTGCACGAGCTCTTTAGAGGACTCAGGAGCAGTTTCCAGAGCGGCCAACACTTTTTCCGTTGCAGTCTTTGAAGCTTCCCCATCATCTTTTCCGGCCAGCCATTCCTGGAAGGCTTGCTTAAGGTTATCAGGGATCGAGGTCTCTAACGATTTTTGCATTAGAGTTGCCAAGTTGTCTCGCACCTGTCTAGCGCCAAGGAACATTCCGTACCCATATTCGGCGTTATCTTCAAACAGCGAATTTGCCCAGGCAGGACCCTTGCCCGCAGAATTTGTGGTATAGGGGACAGAGGGAGCACTGGCACCGTAAATCGAAGAACAACCTGTGGCGTTGGCGATCATCATGCGATCTCCGTATAATTGAGTAATGAGCTTAACATACGCTGTTTCTCCACACCCAGGGCAAGCGCCACTGAATTCGAACAGTGGCTGCAAAAATTGACTGCCCTTGACACTTTTAGGATCCATTAGGCCTTTTTTCTCAGTAATAGTGGTGGCAAAGTACCAGTTGTCCGTTTGGGCATTGATCTGAGGTTCAGCCTGTCCCATGACAATAGCTTTTCCTGGCGCAGGACAGACATCAGCACAGTTGCCGCATCCTGTACAATCTAATGGATCAACTTGAATTCGATAGTGATAGCCTTCTAATCCTTTGCCGAGCGGTTTTTTAGTCAGGAAAGTCTCCGGCGCTTTAGCCTGCTCCGCTTCATCGAGGAGGAATGGCCGAATAGTGGCGTGTGGACAGACTAAGGAACACTGGTTGCATTGGATACATTTGTCAATTATCCACTCAGGAACCATGACAGCAATTCTGCGTTTTTCATAAGTAGTAGTCCCCACGGGGAAGGTGCCGTCCTCCATGCCTACGAAGGTACTGACAGGAAGATTGTCTCCTTCGTTACGGGCCATGGGACGTTGAATGTTCTTGATGAAATCTGGTTCGTCAACTGTAGGGTTTTTCTCTGATTCAGCGTTAGCCCAAGATTCAGGGATAGATACCTTTTGTAAAGATTCTATGCCACGATCTACAGCGGCAATATTCATGTCTACAATTTTCTGGCCTTTTTTCCCGTAAGTTTTCGCAATGGATTCTTTTAAGTAGTTTACGGCATCGTTAACAGGAATGACATTGGCTAGCTTAAAGAAGGCAGCCTGCATAATCATATTGATCCTTCCACCGAGACCAATCTCACTGGCAATCTTTACGGCATCAATTATATAGAGATTAATCTTGTTTTTGGCAATATAACGTCGCATTGAGGCTGGAAGTTCCCTATCTAACTCCTCGGATTTCCAAGGACAATTCAGAACAAATGCCCCATTAGGTTTTAGACCGTTTAACAAATCATAGTTATAAATAAATGATTTGTTATGGCAGGCAACGTAGTCGGCATGAAGCACTAGGTAGGTAGATTTTATAGGCTTCTGACCAAAACGCAAGTGAGAAATGGTTGTGCCACCGGATTTTTTACTGTCATAGGAGAAATAACCTTGAGCATACAGCGGAGTTTTATCGCCGATGATCTTAATAGCAGATTTGTTGGCCCCGACTGTCCCATCTGAACCTAAACCGTAAAACTTGCAACCAATGGTTCCTTGGGGAGCAGTTTCAACAAGATCAACTTCGGCAAGAGAGGAGTTCGTGACATCATCCGTGATACCAATCGTAAACCTATTCTTAGGCTGAGCTTGTTTGAGATTTTCAAAGACCGCAATGATATGGGTAGGGCGAGTGTCCTTAGAACCCAGTCCGTACCGACCTCCAATGATGAGGGGTTTCGTTTCGCTATTGTAAAAGAGATCGACAATATCCAGGCATAAGGGTTCAGCAAGTGAGCCCGGTTCTTTAGTGCGATCAAGAACAGCAATCTTCTTGACTGTTTTGGGGAGAACGTTCAAGAAGTATTTTTCCGAAAATGGCCGATAGAGGTGAACTTTAATAACCCCGACCTTTTCTCCTTTAGTCAGCAGATAATCAACAGTTTCCTCAATCGTCTCGCAGACAGAACCCATGGCGACAATAACGTTTTCCGCATCTGGAGAACCGTAATAAACAAAAGGATGATACTCTCGACCTGTAATTTGTTTAATATCTTGCATATAGTTTTCGACGATATCTGGTACTGCATTATAGAAAGAATTTGCAACTTCCCGACCTTGAAAATAGATGTCAGGGTTTTGGGCAGTTCCTCGGGCAACTGGGTGTTCCGGGGTTAAAGCATGGTCACGAAAGGCCTGAATTCCCTTCCAATCGACAAGTTTGGCAATGTCCTGTTCATCAATTAGTTCGATCTTTTGAATCTCATGGGAGGTTCGGAACCCATCGAAAAAATGCAGAAAAGGAATTTGTGATTTAATCGTACTGAGATGGGCAGCGTAGGCTAAATCATGAGCTTCCTGAACACTAGAGGAGGCAAGCAGGGCAAAGCCTGTTTGACGACAAGCCATCACATCTTGGTGGTCGCCAAAGATGGACAAGGCATGTGCCGCAACAGCACGAGCACTTACATGAAAGACTGCAGGCAACAGTTCGCCGGCAATTTTGTACATATTGGGGATCATCAAGAGAAGACCTTGCGAAGCGGTGTAGGTGGTCGTGAGTGCTCCGGCGGCTAGCGAACCATGCAATGCACCTGCGGCACCAGCTTCAGACTGCATTTCAGCTACTTTTACAGGTTGACCAAACAAATTCATTTTTCCATGGGCCGACCATTCGTCGACCCCTTCAGCCATCGGAGTTGAAGGGGTAATAGGAAAGATAGCGGCTACTTCAGTTAAGGCATATGAGGCGGTTGCGGCGGCTTGATTTCCATCCATTGTTTTCATTATTTTAGACAAGAGAGCAGCCCTCCTTTATTTTTTAGTTTGTGTTTTGCTCAGCTTTGACCTATTATTTTGATATTGGAAGATTTTAATTCATGGCAAGGTTTATTTGATGAATAACATTAATTGCCTACGGTTAAGGGGGGACAAGCGTTGGGTAAAAAAAATTATTATGCAGTTAAAGAAGGGGCTAAGTTGGGAATCTTCAGTAACTGGCCGGAATGTCAAGCATCTGTTAAGGGTTACAAAGGAGCTGTGTTTAAAGGCTTCGAAACGAAAGCCGAAGCTCTAGAGTGGCTAAATGGTAGGGAAGAGGTTTTTGCGGATCTTAAGGTAAATTTAAATGAGCTGCCTGATTCGATAGATTCAATTGATTACGAAGTCTATACAGATGGAAGCTATTCTAATGGCAGGTATTCCTATGGCTATGCCTTCATTAAGGATGCCCAGGTTGTTTTTGAAAGTAACGGGGTCGGTGATGACCTGGAAGCCGCAAAAATGCGAAATGTCGCAGGAGAAATCGCGGCAGTACAGCATGCTGTGGAAAAAGCCAAAAAACTTGAGGCACGCATCCGCATCTATCACGATTATTCCGGCATCTCCTTATGGGTCACAGGGGATTGGCAAGCGAAAAATAAATTTACACAGGCATATGTAAAATTTATGCGTGCGCATCATGGGCTGTACGAATTTAAAAAAGTAACCGGTCACAGTGGAAATCGCTTTAACGATTATGTAGACCGGCTTGCTAAAGAAGCTTTGGGGATAAGTACTAAGTAACTAAATAAAAAGTTGCATGTCTGAGGCCAGGGCGTCGACTAAGTACTCTTTTGCCGTAATGATTTCAACCTCTGGAAGCAGTTCGTCTTCTTTAAAGCCCATGACATCCACGG
The DNA here is from genome assembly GCF_000224515.1 of Desulfosporosinus sp. OT. Lineage (GTDB taxonomy): Bacteria > Bacillota > Desulfitobacteriia > Desulfitobacteriales > Desulfitobacteriaceae > Desulfosporosinus. Next base: position 19,348 of record NZ_AGAF01000178.1, on the reverse strand, counting down.
ATAATTTACAGGCGTAAAATTTAACGCCTTTTTTCTTCGCACCATTGAGAAAATCTGTTAGTGAAGGAGTTTTGTCCTCTTCCATCATTTCCAGAAGCATTTGTTTTCCAAGACCAGCCATATTCATCCGTGAAAGCGGCAACTCCTCAGGTCCCTTAGGAGTAACCATACCGAACATATTTTCGTATATGCTTTTGTCTTCGGACGTCGCTTTTTCAGGGTCGCGAATGAGAAAAAGTCCCCAAAATGCGAAGAACATGGTCACATCGACATCTAGTTCTTTGGCAGTGTTCGCGAGCAAAAGTGCGGCTAACGCTTTATCATATTCGCCGCTGAATATGAGAAGGTTCATTTTCTGGCTCAATTTTTACCCCCTTTATGGTGTTTATTCCAATCTATTATAAGTAAAAATAGAAATTATATAACATTCCTTAGATGTAAGTTGTTGGATGCTTAATAATTCTTTCAAGCCATTGGGTTAAGAGATCAATCTCAGCAAAATCATTGTATAATCCAAAGCTTACCCGAACGATACCTGGGCGCGGAGCGTCCACACTTTTTCTGTAGAACTCCATTTGTTTTGGAGAAATAGATAAAAGTCTTTGGATATAGGGTTGGGTACAAAAACATCCGGTGCGAACCGCAATGCCCGCCTGATTCGATAAAATAGTTGCAACTCGTTCATGGGCAATCCCTTTAAGATTGAAAGGGATAACCCCAATTCGAGGTTCACCTATCGCGGTTTGAGAGTAAAGCGTAATGCCCGGGATTGATTGAAGCTTGGAGTTGGCATAGTTGGTAAGTTGATTTTCATAGTGATCAATGTTATGCATGCCTAGAGCTGTTAAGGTTTTAATTGCAGCTACGAGTGCAACAACGCCCATGACGTTGGGAGAGCCCGCTTCTTCTTTGTGGGGTGGTTTCTCCCATACTACCCAATCATGGGTTACGGTTTCTGCGGTACCTCCGCCTACGAATTCAGAGATGCCGTGTTTAAATGTTTCTTTTGGCCCAATGAGAACCCCAGTGCCAAATGGAGCGTACATTTTATGAGCAGAGAAAGCGAGATAATCAATATGGTGAAGCGGGTTTTTGGGTTTCATGTTCACGGGATTGTGAGGAACCAGTTGAGCGCCATCGACTAGTATTTTCGCTCGATAACGGTGGGCAAGTTCAGCTATTTTATGTATGGGGTTGACATAACCTGTAACATTGGAGGCTCCGGTAACGGTAACGAGTTTGACATTGCCCTTATGTTTGATTAATTTGCTCTCCAGATCTTCGATGCTTAACTTTCCGGAAAGGTCCGTCTGGACATAATCGACTTGAAACTTGTTTCTCCACGGAAGGTCGTTGGAATGGTGCTCCATCCAGGTGGATAAGATAACACTTTTCTTTTTTCCTTCCCATAGACGATAGGATAATTTGTTAATGGCTTCTGTTGTATTTTTGACAAAGATTACTGTATCTTGAACAGGATCGGCATTAACAAATTTCAGGACTACAGACCTAGCGTCTTCAAAGAGTTGAGAAGAATACTGTGATTTATAACCTGTGCCACGATGAATCGAAGAATACATAGTGGAGAATTTTGCAATTTCCTCCGTCACCGAAACAAAGGGAGGGGTCGAAGCCGCGTTATCGAAATTGATGGCGGTTGTTAATTGACCGTTGTGGAGAGGGATCTTTGTGTCTGCTCCGACAACTAGATTCCTGTAATTGGATCGCGCTAACTTATAATTCATACACTCACCTCTATCTGTCAGATATCAAAGGCATTATTTCTCTTCCCATGATATTTAAATAGCTTAGAAAAGGTGACAGAAATAGGGTAACACTGTTATAAGAACGTATGTTCCGGTTAACAACACTCTAACTTTAAACCTTTCTGATCGAGTCTTCTTAGTCGTTGTAAGCTGTCAGTTGTTAATAAAGTTTGGGGCAAGTCAAGTTTTTTAAAAGTTACATGATATCCGTACGACTGCAACATACTAACTATTGTGTTACTAAAAGTAGAGTTGACATGGAGGTAAGTATGAAAAAGACAGGAGAGATCCAAAAGCATACTAAAGGGCTTGCCAGTGCCAAGTATGATTCTAGAAGTGCGGAATTCAAACAAGCTCAGAAAAAAGCTAAAGAGGACATTGTGACCTCCGAAAATGAGAGTTAAGACTTCAAGACTAGGAAAAGCCTCAAGCCTATGGGCTTGAGGCCTAAATTTAGTTAAATAAGCAACTTAATTTAGACTTGGTTTATTTAGTTAGATGAATAATAAACTAAGCTTAGTTATGTGAAATTAAGATGGTTAAATGTAGTGCTGATAGATGTGGAGGATTGTATAAATGATGGACGTTACGGAAAGATTTTTGAAGTACGTTAAGTTTGATACTCAGTCAAATGAAGAGGAAACTGTCCCGATAACGCCTGGACAGATAGAGTTCGCCAAGGTTCTTGTTGAAGAATTAAAAACAATGGATTTGGAAGATATTTATTTGGATGAAAAGGGCTATGTAATGGCCTATTTGCCAGCCAATATAGATAAGGCAATGCCAGCACTCGGTTTTATTGCCCATCTAGACACCAGTCCCGATATGAGCGGTAAAGGAGTTAGGCCCCAAATCATTGAAGAATATGGCGGCCTGGACATTATTCTAAATCATGAGAAAAATATCATATTATCGCCGAGGGATTTTCCAGAACTCAAAAATTATCTGGGAAAAACACTAATCACAACAGATGGAACGACATTGCTAGGAGCAGATGATAAAGCCGGGGTTGCTGAAATTCTGACAGCAATAGATTACCTAAAAAAACATAGCGAGATTCCGCATGGTAAGATCTGCATCGCGTTTACACCAAATGAAGAGGTAGGGAGAGGCGCAGACCATTTTAATGTAGAAAGATTTGGAGCAGATTATGCGTATACAATCGATGGTGGGCCGATTGGAGAACTGGAATATGAAAATTTTAATGCCGCAGGAGCAAAAATCAGATTTCAAGGAAGAAATATCCATCCTGGTTCTGCAAAAGGAAAAATGATTAATGCTATCTTGCTAGCTCAGGAATTTATCGACCAGTTACCAAAGGATGAAACACCGGCAGAGACGGAGGGGTATGAAGGATTTTATCACATAACCAATATTCAAGGTGAAGTCGAAGAGGCCAAACTTCGTTATATCATACGGGATTTCGACTCAGTCTCATTTGTAAAAAGAAAAGAAAAAATGCTGCAAATTGCCGATGGAATCAATAATAAATACGGAAAAGATACGGTGACCATTGAGATAAAGGATCAATATTTTAATATGAAAGAGAAAATTGAACCGGTAAGACATATTGTGGATACTGCTTCAAAAGCGATGAAAGCCGTGGGCGTCGTTCCAGACATTCGTCCGATTCGAGGAGGAACTGATGGGGCAAGACTTTCCTACATGGGTTTACCTACCCCTAATATTTTTACTGGAGGACACAACTTTCACGGTAAATATGAATTCATTCCTACGTTTGCCATGGAAAAAGCAGTGGAGGTTATTCTGAAAATTATTGAGATGTACACCGAAAAATAGCGGTCAAAATTTATGTTATTTGTTTAGTAGGTTCGTGGAATGGAAACAAATTCGAAAAAGGGCCGGGTTTTAAACCCGGTCCTTGGAATTATTAGTAGCACTTGTAGGAACCTTTTTCTTGTCATTATCTGAATTGGCGCGGTTGTCATCTACATTGGCGGCATGGGTTCTTGATTTGTCAGTTCTTTTATTGCTCATCTATTCTATCTCCTTTCACAAATAAGTGGGTGTTTCTATTTCCCTTAGAGTTTCCCGAATTGGTTGATCTAATGCGCCCTTACTTCAGTCTAACAGTGGCCAGTTGCCCGTTACCCATTCGGATGCCCGCGGCTCTACTAGTCATAAATGAAAATACAATTGATATTACGAATTAAGTATGGTATAATGAAAAGATTAATAAATCGAATTCATCTTCGAAACAAGAGCAATATGACTAGCGGGATGACGTGCAGAATTCCCAATGGCTGTTGCTTGTTTTTATTTGAGACACTTTGAAAGGAGTCAAACAATGAGCGACAATATTTCTACCAATTCTAAAAACGAAACAATGGAGATTGCTAGGCTAATAATTGAGAGGTATTTGAAAAGACAGTTAAAAGAAACAGAGATTGTACACCACCTAAACGAGGTTAATGATGACGACAGAACTGCAAATCTAGCGGTGTTTATTGATAGTGCTCATCACGTGAAATTTCAAAAATCCAAAAGGAAGTCTCAGTATGTCCCTGAGGTTGGACGTACTAGAACAGCAATAGAAGCAAACATATTAGAAAAGTACGGCATAGTGTTTTATGGACCGTTATATACAAGTGATAGAGAGAGAATGCTTAAACAGCTAGCAGAACGAACAAAAAGAGAACTGGGCTTGCTTAGAAAAGCATAGGAGCTGTAAGATCCTTTACTGCTGAGTGTTCGTGGTCATTTACTAAATTTATGACTCTCACTTATTTCTTCCTCAAGACGGCCCAGAATGGGCCGTCTTTTTGGTACTATTAGAAAGTATAAGGGCAACTAGGCAGCCGCCTTCGCTAAGGCTTCTCCGCTGTGCTAACCCGTGCGAAGACGGTGTCTTCGGGCGTCAGCCAAGTTTTCTTTATATAATGAAAAGAAAATAACAGACCAGATTAAAGTGAAAATTAAAGGGGTTGTTAAAATGGTAAAAACGATAGGAGCATATGTCAACGTGGCACTTGCGGATTATGATGAGTCAATGAAAAACCATCTGGTTGAATTGTTGAAGGAATCATTACGAGAGCAAGCAACAGAATACATTTTCGAAAATACTTGGGAAGTGGCAGAAAATAAACGTAAACTTTATAAGAATGAGGATGGAGCACTATTGGAGATGCAAGAGGAAACGAACGGAGGCCTGTCGTCTTCACAAATCAGTGACCCAAGAGAAATACTTGAAATCATGACTGTCAGTCTTACTGTTAAAGTAGAAGGAAATTCTGAGAATAACATGTAAATTACTTGCACTTTATGCACTTTGCAAAATCTTATCTTTGGTTAAAAGGTAGACTGTTGGCAAAGAATAGGTAGTAGGAATCTTTGAATTTATTTAGGGAGGAATTATGGATATGGGCCAACTTGAGGAAATTATGCAAAAGAGCAGTGAGCTCGGTAAATCGATCGCTCACACAACCATTTATCAAGATTATAAGAAGGCAGAGTATGACCTGCTTCATAACTCGGAAGCTCGTAAGTTAATTGAAAATCTCCAGAAAATGAAGCAGGAACATCATGGCAAGCAAATGGCTGGAATTGAATTGAGTAAAGAAGAACAGAAGGCAATGGAAGATATGGAAAATCTCTGTATTAAAGATCCTCAAGTTCTATTAACTAATAATGCAAATACAAAGTTCCAAGAGTTTATGGAGCAGATATCGGCAAAAATCAAAGAAGGGATCAAAAGCGTCGACAAATAAACGAGGAGACGGGCTATGTTCTGTAATCAAAAGGCCTTAGCCTGTGAGCAACATTTACCCGTGTAATTTAAACTTGCCATTTAGTCTTATAGCACTTATGATAGTACAGGATACAGATTATATGCATATTATGCGGTCAATGTTGGTGCGCTTATACCGTCTAATATTTAGAGAGGTTGAATCCAAATGGCAAAAATTGAGCTGATTGCCACAGCCGCTTTTGGTTTGGAATCCATTGTCGCTCGTGAACTAAGAAAACTGGGGTATGATGAGTTAACTGTAGAAAATGGGAGAGTCTTGTTCACTACTGATGAGCTGGGAATTTGTCGAACAAATCTCTGGTTGCGTAGTTCTGATCGTGTTTTACTTAAAATGGGCTCATTCAAAGCTCGGACATTCGAAGAACTTTTTCAGCAAACAAAAGATTTACCCTGGGAAGACTGGCTTCCGGAAGATGCAAACTTTCCAGTCCAAGGAAAGTCCATAAAATCTCAGCTCTTTAGTGTTTCAGATTGTCAGGCCATTGTTAAAAAAGCGATTGTGGAACGCCTCAAAGCACGTTATGGTCGGAGTTGGTTTGAAGAAACGGGCCCGCGTTATCAGATCGAAGTTGCGCTTCTCAATGATACTGTAACGTTAACCATTGACACATCCGGATTGGGTTTGCACAAGCGCGGATATCGGCAACTTGCGGGACAAGCACCTCTTAAAGAAACTTTGGCTGCAGCTATGTTACAGCTGAGCTTCTGGAATAAAGAGCGTGCGTTGATAGATCCATTTTGCGGAACTGGAACTATTCCTATTGAAGCTGCTTTTATTGCCCAAAATCGAGCGCCTGGTCTCAAGCGCAGTTTCGCAGCAGAAAAATGGCCCAATATGTCTAAAGCACTTTGGCAAGAAGCCTGGCAGGAGGCACTCGATCTTTGGGATCGCAAAGTGTCATTGCACATCTATGGCTCAGATATTGATCCCAATGCTTTGACCTTAGCTCGCACACACGCCCTTCAGGCAGGGGTAGAAGATGTGCTTCACTTTCAGCGACTACCGGTCGCAGAAGTGCGCTCTAGGTTTAAATATGGGCATATGATTGCCAATCCACCCTATGGAGAGCGACTTGGAGATGTTAAAGAGGTCGAAGGGCTTTATCTTGAACTTGGTGAAACGTTTAATCGTTTGGAAAATTGGTCCTTGCATATGCTTACGACTCATCAATTCCCTGAACGATTAATCGGACGACGCTGGGACAAAAGCCGAAAGCTCTACACCGGAAGGCTTGAATGCCATTATTTTCAGTTCTTTGGTCCACGTCCACCACGGTTACCGTATCAAAACGAGCAATAAAAAAGAAAGTCTTTTACCAGTAATATGCGTAGAAGACTCTCTCTTTTAGATTTTGTGGCCTGACCATTCGACCGTTGGCAGAAAGTTTTGAGGACATAGAATTCTTTATAAATTCCGTTTTTTCAATGTTATAATAAATTGACAATTGCTTGAATTCGCAAAATTCACTATCAAATTATGCGATGGCTTGATAGGAAAGGGAAATTTTACAAGCCTAATAAACTAACTTAGACTATATAATGACTATAAGAACAATGAAGGAGGTTGACAATTTTGTATCTAAGTGTTATTGCTTATCTTTCCATACTCCTTTTTGTAGGAATATCTGTTTATAAGGTCTATCGATTCGCCAAAATGCCTATGCACGGACGAATGGAACTCTATCCTTTGCCCAAAGAAATGGGGTTTGAACATGGGGGGTCTTTCTACGAGGAAGTTTCATGGTGGAGTAAACCTCATAAAGTCTCCCACGTGAGAGAGATTAAAGAAATGTTAAAAGAAATTTTATTTATTAAGAAGCTATTTGAAAATCAACGTCCTTTTTGGTGGATTTCTTACGCTTTGCACTTAGGGATATACCTTATAATGGCCTGGACAATGTTATTGGTGGTAGGAGCCATTACTGAACTCAACGGGATTGTCGTAGCAGCTAACAGTCTTAGTATTTGGGGTCTGTTGGTTTTTCATTTGTCCACTATTACAGGACATTTAGGACTTCTTTTGGGTACCTTGGGTGCTGGGTTGTTGATCCTTCGTCGGTTGTTCGATAATACCCTGAAAAAATACACCACACCTCAAGAGTATTTTAATCTTTTACTTATTTTTGCGGCCCTTGTCACTGGGATTCTGGTATGGTCCAGTGATTTATCCTTTCATTTTGCCAGAGAAGTGACCGCTAAACTTATTAGTTTCACGCCATTTGAAGCTAGTACCCTATTAACGGTTCATGTGATATTAGTTGGAATTATGTTAATTTATATTCCTATCAGCAAGATGAGTCACTATGTGGGGAAATATTTCACTTTCCATACGGTTCTTTGGGATAATAGACCTAATCTTAAAGGGAGCTCAGTTGAGCAAGAGATTAAGAAGGCGTCAGCTGTCCGTCCATCCACCACTTGGTCAGCCCCTCATATGAAGCCCCCTGCCTCACCTAAGATGTAGATGTAATTTTTGAGTGTTAACTTCTGGAAAGAGGAGAGCAAAAATATGTTAAATCAAAAAGACTTACGTCCCAAAGATTTGGGTCGTTCGGACGAGCAGTTGATCAAACTCGAACCCAATCAACTAATGCCTTTGCTGCCACCGTATGATAAACCTGGAATGGAGCCTGCTTTAACTGACCCTAAGCCTGCATGGAGAGAAAAATACTGTACTTCTTTAGATGGTTATGTTGGCATAGACACCTTAACTCGTCCGAAAACCAAAGAAGAAGAAGATGAATTTGTTCGCAAGTTTCTCACTGGTTTAGAAAAAATATTTACTGACGCCAATAATGGAGTGCTGCAACCTCTGTTATTATCCTTTGATTACTGTGCAAAATGCGATACTTGTTCGGCTGCCTGTCATATCTACGAAGCGTCAGGAAAAAATGAATTATATCGACCAATATTCCGTTCTGAGGTTCTGAGAAAAATTGTTAAGAAGTACTTTACCACCAGCGGTAAACTATTAGGCGGTTTTGTTGGGGCAGATATTGATGTGAACTGGGAAACAATCGCCCGATTGGGAGAATTAGCCTATCGTTGCAATCTTTGTCGTCGTTGTGCTCAGACCTGTCCACTGGGTTTAGATAATGCCATTCTATCCAAAGAAATTCGCAAGATTTTCAGTCAAGAGTTGGGAATAGCTCCGACTCCGCTCCATGCAAAAGGTACGGTGAATCAGCTCACTACTGGTTCCTCTACAGGTTTAGGTAAACCAGCTTTTTTAGACACGCTTGAGTTTTTAGAAGAGGATACCGAAGAGAAATTTGGCATTAAGCTTAAATTTCCAGTAGACAAAAAAGGCGCAGACATCCTGCTGTTCCATAATGCGGGAGAGTTTATTGCTTGGCCGGAAAACCCGGTTGCCTTTGCCATTCTCTTTGATGCTGCTGGTTTAAATTGGACACTCAGCAGTGATATCATAGGATATGATAGTGTCAACTATGGGATTTGGTATGATGATGCTATGGCCAAAAAGGTTGCTTTAATGCAAATGAAAGCAGCCAAAGACTTAGGCGTCAACCGAATGGTGATGGCAGAGTGTGGTCATGCCCATAAAGCTTCAGCTGTTGTAGCTGACCGAATGGCCTTAAGTGATATGAAGGTACCTGTGGAGAGCTGTCTGCCTATTCTCTGGGAAATGGTTAAGAATAAGACTATTAAATTTGATCCAAGTAAAAACAACTTTCCGGTAACCCTTCACGATCCTTGTAATGTGGTGCGACAAATGGGAATTGTTCAGCCTCAACGGGATGTTTTGAAAGCTATCTGTCCTCAGTTTAGGGAGATGACTCCACATGGTGTAGAAAACTACTGCTGTGGTGGGGGAAGTGGTTTCGCCATTATGAATTACTTGAATTTCCCTCAATTCAGAGATTCAGTGGCTTCTCGCATGAAGTTTAACCAAATTCTGGGAGCCTTTCAGGGGGTCATGGAAAATACCTCAATTCCCAAATATATCTGTGCTCCTTGCTCTAACTGCAAAGGAGCAATGCGGGCAATTCTGGAACATTATGACGCTACTGAAAAATTCAACCTTCAGTATGGTGGCTTAGTTGAACTTATGGTAAATGCAATGGTAAGTTTGAAAAAACCTTTCTTTGAGTTTTTAGAAGAATAGTTAAAACTAATAATTTTTATAAGAGGACCATTTCAGGATGTCTGAAACGGTCCTCTTTATGTTTAATTTAAATTTACAATTATTAACTAAATATAAAATCAAGAAATAGTTTGAGGTCATGGTTATCCTGTGTTAAAATAATAACAAACTTAATATTAGCGCATACAGATCATATGATAGGAGTTTATGCATTCTATGTGCTAATTAAAGAAACATCCGTTCGCATCCCCGTGTATAATGTCGAGGCACTGGGTGAGGAGAAGTAGCATGCAAATATTACGATTGCATCCTCTTATGACACAGCTATTGACGTACGCATCCATGCTCCTACAACGTTAGAAAACATTCTTTGGGGGGAAACAGAGGTGATCTCAGCTGAAGCTGTTGTGAGGCCGCTTATGGGCGGGAGAAGGCTCTGCCTTTTGATGTCCGTGAGTCGGAGGAAGCGAAGAATAGTCCTTGATCCAGCGGGAGACTATGATCTTCTATGTTAGAAGAACTTCGAGATCATTGGGAGGAAATACCGAAGGACATTCCTGTTACTACCTGTGGTTTGGGAATTCGAGGATATAAGTGGCTTGGATGTTCAGAGGAAAAGGATTTGCTAAGTAACTCTTCTCGAGGAAGGACTTAATCGTTGAAGTGGTTTCTTCATATAAGTATTGTTTATCAAATTCATAATCTGATTTCTAGATAGTTCAATCAGGATTATATATTGTACGAATAGAACGCAAGGTGTTAAATTAAGGACATGGACTAGTGTTAATTTACACAAGAAGAAATCTATCTTTCCAAATTGTTCAACATTCAATATTTAATTTTTAATATTCAATGTTTGATTATTCTCTTTAGTAGTTTAAGGAGGTGTAATTTGTGTTTATCGTGACAATTGATGAAGATCAGTGCTCAGGATGCAACTCTTGTACTGAAGGATGCCCAGCCCACCTGCTTGGCTTTAGTGATGACAAGGCTCATGTAACCGGTGATGAATCGGAGTGCATGGGCTGTGAAAGCTGCATCGCGGTTTGTCCTACGGGTGCCATCAGTATTTCTGAAATGTAAGAAATCCATTAACTTGAAGACGGAGGGTGTGCCATGACAGAAAAGAAAACGCCTTTACTAGACGAACTAGAAAAAGGTAAGTGGCCCAGTTTTGTTACTGAAATTAAACGGGCTGCGGCAAAAAATGCAGCTTCAGCTGAGTTGCTACAAGTCTTGGAAAGATCCTATGCTGAGCGCAGAGGACACTGGAAACATGGTGGGATCGTTGGAGTTAGAGGTTACGGCGGTGGTGTAATTGGCCGTTATGTTGATGAGCCTGAAACCTACCCGAACGTAGCTGAGTTTCATACTGTCCGTATTAATCAACCATCGGGCTTTTTTTACAACACAAAAACGCTTCGTACAATTTGTGATCTTTGGGAGAAACATGGTAGTGGCTTGACGAATATGCATGGTTCAACTGGTGATATTATTCTCCTAGGTTGTAAGACAGAGCATATTCAACCGATTTTTGACGATTATAGCGAAGCTGGCTTCGACTTAGGTGGATCAGGGTCCTGCTTAAGAACAACTAACTGTTGTGTTGGACCAGGTCGTTGTGAATTTGCTTGTTATGATACACTGGAAGCATGTTACAATATTACGAATGAATTTATGGATGAGCTCCATCGTCCAATGTGGCCTTACAAGAGCAAAATTAAATTCTCCGGTTGTGCCAATGACTGCACTGGCTCAATTGCCCGCTCTGACTGCTCAGTAATTGGAACTTGGCGCGATTCTTTAATCATTGATCAAGAAGCTGTTAAAGAATATGCAGCAAAAGGTTATGATATTCAAGGCTTAGTCTGTGACAAATGTCCTACTAAGTGCCTGACTTTCAATAAAGAAACCCAAGAACTTTCAGTAGTTGCTGAAGATTGCACACGTTGTATGCATTGTATCAATAAGATGCCAAAAGCTATTAAAGCAGGCAAAGAGAAAGGTGCTACAATTTTAATCGGTGGTAAATCCACAATCGTTCAGTCAGCATTCATGTCTTGGGTTATTGTTCCGTTCATGAAAATGGAAGCGGAAGATGATTATGAGGAATTCAAAGATCTCATGCGCCGTATCTGGGAGTGGTGGGATGAGAACGGGAAAACTCGTGAACGTATTGGGGAAACAATTTACCGTTTAGGAATGACCAATTTCCTCAAGGGAATTGAAGTTGCTCCTGTACCGCAGATGGTCTTCCGCCCACGTGCTAACCCATATGTCTTCTGGGATCAAGATCAGATTGACAAATCCGGGACTGCACTAGATGGATCTGCTCTATAAATTCTAAATAAAGTAGCTAACGAGAGGTGGATAATAATGGCAAAATTGGACCAAGGACCTCCTAATTATAAAGAAATGCTTCCCCCGGTTATTGTTGAAAACTATGGTAAATGGAAGTATCACGAGATCCCACGTGCAGGCGTGCTCAAACATGTTGGTGAAGCTAGCACACTTTATAGTGTAAGGGTGGGTACTCCTCGTTTGGTCAGTATTGATTTTATTCGCGATGTTTGTGCAATAGCTGATGAATATTGTGATGGATTCCTTCGCTGGACAACCCGTAACAACATTGAGTTTTTACTATCTGACGAAGCGAAAGTTAACCCGCTGATCGAAACTTTAGCAGCTAAAGGTTTTGCTGTTGGAGGAACAGGAGAATCAATCAGCAATATCATTCACACTCAAGGATGGGTACACTGTCACACTCCAGCAACTGATGCTTCAGGCGTAGTTAAAGCTGTAATGGATGATTTATATGAGTATTTTGAATCCATGAAACTTCCTGCAAAATTAAAAATGGGTTTGGCCTGCTGCTTAAACATGTGTGGATCAACCCACTGCAGTGACATCGGCATTGTCGGTGTTCACCGGACTCCTCCTCGGATTGACCATGATAAAATTCGTAAAGGCACTGAAATTCCAAGCCTTGTAGCCAGTTGCCCGACCGGAGCTATTCGTCCCGATCCGAAGAACAAGAGCGTTGTCGTAAACGAAGATAAATGTATGTATTGCGGTAACTGCTACACGATGTCTCCTGCAATGGAAATTTATGATGCTAAAAATGACGGCATAGCGATTCTTATCGGCGGAAAAGTTTCTAATGCCCGTTCGGCACCTAGTTTTTCCCGTATGGTTATTCCGTTCCTGCCTAATACTGCTCCTCGTTGGCCTGAAACAACTGAAGCAATCCGCAAAATCATTGAGCTTTGGATTGCTAATGCTAATAAGGGAGAACGTATTGGAGAATGGGTTGAGCGGATTGGTTGGGAAAAATTCTTTGCTATGGCAGAACTTCCATTCTCAGATATGTTGATCGACGATTATATTTTCTCCAGAGAAACCTTCCGTACGTCGGCAGCATTTAAGTATTAAATCTGAGTTCAATCTTAAATGAGAAAGCTGGTATTTTAAATGGCAAAAGGACCTGCTAGACCCGAAGTTAAAGCGAAAGTACTTGAATATCTCGCTAAAGTGCAAAAAGCTAAAAGTAGAGATGTCGCTGTTGCCATAGGCGAGACAAAGAGCGATGTGGATAACGCAGTTAAAGAACTTACTGCGGAAGATCTGGTTGAATACCTTTATATTACGACAACATTCATTTGCTTAAAAGGCAAAGTCCAAACTCCAGGCGATTTCGATGCTGATAAAGAGTAAACTCATCACTTCTGGATGGACATGCCGTAAATAGAATGAAACCTTCCGATGTACTTGCTATTGACCATCCTTTAGGTCCAATGCTCCTGTTTCTGCCGATTCGAATAAATCTGCATGATAGGGTACGGACACAGGATGGTCAATTGTTTTCATTCTATTCAACTCAAAAACTCCAAGAAAGGTGTGGGGTTATGTTACCATGGACTGATACGCATCAACAGAGTACTAATAATGTCCCTCGCTTAGTAATTGGAGCACCTCATGGACGGAGCGGGAAAACAACGTTTACTTTAGGGTTGCTTAGAGCGTTTGCCCGGCAGGGAATTGCAGTTCAACCTTTTAAGAAGGGCCCTGACTATATCGACGCGAGTTGGCATACGGCTGCAGCGGGATGCACTTGCCGTAACCTTGATTCTTTTTTTATGAAGAAACAGGAAATATGCAGTTCCGTAGCAAGTCAATCTTTAGACAAAAAGATTAGTATCATTGAAGGTGCAATGGGGCTATATGATGGTTTGGACTTACTGGGAAGCAGTTCAACAGCTGAAATTGCTAAAATAACCCGTTCGCCAGTGCTATTAGTAGTAGATGCTACTCGAATGACTCGTAGCACTGCAGCTATGGTGATGGGTTATCAGCATTTTGACCCAGATGTACAAATTATAGGTGTAGTTTTGAATAAAGTAGCACGTGCCCGCCATGTGAAGATAGCTCGTGAAGCTATTGAAGAGTTTTGTAAAATCCCTGTAGTGGGCGCGATTCCTAAGGACGTCAACCTATGTATTCCTGATCGACATCTTGGACTTGTTACAAATGGTGAAATGGCTGAAACTGATAAGTTGCTGGATTATCTTGCGGATGTTATATGTGAACATGTGGACTTACCCAAAATCTTAACTCTGGCTCGGTGTGCTCCTGAGCTTCCTCAGTTTGCGGAGACTCAGCTTCCTAACTTAGCCAAATTTATAAATAGAAATAAGGGTTGTACACCTAAAATCGGAATTATTCAGGACGCGGCTTTCAGTTTTTACTATCCTGAAAACTTGGAAGCCTTAAAAAGCATGGGGGCGGATCTCGTTTCCATAAGCGCTCTGTTAGATAGTCAACTCCCGGAAGACTTAGACGGACTCTACATTGGAGGAGGATTTCCTGAGGTATTTGCTGCTGAGCTGGAAGAAAATAAAGTATTGCGCGAGGAAATCAAACGAGTTGGCGAAAAGGGACTACCCATTTACGCCGAGTGTGGTGGTCTTATGTATCTGGGTCGCTCAATTCGGACCCCATCTCAAAGTTTTGAGATGGTTGGTTTGCTGCCCTTTGATACTCAGATGGAAAGAAAACCTCAAGGGCATGGGTATACGCTTATGGAAGCCAATCCGGGTCAACCTTGGTTTGAAGAGAAAGCTGAAATTAGGGGACATGAGTTTCATAATTCACGGATTATTAACTTGGCCGATGATGTAAAGTTTGGTTTAACAGTTAAACGTGGGCACGGGATTGATGGTCAGCATGACGGAATTAGTTATAAGAACGTTTTCGCTGCCTATAATCATATTCACGCTCTAGGTTGTCCCGAATGGGCAGAGTACATGGTTAAATTAGCGACTAGTTATCGTCAGGCTAAATGGGCTCAGATAGATAAGGTAGCGGGACAATAAGCTGTGGGTGGTCTTTTTATTATTAGCTTGTATTCTGATTGTTTTCTGGAGAAAGAAGAATATGACCATTATAAAAGCCTTCCTGACGGAAGGCTTTTTATTATGGCCAAAACTTTATCTGATACGACAATTATAGACGACAATTATATTAAGACGAAAATAGATGAATAAAGGTTTTTCGTCATTTTTTTGAAAAGAAAGAGTGCTTGCCTAGCGGAAACCTTCCACTGATGGTATGATAAGGATATACAATGTACATTCTGTATTAATTATATTTCCAGAGTACATGTAAACTCCTTTAGACTACGTTTCCCGTATGATAAACATTCCTTTTTAAGGACATGATAATCTAGTTTAAGAATAAAGACTATTTTATTAGGAAAACATGTGCTTTGATTAAACATTGCTTAAGATCGATAGGCAAATCAGGGGTTTCGTTATAATAAGTTTCTCTGGAAGGTGAACTATTAGGTGCCAATGGAGTGTGCTATTGGAAGGGAGATACATCATCATGGAACAACACTTTCTTGTGTTCAAAGAGGTTGCAGAAACCAAAAACATTACCTTATCAGCTAAGAAACTGCATATGAGCCAGCCCAGTATTAGTTTGCAGATTCAGAATCTGGAAAATCAATATGGTGCTCGATTTTTTGATCGTACTAATAAAGGGGTTACTTTAACTAAAGAGGGGCAAATCTTTTATGCTCATGTTCGGAGTGTCTTAGATCTTCTATCGAATGCCAAAGAGCAGATCAGTGCTCTAGCAAAAGATCAAAGAGGTTTGATTTATCTCGGTGCGACTTTAACGATTGGGGAATATATTCTTCCTAATATTCTAGCGTTTTTGTATAAGACACATCCCGATGTTGATTTCAAGGTAAAAATAGCTAACACAGAGTCCATCTCCCAAGATGTTTTAGAGAAGAAAATACATATTGGTCTAATTGAAGGGCCAGTCCCCCGTCACAAGGATCTTAATGTGGAGAGCTTCTGGGAAGACGAGTTAGTAGTCGTCATACCATATTTTCACCCTTGGGCGTCAAGGAACAGCATTACCCTGGCTGAACTCCCTCATGAACGCTTGGTCACCAGAGAGGATGGTTCTGGTACACGTAAGGTGATGGAGATGGCCCTGAAAGAGAGAGGGCTTGACCCAGAACAATTGAATGTAACGATGGAATTGGGAAGTACTCAGGCGATTAAACAATTGGTCTCTGCAGGACTTGGAATAACAATTATTTCTTCTTTAACTGTCAGTCGTGAATGCGATCAAAAAATATTTAAAATATTAAAGATCCAAGATTCACCTATTTATAGACCTCTCAGTATTCTCACCAATGCTCGAACCACTCAAACTAAAGACGAGCGACTCTTAATCAACTTACTTCATGATCATAGATTGCTAACGGATGTTTTAAGTAAGGATTATAGTGATTCAGAGGATTTTTAATTAAGCTATTTTCATAGTTTGTTATTGAGTAGTAGGGAAGGACGAGGACAAAAAATATGAAAACTGACTGCCGGATTGGACTCGTTCAGATGGAATCCAGAGTTGGAGAAACTGAACGCAATTTCCAAACAATTACTCGTTTAGCTGAGGTGGCGCAAAAGCAGGAAGTCTCCCTGTTGTGCTTTCCAGAATGCGCCTTAGATGGTTATTCACCACAATACGCATCAGAAATGGGCGATACACTGGATAGTACATGGGTTGGTCAGTTAAGAGAGTGCTCACAAGATTTAGGGATCACACTTTTGGTTGGGATGGTTGAACAAAGAAAGGGTCAGAACAAGCCCTATATATCACATGTTATCTTAACTCCGAATGAGGAACCCAACGTTTATCGTAAAGCACATTTGGGCCGGAGCGAATTGGAATATTTTACTCCAGGAGATGAGTTTCCGATTTTTTCAGCTCATGGGACGACATTCGCAGTGGGTATCTGCTGGGACTGGCATTTCCCTGAAATGGCAGCAATCTATTCACTCAAAGGGGCAGAAGTCTTGTTTGCTCCACATGCTTCTCCCTTGGTAGCAGGTGATCGAAAAGAAATTTGGTTACGTTATCTTGGAGCACGAGCATATGATAATTCTGTTTACCTTGGAGCGTGCAATTTGATAGGAAGTAACGGGAGAACTAAGGAATTCAGTGGAGGGGCTCTAGTTATTGGACCTAAAGGGGAGTTGGTTAATCAATCTTCTGTAAATGAAGAAGGAATACTTCCTGCTACCCTGTTAGCCGATCGGATTAATCATATACGTCGTCCAGATCGTACCTCGATGCGAGATAGCTTTTTTCTGGCAGATCGTCGCAAGGAGCTTTATCAAGAACTAATTGAACTGGACATTAATAGATAAATTAAAGGCAACAAAGGATTAACTATTTACAAAAGTTGAATCATAGAAAAACCTTCAGTCCACTTGGATTGGAGGTTTTTCTATGATTCTTTACATCTGAGTAGCATGTTAAGTGATGAAACTGCCAAAATATCCTCATTTTGAGAAAAACAGCAGGAATATAAATAATATTTCGCGAAACAAGTAGACATCAGAGAGTCTAACTGTAAACGAATCTATTCTTAATAAGTTACAATTTATCTACGTATATAGAGTCTCACTAGTATAGATAGGTAAAGATTCACTCCTACAATATATTCGATTTAATATGGAGGGAAAATATGGGTATAAAAACTCCCCATCAGTCTGAACGGCCAGCCAATCGTTCCAACTTGCGGGTTTTCTTAGGAAAGTTATACTTTACCTGGCGTCGCTACATTAAATGGTTCTTTTATAAATCAATTAAATACGCAACAACAATCCAGAATTCTCATCTTCCTCATTTAGCTGCGAAACATAGCACACCATTATATCGAAAGCTTCGTAACGTTGACATGTGGCTCCAAGAAAACAAGGTAACCAACTTGAGATTGGCTTCTGAAAGAATCAATGGAATAATTATCAGACCAGGAGAATCGTTTTCTTTTTGGCGATTGATTGGTAAACCTACTGAGGCAAGAGGGTTCAGGGAAGGGATGGTTCTTTTAAACGGATCATTTGTACCAGGGGTGGGCGGTGGGCTCTGTCAGCTTTCAAATCTGATCTATTGGATGACTCTGCACACATCATTAACGGTTACAGAACGGTGGAG
This sequence comes from Desulfosporosinus sp. OT, assembly GCF_000224515.1. GTDB lineage: Bacteria > Bacillota > Desulfitobacteriia > Desulfitobacteriales > Desulfitobacteriaceae > Desulfosporosinus. The sequence goes on along the minus strand of NZ_AGAF01000178.1, from coordinate 1,191 downwards.
ACATACACACGATGTGTTTCCTGATACAAACCGCACACAGCCCTTCGGGAGTGGCGCGACTGTTGTCTACAATTACATCGATCTTCAAATAAAGAACAACACCTCGCAAGATTATCAACTGTTGGTATCGGTTGGCGACTATGAGCTTCACGGCGAATTGAGATGTGGTCAACCCTGCTCGCGAAAATACGAAGTGTATCAAAGCAATCATTTGATAGCTCAGGAATGGTGGGGAGGATATATGCGCCATAATATTGTTAGGCGTAGAATCTTTGACCTCAACAATAGCCTGATCGGTGATGATTTTATTACCGAGAACCATGCCATCATGATGTATGAGCCTTTGTTGGCAGGATCAAGCGAATAAATAAAAAACCTTCCCAGGCATTTAGCCAGGGAAGGTTTTTTTCATAAATACGACTTACCAATTGTTGCGAGCACGTGGTTGATAGCAGTCACGGCAATAAACAGGTTTGTCACCAGAAGGTTGGAAAGGCACTGTGGTTTCTTTTCCACAAGTAGCACAAATAGCGGGGAACATCTCACGTGGTTGACGAGAATATCCACCGCCACCGCTATTCCTATTTTGTTCTTTTCTGGCAGCGCGACATTCAGGGCAACGGCCAGGCTCATTGGTAAACCCTTTTTCTGCATAAAACTCCTGTTCGGATGCTGTAAATTCAAAATCACGACCGCAGTCTTTGCAACTTAAAATCTTGTCATTAAACATAAACAAACCTCCACAATTTTATTACCCGCTACATGGGAAGTTCAGAAAAATCTTCCCAAGCCGTAGGCAATCGAGAAGGTTCGTAAAATCCACAAGTACTCCGAGCATCTTAATTATAACGAAACAATTAAGAATAGTCAATCGTTTATACCGAAATTCGAACATATTTTCCAACTATACCCATTGAAAGCAGTCGTTATGGTATTATAAGGAAATCGTATTGGCCATAAATAAAGTAAAGCAATATAGCATATCAATAAGCCATATAGACAGTTCGCAGTTTTGGCGAGATGGGGGATGAGGAAAATGGAAGACTTTGATATTCAGACACTACCAGATCGTATTTTGGGCATGCAGAAACTTGAGGCCTTATTCAACCAGAAAGGTTATTTAATCTGTCAGTCTTCTGGAAAGAGAATATATAACTTTGATGAGGTTGCAACGATTTTCATTCCACTTAG
>NZ_AGAF01000179.1 GCF_000224515.1 Desulfosporosinus sp. OT | reverse complement strand
GGGAGGAGGAACATTTGAAACAAGCAAGCTGTGAAGTAGAAGTTTTATTTAAGAAGGTTTTCGAACAAGACTCTTACCCTAAGTCCTTTGAGTTTACTTGGAATACTTATCCGGTGACTATATTTATAACGGGGTTTCGCCTAATTACTATGTCCTTAGGAAACTGAATGATAATTGAAGTAACAAAGCTGCTCTTTAGTAGAGTGGCTTGTTACTTTAGTTAATGGTAATCCCTTCAATTTTTGACGGTAGAAGCTTTCTCAACCATATACCCATCATAGATTACGGCAACGTTACCTGTCATTTGAGCAATGATTCCTAAATCATTAGCTACAAGCAGCATGAAGGTTTTAGAGTTGTCCCTCGAGTGAGACTACTCCTTAAGTATCTGGAATCGCACAGTAACATCGCGAGATGTGGTTGGCTCATCAGCTATTTAGACAGCTGAGTACACGAACACGTCTTGAAAATAATAATGATTAGAAATCATCATTTATATATCCTTAGAAGAGTTATAGAAATCTTATAGGAATGCTTTTTATCAGAAGGTTTGGGTTGATATTTTCAAAATCAGATATATATCATAAAAGCAGTTTTTAATCCTGTATATAATAAGATATTGGCCTTTAGATCGCTTTGGGAGATTGGCAGAATAAATATAGGGCCCGGGAGCTTCACATAACAGCGTGTTACCAAAATCTGTGAGAACATGAATGTAGTAACCAGACTTCGGGAACACGCAAACCGTTATATGACAAATGGCGAAAAGATCGGCCATCCTTGACCGGCTTAAAGGGGAGGAAGAATTTTTAGATGTTTTTTATCTCTACAGACCCTAAAGGGAAAGTTTATCATGATTTAATCGACTTGGCTTTCCAATGTTGTGATGAGTTCATATTAGTGGCAAGAAAAGATATTGATGTATCGGACAACGCAAGAACAGTTATCGAAAAATTAACAAGTTCACTCAAAGAAATAAAAGAACAATTTGAATGGCCGGGGACAAGATATTTTGGGACAGAACCAGCATCAGTTTATTTTTTAACACTGATAATCAGGCCAATATAATATTAAAAAAGTTTCGAATTCACTACACTCATGGATACAACCACAACTGCCAGAAGATCTATCTTTTAGAAAAGGAAAAGAACTTTGGTTGATGAATACATCTCATGAGACAGAAAGTTATTTGGTTACTCGAATACTGCACAAGCAAATTTGCGGCAGCAGTTCATCATTTAGAATCGATATGATACAATTGCACAATATTTCACAAAGTTGCTCATAAGAACACCATGTTATAATTAGTAGTTAGGAAATATTTTTACTATTAACCCCCTTCTTTCTGTTAATGGCGTTTGTTATGGTCGGTCTGCTAACCTACCCTAAATTGTTCTACCACTACATTCTATTCTAGGCCTTACCTTCCTAATCCAGCAATATTGGAAAAATTTTCTGATTTAATTTGATTTGAGGGAGAAATATTTCTAAGTGACGAAACCAAAATTTATTTGATCTCTTAATTGAAAACTCCGCAAGTTTGGAAAGTTGTTTAATTTTGCTCGAATATAATGACCATGTGAGGTGGAAAAGGCATGAATTACAAAACGGATATGAAGCGATGTCGGAATTGCATTGAGGCGCATATCTATGAGGAACTCACGCCACGTCGACTTGCTGAGTTGCTAGGCTATTCTTTTTACCACTTCTGTCATGTTTCTTATGCAGTATTCACTACTGATCCTGCCGATCTGGCCCACGATAAGGGAGCTTTCGCTAATACTATTCAAAAGACCTGGAAGTATTTTTTGAAGAATGGTTTTTCTATAATGGAATAGAAAATTTATTTAAAACGATTGGGGAAAATATTGATGGCAAACTCCCTACAGGTCATCACTGGCATAGCGAACTATTAAAACAAATGACCGAAGACACAAATAATCGCGCGCCTGTTATTTCACAGGGTCTAACGGGAAAATTGGTAGAATACTTGGCGTTCAGACATTTTTATCGTAACTCATACTCCTTTTTCTTGAAGTGGAATGAGTTGAAGAAACTGACGGACCCTGTAATATTAGTATGGTTAGAATGTAAAGCGGAATTGAAGTCATTCATAGAGAGCCATATTTAATTATTTGCAAGGCGTTTACCCCGGAATTATATTCTGGGGTTATTAAATTTTGTTAGGCGATAGGTCATGTGGGATCGGGCGTCCTTGCCCGGTAAATAAAATAACCACGACAGGATGAATAATCTCAAGTCGTGGTTATAAAAAGATTTAGGTGCTTACTTTGGATAAGCATGAAGTGCTCTCTTGGACATTGAATGGTGGGCACCTTTCTAAGATAATACGGTGGTTGAGAAGGGTCATGTCTTTAATTTTGGCTTGGATGAACAACTGTTTCCCGAAAATATCCATGAGTTTTAGACCGTTTTCATAAGGCTCGATGATATCAACTGATTCCATGAGTAATACCTCGTTTTCTCCATCTTTGAGATAGGCATTTGACTCACACATTGAAGATCACTCCTTCTTTTAAATAAAGCAAAAAGACCATAGAAAACTGACTAGCAAGTGTCAGACCTCCATGGTCCTGGAAAACCTTCATGGTTTTCTCGATTTATGACTATTCATATATAAACATACACATTACAGACGTTCGCCAACTATTTATGAATTCCTGCTAAACTGATGTCTAAACTGAGTAATAATCGGTATGGATCGATATAAGATTTGCTCTGTGATATCCCAGACCTGCTCGGCAATATTATTTTCAGAGAAAATGTAGGGTGTTGCCGATCACTATAACGTTAATTAGTTCTAGACAGACTGCCTTAAGTTGTGCTAATATTTAATTAAATCAAATATCGAGGAATAAGTGATTCTTTTCCGAGGAAAAGAATTGAAAAGGGAAGTCAGTTAAGCTGACGCGGTGCCCGCCACTGTAAAAGGGAGTCTACTTACAAAATGTCACTGGGGATCTATTCCCGGGAAGACGTGAGTTGATGAAGATCTTTAGCCAGGAGACCTGCTTATTCCGAAGTCAAAACTACCTACGGGAATGTTAGGGGGTGTATTAGCTGTGTCTTTGGAGCTACTATTGTGGTCAAATACCAGTTAAACCTTTTACCTTTATTATGTGGTAAAGGGTTTTATTTTTTTAATTCGTTTTAAATATTACTTTCAAAAATAAAGAGAGATAATCCGTTAGATTGATTTGCACTTGCCAAGGTTAGCTCACGGAAGGGGAAAATGATGAGTACAGTCATTCTCAAAAGTGGACATCGGGATGGACATACCCTTGGGGATGAAATAAATCATCGTCACCATAAAATCGGACATAAACACGGCGAAGGGTCGTCCATTGATGCTTATGCTTATTCTTCAAAAATCAGAGATTGGAATCCTGCTTTTAAAGTATCTCTTTCCTTGCTGACACTGATTCTTTGTATTGTATTGAACAATCCCTATGTATCCGTTGCGGTCATCATTGCAATGGCCTATTTGACCATCATAGTAGGAGGACTTTCAATACAGGCCTATTTGTCGATACTAACGATCCCAATCTTCTTTATTCTTCTTGGTACTTTTACCATCGGCATTGACTTTTCGACACAACCGATTGGACAGTATCATCTGTACCTTGGTCTCTTCTATGTGTTTACTTCCCAGGCGAAGCTTAAGATGATGGTTTTTTTGATGGTGAAGGTTTTTGCGGCAATTAGTGCTATGGAAATGATGACCTTATCGACTCCATCCTCCGAGATTATCAGTGTGATTCAAAGGGCACATGTGCCGAAGCTTATTATAGAACTGACGAATTTAATTTACCGTTACATTTTCATTCTGTTTGATGTCAATATCAAAATGAGAAATTCCGCCGATTCCCGTCTTGGCTTCTGTGATGTAAAGACTTCCTGGAAAACATTTGGAAATATTGCAAGCAATATGCTGATTGTTTCGTTTAAAAAGGCTGATGCTTATTATAATGCCATGGAAGCCAGATGCTATGATGGAGATCTTATATTTTTGGAAGAGGTTAAAAAGGTAAAACCAATACAAATTGCCAAGGCCGCAGTATTCATAATTTTTCTGATTCTGCTTTGGGGCTTTACACGCTAGAAAGGAAAGATTATGGAAGAACCAATATTAAAGATCAGGGATCTATATTACGACTACGGGAATGGGACGACTGCATTGAACGGCGTTAGTGTGGATATCTATGAAGGTGAGAAAATCGCTGTCATTGGTTCCAACGGTGCCGGGAAATCTACATTTTTCCTGACTACGAACGGAGTGCTCAAACCGGACCAGGGAGAAATCAGTTACCGTGGTACAATCATCAATAAAAAGAACTTAAAAGAGCTACGGAAAAATATTGGCATCGTATTTCAAGAAGCCGATAATCAAATCATCGCCTCCACTGTTATGGCAGAAGTCGGATTCGGGCCGATGAATTTAAAACTTCCCAAAAAGGAAGTATTGAAACGGGTGGAGGAAGCACTGACCTATATGAACATCCTGGATTATAAGGATCGTCCGCCTCACTATTTGAGTGGCGGAGAAAAGAAGCGCGTCAGCATTGCCGATATCATTGCCATGAAATCAGAGATCATCATCTTTGATGAACCGACTGCGGGACTGGATCCTTTAAATGCACAGATGCTGGAGGAAGTCTTAGACAAGCTTGGTTCAGAAGGCAAGACAATGCTTATTTCAACCCATGATGTCGATTTTGTATACAGATGGGCTGAAAGAGCCATCGTATTCTGGCAGGGGAAAATTATCGCAGACGGAACGCCGTTGGAAATTTTCCAAAACAAAGAAGTATTAAAACAGGCAAATCTTAAACGACCAACAATAATAGAAGTCTATGATTTGCTTGTAGAAAAACATCTTCTTGAAGATACAAAAGCCTATCCCATAAGTATCCAGGCCTTAAGGGAAATGCTTGGGAACATGTAATGCCTGAGACATTAACATTAAGATTTAAGGAGCAAAGAAAAATGAACATAAAAGAAAAAGGATTTTTTGTTAGTATAACAGCGATTGCTTTACTTTTCGGAATACTTCCCGTAGCAAACGCAATGCATATTATGGAAGGTTATCTTCCGGTCGGATACTGTATAGCGTGGGGGGCTATCTGTGTCCCATTTTTGGTGATAGGTTATCTGTCAATTAAAAAACAATCGCTGCGGATCGCAAATCCATTACTTTGCTTGCCATGGCAGGTGCCTTTATTTTCGTACTTTCATCTTTAAAGATTCCGTCTGTAACTGGAAGCTGTTCACATATGACAGGTACCGGACTTGGTGCAATTTTATTCGGGCCTACCGCAGTCAGCATCCTGGGTATCATTGTCCTGATTTTCCAGGCAATCCTGCTTGCTCATGGCGGACTGACCACTCTAGGTGCTAATACGTTTTCTATGGCTATTGCAGGCCCGTTTCTTTCTTATGGAATCTACAAATTATGCCAGCTGCTGAAAGTCAATAGATATGTCGGCATTTTTCTGGCAGCATCCATCGGTGACTTATTTACCTATTGCGTAACCAGTGTTGAGCTTGCACTTGCCTATCCGTCCGAGACCGGTGGTGTCCTAGCATCTGCACTCAAGTTCCTTGCAGTATTTGCACCGACACAACTTCCACTGGCAATTATCGAAGGTATTCTGAGCGTTGTCATCATTATGGGTCTTGAAACCTACGCAATACCAGAATTGAAGAAAATTGGATTCTCAATCGGAGGTAATAAATAATGGCAAAGACCAAAAACAAAGTGATCATTTTATTAATTTTAGCTGCATTGATCGCCCTTGTACCATTATTTACATTAAAAGGTGCTCAATTCGGTGGTTCAGATGATGCAGGAAGTCAAGTAGTTTCCCAGATTACAGGTACCGATTATCAGCCTTGGTTTACTCCTGTTATGGAAACCTGGATTGGCGGAGAATTACCAGGCGAAATTGAGAGCTTACTTTTTTGTGTACAGACAGGTATTGGAGTCGGCATTCTTTTCTTTTTCCTGGGAAGATTCGTAGAAAGAACTAAGATTGAGAATATGAAAAAGGGTTAGAGTATAAAGTTCGTAAAAGGGAAAAAAGAAAGATCAATGGGGTGGTGCACCGCGGTGAGAAAATAGTCGCGCTCAGCTCAAACGGAGCAGGCAAGCTTGTTCGTTTTTGCACTTTAATGGGATTTTCCAGTCGAAAAGGGTTGCATCCGTTTCCGTGGATGAAAACTTTCTTATAAGCCAGCTGAAATTATGGAACTGCGCCGCAAGATAGGGATTGTCTTTCAAGATCCGGATAGTCAGCTCTTTTCGACTAGTGTTTATCAGGGTATCTCGTTTGGTCCTCTATTGGCCAGGTCAAAAAACTTTTTGAAACAAAGGATGTCTGAGAAAAAATGATCATACTTTTGGGAGAAACCGCTGCGGCACGGGAAATCGCAGCATATCTTAATAATAGAGGACTTGAGTTTGAACGTATACAAGTCTGGACGGAAAAGGTATGCTTACGGATGCCTTCCGTCATTCTTGATGCTAGCCATCCTTCAAGCAGTGGTAAGTTAACAACGTTAAGCCTATGGTGTGAACAAAGGGGCATTACCTATCTCAGGCTTGAAAGACCTGAAACTAAAGTTCCTACAAGTGCCTTAATTTATCCGGTTTATCATTGGGAAGAAGCTTTACTCTGCCTCCAACAACGCGTGTCTGCAATATATCAAGATAAAGGACGGCGGGTAACAATTTTTATTACAACGGGTAGTCATCAATTAGAAAGCATTGTGCATAGCTCCTTTGCTGCCTTAACTCGTTTGGTTGTAAGAGTTCTACCGGAAGGACGTTTAGTCCAAAAATGTAAGGATATAGGTATAAACCCCAAAGAAATTGTAGCTATGCAAGGCCCTTTTTCCAAAGAGATAAACAGAGTATTGCTAAAGTTCTATGGAGCAGATCTTCTTTTGACTCGGGACAGTGGTCTTGCTGGTGGAACGGATACAAAAATATCCGCTGCCTTAGAACTTGGTCTAGAGATTGTGCTTTTAAAAAAAGCCAAAATCAGTACTGGTTTGACTGTAAACAATGTGAATGAATTGCTGGATTGGGTTGATAATAATATTATAATCAAGAGGCAATCAAAATGAAGTTGAACAGAAATATTGTCCCGATGCTCAAAGCCTCAATTGCTGGTGCTTTATTTGGGATCAGTGCGCCGATTTCAAAATTGCTTTTGGGTGAAATAGCCGCACCATTAATGGCATCATTTCTATATCTGGGCAGTGGCGTTGGACTTTTCCTTCTAAGATATTTCCAAAGGTCGACCGTTTTGTTCAGTGAGGAGGCTAAACTCACCAAACATGATTGGCCGTGGCTAATTGGCGCTATACTTGTAGGCGGGATTGCAGCCCCCATAGTTTTGATGTTCAGTCTTAAGAATACACCTGCAGCCTCGGCTTCCCTTCTCCTGAATTTTGAGGGAGTGGCAACTACCATAATTGCTGTTGTTGCCTTCAAAGAGGCAGTTGGGAAACGCATAGGGAGTGCTGTAATACTAATTACATTAGCTATCATCCTGCTTTCATGGGATTCATCTGGACAGTGGGGTCTGTCGATCGGTGCTTTTGGGATTCTTTGTGCTTGTATTCTTTGGGGAATGGATAATAATTTCACACGCAATGTATCGGCAAAAGACCCTCTTATGATTGTAATGATTAAAGGATTGAGTGCCGGTAATTTTTCACTTATATTGTCCCTTATTCTAGGTTATTCATTGCCTGCTATTAGTTTTATTTTAAAAGCAATGTTACTCGGATGCTTTAGTTATGGATTGAGTATTATTTTGGTTATCCAAGCGATGAGAGACCTGGGATCGACAAGAACAAGCGCATTATTTGGAACTGCTCCTTTTGTAGGAACACTATTTTCTCTGATTATATTTGATGAAAGTTTAAACGCATCGTTTTTTCTTGCCCTTCCAATCATGGTCGTGGGAGCAGTGCTCTTATTAAAGGAAGATCATGATCATTTACACGAACATAAACCTATAGTACATGAGCATAGGCATGGACATGATATCCACCATACACACCGTCATCTTAATGAAGAAGTACTTATATGGGGAAGCCACTCCCATGTTCATGAACAAGAACTTATTGTTCATAAGCATTCGCATAAACCAGACATTCATCACAGGCATAGACACTAAAAAAAGCTTTCCAGACAAGTTCATAAGAAGTTGCCTAAGAAAGACTCATTTTAAGAAAGGGTCAGACCTAATGATATCTTGACGGTCAGATCAAAATATCATTAGGTCTGAAGTTGTTAGATGCAGGATAGTTTTGAAGGCGTTTTGAAACAGTAAATTTCATTACATCAACTTTGGAAAGGCATCCGGCATAGGTTCATATGCCAATAATCACCTCCTTTGCAAAATGAAAAAGACCACGGAAAGTATGACCGGACTTAAGTCAAGTCAAGACCTCCATGGTCTCATTTTTCATAATGAATATTTGTTGTTTTCTTATGTTTATATCTATTCTACACGAAAGGCTTAATCCCTTCTGCTTCTTAAATTATTTTTCTAAATATTTAATTTTTATTATCAAGAAACGTGGCAGGAATTTGAACAAGGTTATAGAATATTTGTTGAAAATGATATCGCCGAGCAGAACCATGAAGGTGTTTGCAAAGACCATGAAGGTTTGACTTTTTAAGTCAGCTTTTTTGGTCTTTTTATTTACTTAAAAGGGGGTCGCCTTGTTGGTGCTCGGGTTCATTAGGATACGAGGGACAAGTTAGGAAAATGCGCTCATTCCAGCTTGGAAAATGAGGACTTGCTTAAGCAGAAAGGTGCATAAAGGAGAAGGGGGAACTAGTATGAAAGTAGAGTTTCTTGATACCACAGACCATATGGAATATGGTCATGAGGGTTGGTTGGAGCCAAACACAACCCATGTCCATGAAGGCGATCCGGTGGAAATATATTTTAAATGGGGTCACAATATGCAAGCTCATGGACTTGCAAGAAAAGAAGGTTTGTCCGCACATGTGCTTTTGCCTGACGGACAAAAGCAGCAATTGGAGATACAAGATTATAAACCAAGCAGCTATTTAATGCAATTCACACCAAAAGAAATAGGCTTATATCATTTTATATGTCATAACAAGGGCTATTATGTAATTGACAAGGAAGGAAAGCACTTGAGGGGGACCTTGAAGGATTATCCCGACTCTCCTAAAGCCACATCCTTTACACAATTTTCGCATTTGACAATGCTTGTCGGACACGATTTGTCAAAGGAACAGTTATCTACATCACCGCGGCTTCCCTTGGCTATTGTCCCTGAAGAGTGGAAAAAATGGAAGACAGGAGAAGATATTAATTTTACTTTATACCTTAATAAAGATGTGTTGCCGGAAAATGACATAGATTTGGCGTGCGCCGAAGATGAGGAAAGCTCCGTGGAACAAATGAAGATGAAGACGGATGGAAAAGGAAAGCTTAATATAAACGTTGAAAAAATAGGACAGTACCTGCTGATAGCACGTCACCATTCAAACGAAGGAGAGACAGGGGTTTATTACGATACACAGTTTACGTATACGTATTATTACAGCATTAAAAAATAAATACCCAGCTAGAGAGGGGAAAGGAATAGGGATGAAACACTTCACAAAACTATTTATGGCACTTTTAATTCTTTCATTAACAATGTCTTCCATGGTCGGTTGTTCTAAGGAGGTCACAGAACCTCAAAACGGATCTTCAGATGTACCCCAGGTATTGACTATTGCTTACGGTAATGATACGGATGCCAAATCGATTAAAGGAACGGGAGATATGTTGCTAAAAATATTCTCCACAGACCGATTGGTGGAAATAATTGATGGAAAGATACAACCGAGTTTAGCGGCTTCCTGGGACATCCAGGATAATGGAAAAACAATAATCTTCCATTTGCGTAAGGATATTAAGTTTTCGGATGGTACACCCTTTACAGCGGAGGCGGTTAAATTCACCTATGATCGCCTGATTAAATATAACATCAACCAATGGACACAAATAGGCAAGTTGGAAAAGGTAGAGGTTGTCGATCCTTACACGGTGGCTTTTCGCATTATTCCTGGTCAAGAGGGCTATCTGGTTATGAACTCGTTTGCTGAATATCAATGCAGTATCTTGAGTCCAACTTCAGTAGAGCCTAAGGACGATCCTGCGGCACCCTTTGCTACACTTATCGGTACGGGTCCTTGGAAAGTGATAGATTACAAAAAAGACCAGTACACAGTTTTTGCTCCAAATGACAATTATTACGAAAAAAAACCGACGTTGCAAAAAGTGACGGTTAAAGATATTCCCCAGGCTGAAGCTCGTGTGTTGGCGTTAAGGTCGGGAGATGCGGATGTTGTTGTCGATTACTATCATGGCGGATCGGCCTATACTCCCCGAAATTTGCTTAAGTCTCTGAAGGATGACGGTTTTCAGGTTTTGAAGAAAGAACTTCCCATGACCACTGCGCTGGCGTTTAATTATAAGAAGGATTTGTGGAATAACGTAACAGTGCGCCAAGGGATAAATTATGCTATCAATAAAGACGACCTAGCAGCCTTATTTGATGGGTGGATTAATCCGGCTAAGGATGGACTGTTTTCTCCTTCAGCACCGTTTATGAAGGAAGCGGGAGTGAAAGAGTATTCCTATGATGTACAAGAGGCGAAGAAACTCATTAAGCAAGCAGGTTTTCCAGAAGGATACAAGCCAAAGATGATTGTACAGAATCAAAACCCTGATGAGGTTAAATTAGCGGAATTGATCAAATCCCAATTGGCTAAGGTTGGAATCGATCTACAGTTAGATGTCTTGGAAGCGGGGGTTTATTCGGACAGAAATAAAAAAGGGGATTGGGATTTACGTTCTTATTATATCGGCGGACCGGAACGGCGCGCCTATCTCAGGTTGGACGGGAGATTTAATCCGCAAGCAGCGGAATTTGGTGGGTACGGGTATTTTAGCTCCCCTCAGATAACCCCTGTGTTAGCAAAAGCAGTAACCTCTTTCGATGAGCAAGAACGGTTAAACTCTTTCAAAACACTTTATAGCCTAATCAAAGATCAGGCTGCCGGGATACCACTTTATAATGAAGCAGTTTTTGTAGTGGCTAAACCGAACATCAAGAATATTGAGTATGTGAGTTCCGAACCTCGTTTTGACAATGTGGTTGTAGAGAAAAAGAAGTAGGAGCAGATTGCGGGCTCAGGGAGGTGTGGAAATCTGGCTTATTATATCTTTAGAAGAGTTGTGCTATTAGTTCCGGTATTGCTGGTAATTTCATTCATCTCCTTTGCCTTAGTCTATCTAAGCCCAGGTGAGCCTGCTCGGTTGATCCTCCAAAAAGAATTGCAAGGCGAACCGAGTCAGAGACAAATCGATCAATTCAATCAGGAAAATGGCTTGGACAAGCCCATGCTGGTTCAGTATACGACTTGGTTAAAAAAAGCGGCAGTGGTTGACTTTGGTACTTCGTTGAGCACCAAAGAGAATGTATCCGTCATGTTTAGACAAAAATTTTCTGCCTCAGCTAAGTTATTTATCGTCGCCCAGCTTATATCCTTGGCTATAGCCTTACCTTTGGGCACCTTGGTTGCACTTAAGCCTAATTCCAGATTAGATAATCTATTCAGGGTAATAGCTTTGGCAGGTATATCGTTGCCCAGTTTCTGGTTGGGGATGCTTTTGGTCTATATTTTTGCAGTTAAGCTTCATTGGTTGCCGGCATCGGGGTATGAAAAACCGGCGAATATCATCCTTCCAGCCCTAACCATGGGGATTACAGGTGCTATGGAATTGATGAGGCTTACAAGAACGAGCGTGATGGAGGTGTTGTGGCGCAACTTTGTGCGGACGGCTAAGGCCAAAGGACTAAAAGATAGAGTGATCCTTACGCAGCATGTCTTGAGGAATGCGCTAATCCCTGTGCTTACGGCGTTAGGCTTACGTGTCAGTCATATGGTGGGCGGGGCAGTAATTGTGGAAATGTTATTTGCTTGGCCGGGTTTGGGTCGCTTTTTGGTCCAAGCTGCCGGTGAGCGTGATATACCAGTAATCCAAGGCTTTGTTTTTATGAGTGCGCTTACGTTTGTGGGTATCAATCTAGTGTTGGATCTGTTATATGTCTTCCTTGATCCCAGGATAACCTACAAAACAAAAGGAGGCTAAACAGGTGCTGAAATCGATCTGGTTAGGCCTGGCGTTTATCGTATTGCTTGTGTTTCTAGCTTCTGTTGCTCCACTTTTAACGCCCAAAGACCCGTTTCAAGTAGATATGCACGAGAGATTGCAGGGAATCAGTTGGCAACATCCTATGGGAACTGACCAGCTGGGCAGGGATTTGTTAAGTCGAATTATTTATGCAACGAGGACCTCCATAACGGCTTCCTTTAGCGTTGTCTGGGCTTGTCTGGTCATAGGAACAGTCGTTGGCGCAATAGCGGGTTATTATGGTGGTATTATTGATGAAATCTTGATGCGTTTGGTCGATGTGGTGATGGCGTTCCCTTCATTTATCTTGCCAATTGCCATTACGGGCATCTTGGGGCCCTCCTTGGCTAATATTATCCTAGCCCTGGTCCTTACTTCTTGGGTAGGGTTTGCCAGGATGGTGCGGAGTAGTGTTCTGGCCCTGAAAAACTTACCCTATGTCGAAGCTGCTCGAGCCATGGGCTTTAGCACCTGGGAGATCATGAAGGATCATATTTTGCCCAATGCGGTTCATCCGGTGATTGTTTATACAACGTTCAAAGCAAGCCATACTATTTTGGCAATTTGTGGTTTGAGTTTTATAGGTTTAGGGGCGCAACCGCCAACGCCTGAGTGGGGCAGTATGCTTAATGAAGCAAGTTCGTTTATGGGTTCGGCGCCGCATCTTTTCATCTTTCCGGGGTTGATGATTATGAGCACAGTGTTGGGTTTTAACTTATTTGGAGATGGCTTGAGGGATTTTATGGATCCCAGTCTCAGAAAGGAATTTGAACTGTAAATGGAAAAGACGTTATTGAAAGTACAGGACCTAGCCGTTGAATTCCGGACCAGACATGGTCCGGTGAGGGCGGCGGACCGGATTAGTTTTGAGGTCAAGCCCCAAGAGACCTTTTGTCTTGTTGGAGAGTCTGGGTGTGGAAAAAGCGTCGTAGCCCTGGCGATCTTGGGTTTGTTGCCGGCTAATGCTTTGGTGAATGGGGGGGTGTGGTATAGGGGAAGCAACCTCTTGCCTTACTCAACCCCCGAACAGAAGCTGGTCAGGGGCCGGGAAATAGCAATGATCTTCGAACAACCGATGGGATGTTTAAATCCGGTCATGAGCATTGGTGAGCAAATAATGGAAGCCTATGGAGTCAATAACGAGTGTTCTAAGCAAGAAGCTCGTAGGGGGGCCAAGCGGCTGATCGAAGAAGTGGGCATTTCGGCACGGCGTATTCGAGATTATCCCCATGAACTGAGCGGCGGTATGCAGCAGCGGGTCATGATTGCCATGGCTTTGGCCTGTCAACCGAGCTTGCTCATTGCCGATGAGCCGACGACGTCTTTGGATGTGACGGTTCAATATCAGATCATCCAGTTGCTGCGTGATTTAAAAACTCGTTATGCCATGTCCTTGCTTTTGATCACCCATGATTTGGGGGTTGTGGCGGAAATGGGCGATCGAGTGGCCGTGATGTATGCTGGGAATTTGTTGGAAATTACGAATGTGCATGATTTCTTCTTTACCCCAGGGCATCCTTATTCCAGAGCGTTAATTAAGGTAGTGGAGGGCAACTCCCTAAATCCGATTCAGGGAAATGTCCCCAGCCTGACAGATCAATTACCGGGGTGCCCTTTTTATGCCAGATGCCCTGAGGCGATCAGCTTATGTGGTGAAATACGGCCTCGGGCCAGTTATCTAAACAATAAGATGGAGAGGTGCCATCTTGTCCAATTTGATGCGAGCCGAAAGGCTAACTAAATACTATTATCCTAAAAATGATTTGAGGTTTTGGGCACGCCAGCCGGTGAAGGCAGTCGATGATCTTTCTTTCTCGATTGCCGAAGGGGAAAGTTTTGGGCTGGTTGGGGAAAGTGGGTGCGGCAAATCGACGGTAGGCAGGTTACTGCTGCGTCTTTCAGAACGGACAGAGGGAAACGTCTATTATAAGGACACAGATCTTTATTCCCTCTCGAACAAAAGGATGAAGAATCTGCGTGTTAAATTGCAGCCCATCTTTCAAGATGCCGATAATTCCTTGGATCCCAGATATACAGTAGCTCGCTTGCTGGCAGAGCCGTTTAAACGATATCCAGGAACTCAAGGAGGTCAAAGAGGTCAACGAGACAATGACCCAAGGATCAGTCAGTTACTGGAACTGGTTAATCTAGGCTCAGAATTACTGGAAAGGCATCCGCATGAGCTCTCAGGGGGACAAAGGCAAAGAGTAGGCTTAGCAAGGGCGTTAGCTTTAGAGCCGGAGTTTATTGTGGCCGATGAACCGGCTGCCTCCCTGGACCTGTCCGTTCAGGCTCAGGTGCTCGATTTGTTGAAAACGAGGCAGGAACAGAAAGGGATTGGGTTACTGTACATTTCGCATAATCTCAGAATTGTGCGGGTCATGACCCAGCGGATGGCTGTCATGTATTTGGGTAAGTTTTTGGAAGTGGGAGATACGGAAAGTATTTTTCGGAACCCCTTGCACCCGTACACCAAACTGTTGATCTCTTCACTCCCAATCCTGGATCCGTCAAAGCGCAAAAGTAAGCTCGACTTGGCTGTCAGTGAGCCACCTAATCCGTTTGCCCTCCCTCAGGGATGTAGGTTTCATCCTCGTTGTCCAGATTGTCAGCCCATATGTGAAGTGGAGACGCCTAAACTTCTCCCGATCGGAGAGGGAAGAAGTTTGGCCTGCCATCTCATTCGGTAACTAAAGTTAATTCAAAAATTAAAATCAAAATCAAGAAATGAATTCAGGAGGGGTTAAGATGAGTGAAGTTCTTGAAAATATTGAGGAGCGCTGGAATACCCATGCCAAAAGTTATGATGAACGGCATCATGGACATCTTAGTGCAGAAGATGCGACACGTTGGGAGAGTACTTTAAAGACCCATCTGGGTCAGGATCAGAGTATCGAAGTCTTAGACGTGGGGACAGGAACAGGCTTTTTGATTTTAAAAGCTGCTGCACTGGGTTATAAGTGCACGGGAGTGGATATCTCGGAAGGGATGATGACCATTGCCAAGCAGCACGCCGTTGAGAAAGGCTTGGCAATAGATTTTCGTAAAGGCGCTGTCGAACAATTGCCTTTCCCCGATGACTGTAAGGATGTCATTATGAACCGCAGTGTGATGTGGACGCTGCTGCAGCCGGAGGTGGCTTTAAAGGAATGGCAGAGGGTACTTAAATCTGGCGGGGCGCTCTTGTGCTTTTGTTCAATAGGGGAAGGGAAGGTTGGCAATAATCACTATAGCCAGGAAATTGAAGATATGCTACCTCTAAAAAGTGGTACTAAAGAAATGTTTGTATCAGCTTTTGAAGAGGCTGGTTTAACCGAGGTAGAAGGAATATTACTAGAGGGAATCAAAGATAAACATGGTGATAAAGACTGGTATGTGATTAAAGGTAGAAAAATGTAAGAATTTAAGAAATTAAACAAGTGCTAGCTAAAATATGAACAAACTGTCGAAATTCCAGAGAGAGGAAGGTTTTGAAGATAAAAAGCCATGAATCAGATTCAGACAGTCAGATTCATGGTTGACACATTTGACTAATATGGAGTAACATAATAGTAAGTAAATATTGGAAAATAAAGGTGCAAGTACTAAGAG
This sequence comes from Desulfosporosinus sp. OT, assembly GCF_000224515.1. Taxonomy (GTDB): domain Bacteria; phylum Bacillota; class Desulfitobacteriia; order Desulfitobacteriales; family Desulfitobacteriaceae; genus Desulfosporosinus. Next base: position 28,767 of record NZ_AGAF01000179.1, on the reverse strand, counting down.
TACAGCTTAAAAGGGAAGCAGGTAAAGTCCTGCACGGTCCCGCCACTGTAATGGGGAGATGTTTCATACGATAGCCACCGGTAAATACTGGATGGCCTGGAACGTTTAATGAACCAAAGTCAGAAGACCTGCCTTTATCTGATGAACCAATAACTCTACGAGCGATAGGGGGTTCTATAAATAGGATTGTATTTAGGGACATATACAGCCTCTTGGCGCTCAGCGTCGAGAGGTTTTTTAATTGAGAAAGTTGGAGGTTATGTAAGCGATGATAGCAGAAATCATTAAAAGAAATGGAAGAATTGAGCCTTTCAATCAAGAGAAAATTGTACATGCTATTTTTAAAGCTGCTACGGCTTGTGGAGGATCAAACTTTGAGCGTGCCGAGGAGATAGGCAGACAGGTTGTTGAAGTCTTACAAAATAATTATCGGGACAAGCAACCCGATGTAGAATCGATCCAAGATATCGTCGAAAAAGTCCTCATCGAAAATGGACATGCCAAAACAGCCAAAGCCTTTATACTGTACCGCCAGAAAAGGAAAAGCACCCGAGAGATGGATGCGCTTATTGGCGCGACTATTGGCATGTTTTCCGACTACTTAGGAGATAAAGATTGGCAAATTAGTGAAAATGCGAACACCCAAAAAAGTATTAATGGTTTAAACAATTATATACGAGAAGCATTCACTAAAAAGTATTGGCTTTATGAAATCTATCCGCAGGAAGTTCGCGAAGCGCATGAAAACGGAGACTGCCACATCCATGACCTAGGCTTTTTTGGGCCCTATTGTGCAGGCTGGGATTTGAGGCAGCTCTTGTTGGACGGATTCGGAGGAGTATCTGGCAAAGTGGAAAGTGGTCCAGCCAAACATTTACGATCATTCCTTGGGCAAATCGTTAATTCTACCTTTACCACTCAAGGGGAAACTGCGGGGGCTCAAGCTTGGTCAAGCTTTGACACTTTTTGCGCGCCGTTTATTAGGCAGGACCAATTGACATTTACTCAAGTCAAACAGTGTTTGCAAGAGTTTGTTTTTAACATCAATGTTCCCACAAGGGTTGGATTTCAATGCCCTTTCTCTAACCTTACCTTTGACATCAAGGTGCCTGCAACGTTGAGAGATGAGCCGATTATTATCGGGGGAACTTATGCTGAGACTAAATATGGAGATTTTCAGGAAGAGTTGGATATGTTCAACTTGGCGTTTTGTGAAGTGATGCTGGAAGGAGATTCTAAGGGAAGAGTGTTTACTTTCCCAATTCCAACGATTAATATTACCCCAGACTTTGATTGGGAGAGTCCAGTAGCAGATGCCTTCATGAGAATAACTTGCAAGTATGGTATCCCATATTTCGCCAATTATGTGAATTCGGATTTGTCACCTGAAGATGCCGTATCCATGTGCTGTAGGTTAAGATTGGATACCGGAGAACTTAGAAAAAGAGGTGGAGGATTGTTCGGAAGCAATCCGCTCACAGGGTCCATTGGTGTATTTACTATAAACTTACCCAGATTAGCTTATCTGTCCCATACAAAGCAGGAATTTATGGAACGTCTGAAACAAATGGCTGTAATCGGCCGTACAGCTTTGGAAATCAAGCGAAAAATCATTGAGCAGCAGTCTGATAGGGGACTCTATCCTTATTCCTGTTATTATTTGAGACATGCCAAAGAACGGACGGGACAGTATTGGCACAATCATTTCAGTACGATTGGCATTGTTGGTATGAATGAGGCCTTACTGAATTTTATGGGCAAAGGAATTGAAACAGAAGAAGGTCGAGAGTTTTCGGTCAGGGTCATGAACTATTTGCGAGAGCTCCTAGTCAAGTTTCAACAGGAGACGGGAAATGTCTACAATTTAGAAGCGACGCCTGCCGAGGGAACCTCCTATCGCCTGGCCATGTTAGATACTAAAAGGTATGACTCAATTATTACTGCTGGCGATGAAGTTCCTTATTATTCAAACTCAACCCAACTTCCAGTAGGTTATACAGACGATATTTTTGAGGTTTTAGAGCTACAAGACGAATTGCAGTCTCTTTACACAGGGGGAACGGTACAGCACCTCTATCTTGGGGAAGCGGTTGAGGATATAGAGGTCTGTAAGCGGCTTATTCAAAAGATATTTAACAAACACAAGATCCCCTATATTTCCATTACGCCAACCTTCAGTATCTGTGATACTCACGGATATATCAGCGGCGAACATTTCAATTGCCCGGAATGTGGTGCTGAAGCCGAAGTATGGTCCAGAGTGACAGGCTACCTGAGACCGGTCAAAAACTACAATCTTGGCAAGAAAGAAGAGTACAATCAGAGGAAAAAATTTATGATGCCAGAGGTGGTAGCTTGAATATTGCAGGATTTGTAAAGACATCCTTTGTGGATTATCCAGGCAAGATAGCCTCTGTGGTTTTTACTCAAGGCTGTAATTTAAGATGTGGTTATTGTCACAACGCCGGTCTACTAGATCTTAATGACACTTCAAACAGTATTCTAACTGAAGAAATTTTTGAATGGCTTGCAAAAAGAAAAGGAATGATCGATGCAGTGGTTGTAAGCGGTGGGGAACCGACATTACAAGCGAATCTATATGTTTTCATCGAAGAATTGAAAGCCATGAATTTACTCGTTAAGCTTGACACAAATGGAACCAATCCGGATATTATAAGAGCATTGATAGAAGATGAGCTGCTGGATTTTATCGCCATGGACATAAAGGCTCCGCTCTCCAAATATGAAAGTATTATAGGGACAAGCCTGTTGGAGTTAGCGGCAATTCGGCAAAGTGCAGGAGTCATAAAAAATAGCGGACTTGCTCATGAATTCAGAACAACACTTTGCCCTGAACTCGAAGCAGAGGATATACCCTGCATTATTTCGGATTTCGAAATTGATTCAAATTATGTCATTCAAGGCTGCAGAGGCACGGATCTTAAAAAAACTACTTGGGACAAACAGAATTTGAAGAGATTAACTTTGTTGTCTAAAGATAATTTGTCCTTGGCTTTTCGAGGGCTCGAGGTTGGTTAGGTGAGTATGGATTGGGTGATGCTATTTGCAAGCACTAGAGCCTTTTAGACTAAAGGCATGCAAACATTTGTACAATCCCTTAAAGAAATAAGCAGGTTTTTCCTTGATTAGGAAAAACCTGCATTACGAGCCATTTTAATGGGGCAATTCGATGAAACCAAATATTATATCTACAACCTCTTCTATAATATCCCGAGGTGCTTTTTCTTTAAATGCAGCATTTCTCGCCGATATATCGAGAGCTTTTACCTGTTCACACATGACAACACCTGTTGTTGTCACTCGAGCATCGAGAACAACATGAAGAGGGAATCCGCGGTTAGTGTTCGTAATTGGACATACCATTGCTAATTTCGTGAAATTATTGAAAGTATTATTGCTGACCACGATACCGGGCCGTCTTCCTTTCTGCTCATGCCCGGACTGTGGGTCGAATTCAAGTGTTATAATATCGCCCTGTTCTGGTGTATAAGACATTAGTAGGCCTCTTTTCCCTTTGTTTCTCCAGTGTCCCATTCACTGCATTTATAATCACCAGTATAATCGGCTAAACGTTCTTCTAATGTTCTATGCTTTTTAATGATGCGTTTAATAACGATACTGTCGTTATCCGCATTAATCTCCACTCTGTCATTTTCGTGTAAATCAGCAACCTCTAGGATTCCTTTTGGTAAGCGTATGGCATGGCTATTTCCCCATTTTTGAATTATGGCATGCATTAAGTTCACCCCTAAGTTTAGTATATACAAAGTTTCTACATTTGTGAACTTTTTTATTCAATAGATAATTGTTGAGATAGGCATTTGATTTAACGTGCGGTCAGAGTCAGACTTGATGATATCGTGTTGCCTGATTCAGCGAATGCAAAACTTGAAAAGAACAGGTAGGTGAAAAAATGACCCTTCAACAGCTTAAGTATGCCATTGAAATCGCAGTCAGGGGCTCGATTAATGAGGCTGCAAAACGTTTATTCATCACTCAGCCTAGTCTCTCCAACGCAATCAAAGAATTGGAGGCCGAGCTTAATATTACGATCTTTGAGCGCACCAACAAGGGAGTTAGTATTTCTGTTGAGGGAGCGGAATTTCTTGGTTACGCCCGGCAGGTATTGGAGCAAACAGAACTGTTGGAAAACCGTTACCAGGATGCGAAGCCTTCTCCCCAGCATTTTTCTGTTTCCACCCAGCATTATGCTTTTTCGGTCAATGCTTTTGTAAATTTGATGAAAAAATACGCTTTGGAAGAATATGAGTTTACTTTACGAGAAACGAAAACCTATGAGATTTTAGAGGATGTTAAAAATCTACGCAGTGAAATTGGCATCTTGTATCTCAATGAGTTTAATTCCAAGGTAATCAATAAATTTATGAAAGAAGGCAATTTGGAGTTCACGGTCTTATTCGAAGCTTCACCTCATGTCTTTATCAGCGCCAAAAATCCGTTGGCTAAGCAAGAGCGAGTTTCTTTAGAGGACTTGGATTCTTATCCCTGCCTGTCGTTTGAACAAGGTGAGTACAATTCGTTTCATTTTTCCGAGGAGATTCTCAGCACTCTATCTCATAAAAAGAGCATCCGAGTGAGTGATAGGGCAACTTTGTTTAATCTTTTGATTGGCTTAAACGGCTATACTATTTCAACAGGTGTTTTAAGTTCTGACCTTAATGGCAACAACATTATCGCGGTGCCTTTAGATATTAATGAAACCATTACGGTAGGGTGGATTTCTCATAAAAATGTAACGCCCAGCAGACTGGCGATAGCTTATGTGCAAGAATTGGACCAAGTAATTAAAAACCTCTAATCATTCCACAATAGAACCTTTCTGCACTGCCGACTGCAATCATTGGTGAAAAGATAAAATGGCTTGTTATAGTCTTATACTATAACAAGCCATAGTTTTTTTGAGTTACATTATATCTATTTCTTGATGCTATAGTAAAGATCACATTAGGTCGGCAAGATGTATCGATACATAATAAGCATTAATCCTAAATCGAGGAGGCAAACTAATGAAATACACAATCGAGAATTGTTTAAAGGAGAGAATTCTTGTCCTGGATGGTGCCATGGGGACTTGTATTCAAGGATATAATTTAAGTGAGCAGGAATTCATTGGAAGTTGTTCGTGTCAGCGAAGCCAAAAGGGGAATAATGACCTGTTAAATATTACGCATCCCGAGATTATTAGAGCCATTCATAAGACTTATCTCGAAGCCGGAGCAGATATTATTGAAACCAATACCTTTAATGCCAACAAGATTTCTCAAAAGGATTACGGCATGGAGGATAAGGTTTATGAGCTTAACCTTCAAGGGGCAAAGTTAGCCCGAGAACAGGCTGATATATTTACAAATGCTGGCCCCAGCAAACCACGATTCGTAGCAGGTTCAGTCGGGCCAACGAATAGAACAGCATCTCTTTCACCGGATGTTGAAAACCCAGGTGTAAGAAATATTAGCTTTGATGAACTTGTTCTTGCCTATGAGGAGCAAATACAAGGGCTTGTAGATGGCAGAGTCGATGTCCTATTTATTGAAACAATATTTGATGCCTTAAATGCTAGGGCAGCCGTATTTGCAGCTGGAAATGTCTTTGAGGATAAAGGCGTAACCTTGCCTATCTTTATTTCAGGCACTATTGCCGATAAAAGCGGTCGTATATTATCCGGTCAAACGCTGGAAGCTTTTGCCCATACGATGAAGGGCGACGAAATAATTGGCATTGGATTAAACTGTTCCTTTGGCGCCAAGGATTTAATTCCCTTCATTAAATATCTCTCTAAAAGTCAAGATCGCTATGTAACCTTTCATCCTAATGCGGGTCTGCCCAACTCCCTGGGGGTGTATGAGGAACGACCGGAAGAAACTGCAGCTTTGGTAAAGGAATTAGCAGAAGAAGGTCATTTGAATATTGTCGGAGCATGTTGTGGTTCAACACCGGCCCATATTAAAGCGATCAGTGAAGCGGTTAAAGGCATCCACCCAAGACAAATTCCGGCGCTCGAAACAGAGACTGTTTACTGTGGTCTCGAAGCTTTCAAAGTAAAAAAGGAAAATAATTTTGTTAATATTGGAGAACGAACGAATGTTTCTGGTTCTGCTAAATTTGCTCGATTAATAAGGGAGAAAAATTATGAAGAGGCCTTATTCATAGCCAAAGAACAGGTTGAAAATGGAGCCCAAATTATCGATCTTAACTTTGATGATGCACTACTTGATGCTCACAGTGAAATGGACACTTTTCTTAAACTGCTTGCCAGCGAGCCAGAGATTTCCAGAGTTCCGGTGATGATTGATTCCTCAAAATTCGAGGTTTTAGAAGCAGGTTTGAAGGCAATTCAAGGTAAGGCAGTTGTCAATTCCATAAGCCTGAAAGGAGGGGAAGAGGAGTTCATTCGGCAAGCAACGTTAATCAAACGATATGGTGCAGGCATTGTGGTCATGGCCTTCGATGAACAAGGTCAGGCAGATACATTTGACAAAAGAATTACAGTATGTAAAAGAGCGTATGATTTATTAGTGAAGACGGTAAAGTTTCCTCCAACGGATATTATTTTTGACCCGAACATTTTAGCAATTGCCACAGGGATTGAAGAACATAACAATTATGCGGTGGATTTTATTAACACCGTAACCTGGATCAAGAGAAATCTTCCTTTCGTTAAGGTAAGTGGCGGGGTAAGTAATTTATCCTTCTCCTTTAGAGGAAACAATGCCATCAGAGAAGCGATGCACTCGGTGTTTTTGTATCACGCGATTGCGGCAGGAATGGATATGGCTATTGTCAACCCTAGTATGATTCAAATTTATGATGAAATAGATAAGGTTCTACTAGAAAGGGTTGAAGATGTAGTTTTAAATAAATCACCAGATTCTGCCGAAAAACTGTTAGACTTTGCAGAGCTTTACAAAGCTTCCGGTGGGGATCAAGCCGAGAATAAGCTGGTTTGGAGAGAGAAGGATTGCAAGGAACGCTTAATTCATGCTTTAGTCAAAGGGATCGCAGAATATATCGAAGAAGATGTTGAGGAAGTCAGAAGACAATATGACAAAGCAGAAAAGGTCATTGAAGGACCACTTATGGATGGCATGAAGGTGGTTGGAGAATTATTTGGCGAAGGCAAAATGTTTCTTCCGCAAGTTGTAAAAAGCGCACGAGTTATGAAAAAGGCAGTAGGCTGTTTATTACCATATATTGAGGCAGAGAAGAAGAGTGGCGGAAGCAGCAGTGCAGGAAAAGTCGTCATGGCCACGGTCAAGGGTGATGTTCATGATATAGGTAAAAACATTGTAGCAGTCATTCTGGCTTGCAATAATTTTGAAGTGATTGATCTTGGAGTAATGGCATCTTGCGAAGTAATTCTCCAGACAGCAAAAAAAGAAAATGCCGATATCATAGCTCTAAGTGGGCTTATTACACCTTCTTTGGATGAGATGTCTCATGTAGCCGAGGAAATGGAACGACAAGGATTTGATATTCCCCTAATGATTGGCGGAGCAACAACTTCTAAGACTCACACCGCTTTAAAGATTGCACCTAACTATTCAAGGGGGGTCGTGTATAGTGTTGACGCCTCAAAATCTGTAGAGGTCGCCAAAAAGCTAGTTGATAAAAATGAGCGAAGGAGGTATCTAACTCAAGTAGAGGAAGAATATCAAACAATAAGAGAAACCTACGGGAAGGTTGAAAGAAAGCTCATGCCCCTCAATGAGGCCAGGGAAAAGAAATTCAAAATCGATTGGAATAAGGAAACTATAAAGGTTCCAAACTTAATTGGAACCCAATATTTGAAAAATTTCCCTCTTAGTGAGCTAAGAAACTATATTGATTGGTCTTATTTCTTTATAGCTTGGGATATGGGGATGGTTTATCCTAAGATTATGGAAGATCCTAAATATAGTGAAGAAGCTAAAAAGCTTTTTGATGATGCCAATGAAATGTTAGATTTACTGGAAAGGGAAGAGATACTTACGGCAAATGCTGTTTGGGGTATTTTTCCTGCCAACTCTCTGGGCGATGACATTGAACTGTACCATAAGGGCAGTGTCACAACTTTCAATATGTTAAGGCAACAAACCTTCTCTAAGGATAATGTCTATCGATGCCTTGCGGATTATATAGCCCCTAAGGAGAGTGGGATAACGGATTATTTAGGTGGATTTATTGTAACTGCAGGAATAGGTGCCAAGGAGTATGCCGAGAAACTTAGTGAACAAGGCAATGACTATGGGGCAATTATGGTGAAACTTCTTGCTGATCGGTTAGCTGAAGCTTTCGCAGAGTTATTGCATTTCCAGGTGAGAAAGGATTATTGGGGATACTCTCCAGATGAAGAGCTAGAGATTCAAGCTTTATTAAAAGGTTCATATAGAGGAATCAGGCCTGCCTTTGGCTATCCTAGTCTTAGGGACCATGCTGAAAAGACCAAGCTTTTTCAGCTCTTAGAGGGAGAATATCATACGGGTATATCTTTAACCGAACATTATATGATGAATCCAGTTGCCAGTGTTTGCGGTTTGTACTTTGGTTCTCAAGTTGCCCGATATTTTGATATTCACAGAATTGATAAGGATCAAGCAGCTGATTACGCCAAGCGCAACCAAAAGGAGCATAAAGAGCTTGAGAAAATGATAAGCACTATTCTAAATTAGACCTTCCAGTGAATCCAGGCGGTTTTCGTCCGAACATACTCAGTCACTAATCCATTTTTGGAAATTCCCTCCAGATAGCTTCTTATCAAAGAGCTCTTCTCCTCTTTAGAGCAATTCTCTGCTTCAAAAAGCGAACTGTAATAAACACAAGCTTCCTGGTACGTGCGGACATGCTCCCGGTCTGTATCGACATAGGTAATATTAGGGTAATAACCCATTAACCAAAGGATGTTAAATAGGCTGTAAACGGTATTATTGTAAAATTTCGCCCCTTTTAGTTTAAGAATTTCGGTGTGAATAATATCTTGAACAGAGTCATAACGATCTACAAAATTAGATAAGAAGCAATGTCCCTTGCTTGCCGTGATCATTTTCTCTAGGGTGATTTGATCATGGATCCCAGGGCTGTTGATCGCAGTAACTAAGTCAAACCTTTTTTCCCAGCCGCATTCTTCAAGGTTGACTTCATCCCAGTTTAAGCTTTTAAATGAGACGTTGGTGAGATTTTCAGCTGTAGCATTATTCACGGCATAGTCTAACATTTTATCAGATATATCGAGACCAGTAACTTCCGTTGATTTCTTGGCAAATTCAACGGCAAACCGGCCTGGACCGCAGCCTATATCCAAGACGCTACTATTTTTGGTAAGAAGGTTATTAGACGACAGAAATTCTACGATTTTGCGGATACGCTCGTCTGGAATGCCTTGACGAACTAACTTGTCAAACTCACTCGCCCTGTTGTTCCAAAACGACCTACCTGATGCTTCGTTAGGTTTTCCCTCGCTCCAAAGATGGATGAAATATGGAATATCCATTCCTTTACCATCCTCTCGAATAGTCTTTAAAGCAGTCTAGGCATACTTTCTTTCCGTCATTGATTCGAATCTTTTGTTCGGGGGCGCCTTCTCCGCATAGCTCACAAACAACTGTGGTAAATATTCTTGCCTTTTCGGGCAGTTCAAACGTCGGCTTGGAGAAATTAAATAGTTCATCAACCGGTGAGTTCAGTATGTGGGCTTGCCGCTGTTGACGATCCATTTCCTGGTCAAAAGGTTTAATGATCATTCTCAAACTTTCACCACTGGATCGATTAAAAAAGCTGAAGGCCATTTTGCCTGTGCCTTTATAAAGTAGATTTCCTTTACCAAAGGTGCAACCCGTGATTAACTGAACGGCATCGACACCACATGCATCGTTTTCGGTTACACAGACGATTTCCTCATCAGGGGAAAATTTAATGCTCATCTTCTTTTTCGCTGCCTCACAGGCTTTATAACCGATTGCCAGTCCTGGACATTCATGCCCATGAAATTCTACAGCTTTCTCCCACATGGTTTTTTCTCTACACATACAAATAATCCCCTTTCTGATGTGGCCTAAATGATAATTTATGTTGTTCAAATGTGATAACCATTTCCTTGAAATAGAAAAGACCACGGAAATAATGACTAGACTAAGTGTCAAGTCAAGACCTCCATGGTCTCTTTTATAGTTATGAATAGTTACCAATGTTCAAAGTATTCTACATAAAAAATGAAATACCTTCTTTGTTCTATTGCCCTGAACTAGTTTATTTAGATTTTAACCTTTAGGATTGAGGGTCATAATGATCATCAGTATCATTTGAATATTTGGATGAAAATGGATTTAAAACGCTTTTTGTGCAAAAAGATAAAAGCTTTGTTCTTATAATTAATGAAAAAAATTTTCAAGTTAATTTAGCAGGAATTTATGAATAGTTGTAGAATAAGTAGAATATTAAGATTATAAATATTGCACAGCAAGACCATGAAGGTGTTTGCAAAAACCATGGAGGTTTGACTCGAGAGGGTCAGCTTTGTGGTTTTTTTTATTTGCCCGAAAGGATGGTGTTTGATTACCTTAATAAAATGAAAAAGTCTAAGGTTAAACCAATAAAACTAATAAAACCAAATCATCAATCATCAGATTGAAATAGAAAATAGAAAGAAGAGGGGTTTTAGTATGCATATTCCTGACGGATATCTTAGTCCACAAACAGATGCAGTCCTTGGTATTGCAAGTGCAATCACTGCAGCAGTCGCGGCCTCAAAAACAGCTAGTACGGTTCGAGCTAAGTACATTCCGATGCTTTCAGTGGGTGCGGCGTTTTCCTTCACTATCATGATGTTTAATGTTCCTGTTCCCGATGGAACAACCGCCCACGCCGTTGGTGGATCACTGTTAGCTGTTATTTTAGGGCCTTGGGCAGCCATGATTTCTGTGTCTATTGCCCTAATTATTCAAGCGCTTTTCTTTGGAGACGGGGGTATTTTAGCACTGGGCGCAAATATCTTCAATATGGCGGTTGTAATGCCCTTTGTCAGTTACGCAATCTATCAGCTTATTGCAGGAAAGAGTGACATCTTTACCAAACGTCGCATGATTGGAGCGGGAATTGCTGGATTCGTCGGAATCAATGTGGCCGCACTTTGTGCTGCGATTGAATTCGGAATACAGCCCATGCTCTTCCATGCTGCCAATGGAATGCCTCTCTACAGCCCCTATGGACTTAATATAGCAATTCCCGCGATGCTCTTTGCTCACTTTACTATTGCAGGACCAGTTGAGGGAGTTGTGACAGGATTGGTCTTTACTTATTTGCAACGCTCTAACCCTGTTCTGCTTCAAATGCGAAGTGATTCAGGAAACTCTGCGTCTACTGTCTCTTATGGTCGTTACATTGTTGGTTTGATCGTTGTTGCCTTGCTCACGCCCTTAGGTTTATTGGCCTCCGGAACGGCTTGGGGCGAATGGGGCGGAGAAGATTTGCAGACTCAACTTGGGTTCATTCCCAGTGGACTAGATAGATTAGGAGCTTTTTGGAATCATGTTTTATTTCCAGACTATGGTATCGCGGGATTTGATCAATCATTTTGGCAACAAGCACTTGGTTATATTATGTCAGCTTTTTTCGCTTTGTTGATTATCGGGATCATTGGGGTTGCTATCCAACGTTTTAAACGTAAATCTGAGAAACCTGCTTAATATGTTTTTATTAGTTGTATCTCGTATATTGAATTATCCAAGCAGAGTTCAAGATGCTGTCAAGAGTCTTAACCTAATTCCATAGAACATGGAAGATTATGAGGATTTACTTTGACAAACTCTTCGGGCATAGTATTAAATAACCTCACAAAAAGATGAACGCCACTATGCCAACGGGATGGCTCCCGTTTAAGAGGGGAGAATGAAAAAGTGTGTACTAAACATTTTAGAACTATGTGGCGAAGAATCGGAATAGTTATCACTTTACTGCTTGTCGTAATTGTTATTCAGAGTTTATTTAAATAAACTGTTAAAAATGATAGTGCATTAACAAAGACTACGGAGGTCTGACTAAAAGGAGTCAGCTTCGTGGTCTTTGTTTATATCTGAAAGGAGGAGTTAGGCGCATTCCCAGTACACAGATTTTTATGACATTGATTTTTTAATTTGTGATGAAATAATATCAAGTTTGGATATTTGTACGGTCGTCAGGACTGTAGAATCACATTGAATATGGGGCAGTACTATGGATACAAACAATCGGGCGATTGAAATAGCAGATTATAGATGCACAATGAACAAGTTATTAAAGAGTAAGCGTCTAACTGATCTGGAGGTCATAAAGTTGAGACAAGAATTAGATAGACTGATACATAATTATTATTTTTTAACGTACAGGCATCAGCAGAAACCAAGCAATTCGGCTTGCGGTTTGAATCCACGAATGCTAATGAGCATAATAATAATTTGGTTCCAGGTGTAAAATCGCAGAAATAGAAAAGTTTGGGAATACACAAGGTGTTTTAATAATATAGATAACTAGTCTAAGTAACATTGGAAGGTGATCTATATTTATATCTCGCCACGAGTCTCAAATATGAAGTTTTACCCGGTGTTAGTAGGAAGCACGTTTTTTATTATTCTAGGTTCTAAAATACTCCAAAATAAAGAGGTGTTAGAGCAAAGCGCCAATGTAGCAACTTTAGCCTTAAGTGTCATATTACAGGCTCTACCATTTATACTTCTTGGCGTATTCGCATCCGCCTTAATTCGCTATCTTGTACGAGAAGATTGGATTGCTAGATTTACGCCGAAGAATGCAGTGGCGGGTGTAATAGTTGGTTCACTCTTAGGATTGTTCATTCCAGTATGTGACTGTGGAGTATTACCGGTTGCGCGCGGTTTATTTCGCAAAGGAGTTTCGATGCAAACAGCTTTGGCGTATTTACTTACTGCCCCGGTTATAAACCCAGTTGTAATACTGGCAACAGCGATGGCCTTTCAATGGAATTGGCATCTCGTTGGCCTGAGGGTTGTTAGTACGTTCCTTGTAGGAGCAACGACGGCTTTATTAGCAGGTTCTGTATTCAATTATCGAGCTTTTACGGATAGAGAATGGCATCGCCATGAACATGAAAGCTCCAAGCTTTCGCTACACCAACTGCTGGTACATGCTGGAGATGAATTCTTTGATGTGGGTCGTTACTTAATTATTAGTGCCTTCCTTGCCGCTGCTATTCAGATTTGGGTTCCCAAAGGTATTCTGGTACAAGCAACCAGTAATCCCTTTATGGCAACAGGAGCCATGATGTTATTAGCTATAGCTATGTCACTTTGTTCAGATGCCGACGCATTTGTGGCTCGAGTTCTAGCCAATCAGTTTCCTTTAGGGTCGGTTATGGCTTTTCTGGTTATCGGTCAGATTATCGATTTACGTAATATTATTTTATTTGCTAAGAATTTCCGACTCTCTTTATTTATATTTCTTCTTGTCACCTCACTTTGTTTGACCTATGTATTAAGTTTAAGTATTCACTTTGGTTTAGGGAAACTAATGTTTTAAGAAGAGGAGGTTGCAATGCAAATTCAGCGGAGGAATGCCTTAGTTCAGAGCTTAATATTAAGTTTATTTTCTGTAATGATAGTATATTTAATCCTGACAGAAACGATTGACTTGTATATCAGTCTCGAGGTAATTTGGCTAGCTAAATTGTCAGCAATACTTCTTGCCGTAATTTCGATTGCCAAGTTTGTACCGGTGCGACGTAGTCTAATTCATAACTGTTGTGGCCACAATCATGCTTGTACAACCAGTCATAATCTTCATTCCCACAAAACGAACGGTTTAGGGCAAATTGCCATTTTCATAATTCCATTAATGGTTGGGTTTGGCATGCAACCACGCATTCTTGATTCGACAGCGCTTTCCAATAGCATTAATACCGCCGGTCCGATTCCTTATTATGCTCTTCACGTGCCAAGGACTGATAGGCTAAGGAGTGAAATACCACAGCCGAGTGGGTTATCAGCTGCGGAAAACAATATAGGTAGTTCTTCGGTAAAGGGGTTAACTCCTAATTCCCTTAATTCTGTGGTGAAGGAAACTGATCTGATGCAATTATACCTTAATATTGAGGACCACCCCGAACAGGTATATAATCAACGCTGGAAATTAACAGGCTTTGTTTATAAAGATCCGAAGTTAGCGAAGAATCAATTTGTTCTCTCCCGTTTTGTGATCACATGTTGTATCGTTGATGCCACTCCAATAGGTATTATTGTTGAAAGTCCAGATGCGCCTAAGCTGAAAGCCGATACTTGGGTTGAAGTTACTGGGTTATTGCAAAAGCGGATAATTGGCGAAGCTAATGAAATTAAATCGGTACATAATTTCACTGAAACAAATGATGGAGCTCCTTATTTGGTCGTTAATAGTTGCAAAATAGTTTCAACGCCTCAAGACCCTTATTTGGCTCCCCCAATGCAGTGAATTCTAAGCATAAATGGATGAAGGATAGCTAAAGTGAAGCAAAGGAAGTGTCTGACATGCTAACCCCCAGCTTGGAAGACTATTTAGAGGAGATATATCGGTTTTCGTTATCGCTTGATACAGTTCGAGTAACGGACATTAGTAAAAGGCTTAAAGTTGCTTTGCCATCAGTAACTAAAGCCCTCTATAAGTTAAGGGACGAATGTTACATAAAGTACGAACGGTATGGTGAGATCAAGCTTACAGATAAAGGAAACGAATTTGGGTATTACTTAGTTGCGAGGAATCAATTGTTGCAGGAGTTTCTAGCCCTAATATGCAGCAAATCTAACTTTGCTGTTGAGGCCGAAGCTATGGAACATTATCTTTCAACTGCAACGATTGATGCCATTAAAAATCTCGTGGAGTTTATGAAAGGCAATCCATCTTGGCAATTAGCCTTTAAAGATTTTATGAGTTTACAAGACTAGGCAGACAATAATACCCACAGAACACTTGGCCAGTGTATCTGTGGGTTAGACAAATTTTTTGACGAGGTTGGAATACCTCTTCTAGGCTAAGCCTAAAAGGTACGCTGTCTGGGCGATGATGAAACAAACTGTGAACGCCAGAGCTGTGGGGATGATAAAACCCATAAAGGTCCATCTTTTACTTCCTGTTTCTTTGTACATGCTGAGTAAAGTTGTGGCACAGGGCCAGTGGAGTAGGGCAAAGAGCATCGTGTTGAAAGCGGTTAGCCAGGTCCAGCCGTTGGCAAGCAGAACTTTTTTTAGTTCGAATAAACTCCCAAACTCAGTCAATTGCCCCGTAGCCAGATAGCTCATAAGAAGGATCGGTATCACAATTTCATTAGCTGGGAGACCTAAGATAAAGGCCATAAGGATAAAACCGTCCAGTCCAATAGCTTTGGCTAGAGGATCAAGAACACTCGCTATATAGGCAATGACACTGACGTCCCCGATGTAGACATTCGCCAGGATCCAAGTGAGTCCTCCAGCGGGTGCTGCTACAACAAGCGCCCGGCGCAAAACAAAGATCGTGCGGTCAATAAGGGAACGATAGAAAACTGCCCCGAACTTGGGTCTGCGATAAGGGGGTAGTTCCAACACCAGAGAAGAGGGCTCACCCTTAAGGATCGTTTTGGACAAGGTCCATGATACAGCAAACGTAACCGCTACTCCAAGTAGGACTAAGAGCGTAATCATGCCCGCGGCTAGAAGTGATTGTGAAAAGGCGAGTGCACTGGTCATGAAGATTGAAGTGATGGCGATGAGGGTCGGAAAACGTCCATTGCAGGGCACAAAATTATTGGTCAGGATAGCGATCAAACGTTCTCTAGGAGAGTCAATGATCCGTGCAGAAACAATCCCAGCTGCGTTACACCCAAAGCCCATACACATTGTCAGGCATTGTTTCCCGCAAGCATGCGCTTTTTTAAACATATTGTCAAGGTTAAAGGCCACTCGCGGCAGATAACCTAGGTCTTCAAGGATGGTAAACAAGGGGAAAAAGATGGCCATCGGAGGAAGCATCACCGCGGTAACCCAGGCCAAGGTACGGTACATACCTAGGACCAATACACCATGCAGCCAAGCAGGGGCCTGAGCTAACTGAAACCATTGGGTAAGTACATCTTGAAAGGCAAAGAGCACGGAAGCAATCATTTCCGAGGGTACGTTCGCTCCAGCTATAGTAAGCCAAAATACTGTGCCTAACAATAGCAACATAAGCGGATAACCGAACACACGGGAGATCACAATTTTATCAATCTTATCTTTCCAACTACACTGAACAGTGTCTTCCCGTAATACGACCTGTTTGGCTAGCTTTTCGGTATAAGCGAAGATATCTGTAACAACACGATCTGCTAGAGGTGTTCCAGAAGACAAACGGATCGATTCGGTATCGGAGTAAATCTTTAGGAGGGGATCTATTGGAGTAAGTGTGCTCATAGTGTGATCTTGCTCCCTTGCTGAGGCATAGCTACTATTTTCTGATTTTGTGTTGCTGCATAGCGGCCAATGGTTTCAATAAAAGAAATATCACTGTCTAACAAGCGAAGTGCCAACCATTTTGGATTTACTACTCTAGCCAAGTCTAGCTTTTCGAGCTTAGGCAGAAGTGTGCAAATTGCTCGTTCAACTTCTTCGGAATAGACGACCTGTTTCGGCCGAGTTTTTTTCTTCTCTACAGCCATTGTGTAGACTGCGTTTTGCAATTCTTGAAGCCCTTCCCCATTCCTCGCTGCTGTGGGAACGATAGGTACACCCAGCTCTTTTTGCAATTCAATGAAGTTTATGCTTAATTTCTTCTTCCTTGCTTCATCGATCAAGTTGACACATACAATGACTTTTGACGAGATCTCCATAACTTGAAGGGCTAAGTTGAGATTACGTTCCAGCGAAGTCGCATCAAGCACCACGATGGTCGCATCGGGATGACCAAAGCAGATAAAATCCCTGGCGATTTCTTCTTCAACACTATGGGCTAGTAAGGAATAAGTACCAGGCAAATCAACCAATAAAAACGATTTATTCCGATATGTGTAAGTCCCTTGCGCATTATCGACTGTTTTTCCTGGCCAGTTGCCGGTATGTTGATGTAAACCAGTAAGTGCATTAAACACGGTACTCTTCCCTACGTTTGGATTCCCAGCGAGCGCAATCACGTACTGTTCACCAGTCGTTCTAATCCCAAAGTGTTCCCGCATAACACGACCATGATCTTTAAGCGCGTTAGAACGGTCTCCTATTTTTAACTCCATATTTTTTCACCCCAAAGATATTTTTTAGCAATGATTAGGACCTATCTGGCTGCAGAGTCAATATAAATAAGGCTGGCGTCTTCACTGCGCAAAGCAATTACAGTATCCCGAACTAAGTAAGCGATTGGATCTCCGGCAGGGGCTTTCCCTATGCAGGTAAGAACGGTCCCAGGGACAATACCCAGATCAAGGATTCGACGACGGAGTAATCCTTTAACGTCTAATTGTATAACCTTGGATTTTTCTCCGGGCTGTAGTGTGGATAATGGTACAGGTAATATTGTCATCTGCGTAACTCTCCTTTCGAGGATTGTTAGACTAAGTTAACTTTTGACATAGCCCATTCTGAGGTTAACTGAGGTCTTGAAATACAGTATTAAACCTGGGAGTGAAGTGTTACTATGAAGCTTATTAAAATTTTCATCACTATCTTTTATAACAAGCTAAAGAAGCTCTGGATTTGCCAATCCAGAGCTTCAAAGATGATTAAAGCTGTACATGATGCTGGGGTAAATTGATCTGAGTACAACAGGAATATTCAAGTGAGGCGACGGAGGAGCTTTGACAAGGCCAAAAAAGCTCCTCCTTCGCTCTGACCTAAAGATATCGGACGGTCAGATCACAATATCATTAAGCCAGAAAGTGATAAGATACGGAGGGATCCAAACTTCCGCACTTTTTCGCACGTAAGATGCCAGGTGATTTTGAAGGCGTTTTGGAACATTTAATTCGAGGGCCTCGTCACAACAGTTATTGTAACTCATATTTGCAATTGGCGCCTTGAAATTATTGTCTAGTATTGGACAAACCAATACTTTGAGTGCGAAAATTGAAGAAAAAAATAATTTTTACGTAGTGTTTGATTGTCAGAGAGAAGACTTTCTTGTCATTAAAACAGTTAGGAAGATAAAATAAATAAATTCTAAGAGGTTGATATAGTTACATGTTTTACGGATTAACTGGGAATTTTAATGAGAGTAAAGAAAGATTTTTGCGGAGGTGCTTTGTAAAATGCCAATGATTAACTTTGATGGGCCCGTTCTGACTATCGATCAAAAGAGAAGTCTGATTCACGGAATGAGTCAAGCTGCTTCGCAGGCTTTAGGAATTCCTATGGCAGCGTTTACCGTAACACTGGATGAACATGATTACAGTAACATGGGAATTGGTGGGGAAGTGCTGACAGAATCAGTTTACTGGGGTAAATATAAAGAACTTAAAGACTGAGTTATTTTGCTTTAAATCACAGCATCTTGAATCGACCTCTTTTAGGGGTCGTTTTTTTATTACCTTGTTTTATTGAATTATGATAAGATAATTCCTAAGAAGGAAAGAAACTATAGAAGTTTAGACAAATGAATGTTGAATGATATCGGGAACGACCGGAAAAAATTTCCCAAAGAGAGAAGGTGTGTCCAATGCCTACTAAAAGAGATATTGAACGAGTATTGGAGAATCGGGATTGGAAGCAACTGGGTGTCTGGGTTGAAGAAAATAGGAACATTTATGGACAGCTGATGGCGCGAATTTATGTTAAAGATGGTATTATTTTCTGGCGGGCGGTAGAGGCGTTGGGTGTTGTCACGCATTATTTCGAGCAGGAAAAGCGTAACAATGCGCTTGAACTTGTGCGACGCTATTTTTGGATGCTCACTGAGGAATCCGGAGGGACTGCCTGGAATGCTTCGGAGGCCATAGGAAGCATTCTCGTCCATTGTCCAAAGACTTGTGGGCACTTTAATTGGATGCTTTCCGGGTTGCTGGAAGATGAAAGTTTGTGTGATGGAGCTCTATGGGGGTTAGGGCAATTGGCTCAGGTCGCTCCACACTTAGTGGAGCCTTTGGAAGAACGGATAAGACCTTTCTTAGAATCGGAAAAACCGTTACCAAGGGGTTTGGCAGCATTAATCTATGCATTGATGAGGATTCCACACGATCATTTTCCGATTTATCGTGAGGCAGGGCCTAAGTGGACAGTCCCACTAGATCTGGATACTCGTTTAAGGAATGACCAAAATTTAATCGAAATCTATCAAGATGGGGATCTGAAAAGTTATCACGTTCAAGAGCTTTGGCAAGTCGAAACTATAGCTTTTTGGACTGAACAAGTAGCAATCCAAGACCTTGAGGTGGAGGTAACAGTTGCTTCCACTTCGGTGGGGTTATGCTGGTTAGGTCTCGGCTCACCGGTTGAAGAAGAGCAGTCCCTCCGGACTTGGGCGGCGCGTTGGTTACCAAAAGGGTTCCTAATCAGGAAGCGTGAACGGAATAGTGAAACAATTCGTCAGCTTCAAGAGTATCTTACTGGAAAACGCAAGGAGTTTACGATTCCCCTTCATCGGCTAGGGACTTCGTTTCAACTTCAAGTTTGGGAAGAACTGCTCAGTATTCCGTATGGAGAGACACGTAGTTATAGTGACATAGCCACCAAGGTGGGAAGTCTCAAAGGGCAGAGAGCAGTGGGTATGGCTAACCATAATAATCCCATTGGAGTTATAGTGCCCTGTCATCGAGTGATTGGTAAAAGTGGGAATTTAACAGGATATGCTGGAGGCCTGGACATCAAGCGGAGGCTATTAGAGCTGGAAGGGGCCATTTCGCGCGAATTAAGCGAAGAAAATAGAAAAATAGAGTCTTAGGAGGAGAAAAATGGAAAGAATAAAGAGCGAGTCTCTTTTTACAGGAGTCGAACATATTGGGATTAAGGCCTTGGATATGGAGAAAGCCCTTCAGTTCTACATTGAGATACTGGGCTTTAAGTTTTTATACCGGATTAAACCGGGTGATGTGGAATTAGCTTTTTTAGAATTAGGAGGTACCGTTGTCGAGCTTGTTGAGGTTGTCGATGGTCAACGTTTTGAGGATGGGGTTGTCAATCATTTAGCTCTGCGGGTATCGGACATCTTCAAAGCCGTCGAGCGCTTAAAAGAAT
Source organism: Desulfosporosinus sp. OT (assembly GCF_000224515.1). Lineage (GTDB taxonomy): Bacteria > Bacillota > Desulfitobacteriia > Desulfitobacteriales > Desulfitobacteriaceae > Desulfosporosinus. The sequence continues at coordinate 8,602 of NZ_AGAF01000179.1, read as the reverse complement.
TTGAGGTGGAGTTGATCTCTGCAGAGCCAATGACCTTAGGAGAAGGACGATATAATTTCTTTTTCCGTGGTCCTAGCAGGGAAAAGCTTGAACTATATCAGGAGTGAGTGGGAAGCTCCGTAAAGCACACCAAAAAGTCTATGGATTAATCTGTAAGAGAGAATGGAATTTCGATATGCAAAAGAGATATCATACCTTTAACGAACATTTACGGGAGAGGTTTGGTGGGAAAATTTTTAAGGTCTCCTTAGATGCTGGATTTACATGTCCAAACCGGGATGGGACATTGGGTAGGGATGGCTGTGTCTACTGCAGCGAACGGGGGTCCGGGGATTTCGCTGGGGAACAGGGGTTATCCATCCATAATCAATTCATCGAAGTAACGGAACGGATGAGGAAAAAATGGCCCAACGCAAGGTATATTGCTTATTTCCAAGCTTATACCAATACCTATGCATCGGTAGAGCGGTTGCGTGAGGTCTATGAAGAGGCTTTAAAAGAGGAAAACGTTGTAGGGTTATCCATCTCAACAAGACCGGATTGTTTACCAGAGAATGTGCTGGACTATCTTGAAGAACTGAATCAAAGAACGTATTTGTGGGTAGAGCTAGGATTGCAAAGTATTCACGATCGAACCATGGAGCGGATTGAAAGGGGTCATAACTATGCCCAATTCCTGAAGGGTCTTGATCAGTTGTGCTCCAGAGGGATACGGGTTTGTGCCCATGTAATTCTCGGCTTACCTGGGGAAACGAAAACGGAGATGATAGAAACCGCCCAAGCGGTTGCCAAGATGCCTTTACAAGGAATCAAGATTCACTTGCTTCATGTGTTGAGAGGAACCCCTTTGGCAGCAATTTATCAGCGTGAACCGTTTGATCTTATGACTCAAGAGGACTATGTTTCGCTCGTGGTTGATATTTTAGAGATCGTCCCCTCGGGGATGATTATTCATCGTTTGACAGGAGATGGGCCTCCGGATGATCTTATAGGGCCTCTCTGGAGTCGTAAAAAAATGGGAAGTTCTCAATGCGATTGATGCCGAGCTTATACGCCGAGACACATGGCAGGGAAAAAGGGCGAAGAAATAGCGACCCCGCAGGATCGCTTTAAAAGGAGGAGATAAAGTTATGAGTGTTTTAAGGCCTTAGTGGAGGCCTAGGAAACCGAGGTGGCAGAATCGAACGTTGTGAATGTTCGTTGAGAGTTTTAGGTTGAGATGGGGTCAATTTGAGGCCAGGCGCTAAGTTCAAGTAACGCTTCAGATCTGAATTTGCATCTGTGATCCGTCGGATTATTTGATCGTTATTAAGACGTTCAGTCATTGACACCGCCCCCTTTTCAAACTATATAAGCTTATTATGGAGTCTCGTACTGAATCAATTTTCCTTCCCAGGTACGCAAAATCGCTTTGTTTTCATCAAGGGACATCAAGTATTGAGGTGAAATGGGAGTCTTGCCTCCGCCTTTGGGGGCATTTATAATATAGGTTGGTATCGCAAGGCCCGAAGTATACCCTCGTAAGTGTTCCATAACGGCAAGTCCATCTTGGATCCGCGGCACAAAATGACGTGTTCCTTTGACGTTTTTGGCATGGAAGATATAGTAGGGGCGGATTCTGATTTTGAGTAGTTCTTGATTAAGCTTTTTCATGACTTCTGGTTGGTGGTTTATGCCTTTGAGCAATACTGCCTGATTCCCTAGAATCACTCCGGCTGCAACAAGTTTGTCAGCCGCTTTTTTGGCATCTTCAGTTACTTCCTTAGGGTGGTTGAACTGCGTATTTATATATATAGGCGGATATTTAGCCAATATTGAACATAGTTGATCTGTAATGCGCATGGGGAGAGTCACTGGAGTCCGTGTCCCGAGACGCTTGATTTCTACGTGAGGTATGGCATGGAGTTCCCCGAGAAGCCAGTCTAGGGTTAAGTCACCGAGTAGTAGAGCATCTCCTCCAGTCACCAAGACGTCCCGTATCTCGGGATTTGCTCGAATATAATCGAGAGCTGCTTTCAGCTGGGTTCGTTCTTGATGAGTGTCCGTTTCACCAATATTACGTCGGCGCTGACAATGGCGACAGTACATGGCGCACATGTTGGTGACGTTGATGATCAGGCGGTCCGGGTAACGCCTGGTGATACAAGGCGCAGGAGATGTAATAGCTTCTCCCATCGGGTCTTCTTCACCGAAATCGTCGACAAGCTCAGCTTGGGTAGGTAATCCTTGAAGTCTAATTGGGTCAAACGGATCGGTATCATTGATCAAACTCAAATAGTACGGAGATAATGCCCAGCGAAAGGTTTTCCCAACACGTTCTATTTCTTGACATTGTTCGGAGGTTAATCCAGGGAGCAAATTACTTAAGACGTGGGCATCTGTAATTCTGTTGTGCATTTGCCAGTGCCAGTTTTCCCAGTCCTCAAGCGTTGCGCTGAAATAGCTTAAAATGGTTGCTCGGCGTAATTGATAGGCTTCTATACTTGTAAATCCCGTCGGAATCGTTTTGCACTTTTGGAGATAAGGAACAATCTTTTGTTTCAGTTCTGAGGCTCGTCTTAGTGCAAACTGACGAAACGTATCCGGTCTATTGCTAAGTTGAACAGCCATTCTTATTTCCTCCTCTACTTCAGATAGGTCAAATGATGCTATCAAATTAACTGCGTTAAAATGGCGAAGACGAAGACTAGGGTTTAGAGTGTGTTAATTTAGAAGAAAATCGTATTTATCAGAAATGGCCAATAATTACTAACAACCTTATAATATCATAGGGGTTGTTAGTTGTCAATAGGATGATGCCACTAGAAGATGGCTATGCTATAATAGTAGAAATGAGTAAGGGGATGAAGGTATTGGAACATGCACGCTACCAGGAGATCGCGATAGATATAGCTCACGCTATTATGATGGGGGAATACCATGAAGGCGAAAAAATTCATGGTCGTTCTACTTTGGCAGGACGGTACAATGTGTCACCGGAAACTATTCGCCGGGCCATCGCTATTTTACAAAATGTCGGTGTCGTCGTGGTCAGTCAAGGCGTAGGGATTACCGTAACATCGAAAGCTTTAGCCGAGAGATTCATTAAATCATTTGATCAAAAAGGTGAAATTCAGATCTTTCTCGAAGACTTGAAAAGTCTAATGGATCAAAGACGTGAAAATGATTTGAAGATTGAAAGCCATCTGAACAAATTGCGGGGATATGCTGACCGAATCATGTCCCGTTGGTTAGACGTTGGGGAAATAGAAATCGGAAAAGCTTCACCAGCAATTGGGAAGACTTTGAGTGAATTAAAGATTCGTGAGCGGACGGGGACAACTATTATAGCAGTGGTTCGTGATGGCTTTGAACAATTTTCTCCGGAAGCGGGTTTTGTTCTTCGGGCAGAAGATGTCCTGTTGGCCGCGGGGTCATCAGAGGGACAGGAAAAATTGCAACAACTAATTTTATGATTTGGAGCAGACAGAATGCATCCTGGTATTGATATCATTGAAATAGAGCGATTTTCTATGGCGCTTCAACGACAGCCCAAGTTATATGAACGCCTTTTCACAACGCGAGAGCAGAGTAACTTAATAGGCAAAGGTATTCAGAGTTACGCAGCTCGTTTTGCTGGAAAAGAGGCTGTTCTTAAAACATTAGGCACTGGTTTGCGTGGATTGTCTTGGCATGATATAGAAATCTTAAGTGATTCAAGTGGCGAACCTCTGGTATATCTTAGTGCTAGGGCTATGGATCAGGTTAAGGCTAGAGGTTGCTCCCAAGTCCGAATAAGTTTAACTCATGATCGCACACAGGCGATAGCTTTTGCGATTTTAAGCTGAGCAAAATAAGATTCTATGATGAAGAATGAAGGCGACAGGTCTAAGCACATGAGATATGATATGATAAAGATATAATAGAACCGGGGTGAGGAGAATGCGTGTAGTCAGCGCAGAACAGATGCGGCAGATTGAAGAAAGAGCCATTCATCATTATGGCATTCCAAGTTTGCTGCTTATGGAAAATGCAGCCTGGGCAGTTGTCGAAGAAATTCGGCGTTGTCTTCCTAAAGAGGAGGCAGATTTAAGCGGACGAAAAGCAGTGATCCTGGTTGGGAAGGGAAATAATGGCGGAGATGGATTAGCGGTGGCTCGACATTTAGTTTTCCAAGGCATGGATGTCACGGCCTTTTTATTTGCGGGATTTAAGGAATTTAAAGGGGACGCCGCCTTAAATTTGCACCTTTTCCAAAGAATGTCTGGAAAGTGTTTTATAATCGAAGGAGAGAAACAACGTCGTTTGACACGTCTAGCCTTAGCGCAAGCAGATGTCGTGGTCGATGCTCTTTACGGAATTGGGCTGCGGGGTGCTTTACCCAGCTTAATAGAAGAGTATGTGGACGAAGTGAACCGCTCTCCTGGATGGGTGGTCTCTATTGACGTCCCGAGTGGAGTGGAAGCCAATACTGGTAAGGTATATCGCACGGCGATTCGCGCTCAAACCACAGTTACCTTCGGGCTCCCTAAATGGGGTCTTTTTCTTGGTGAAGGTCCAGAGTATAGCGGACGGGTTGTTGTGGACCCTATTTCAATCCCGGAATCCTACACTCGAGATGAAGCGATCTCCACGTTTGTGTTGACTGATGACGATGTCCGCAATATGCTTCCCGTTCGCCAACTTAAGGGTCATAAAGGAACCCACGGAAAAGGGATTCTTGTTGCAGGGTCTAAGGGAATGAGTGGGGCTGCTATTCTTGCAGGACGAGGTGCTTTGCGAAGCGGCATTGGACTGTTGCAGATTGTTACCCCCACTGGGATTGCGAAAGACGTAGATGCTAGCCTTACAGAGGCGACGACTTGGTCCGCTCCAGGAGACGATTCTTTGAATGAAGAAGCTTGGCAGGTCATTTTAAAGCAATCTGAAAAAGCCCAAGCCTTTGCCGTTGGCCCGGGCTTAGCCCAGAATCCCCAGTTTATAACGGTATTAGAAAAAATCATGGAAACTATACGTTGCCCGGTCGTCTTGGATGCCGACGCGCTTAATCTGGTAGGATTAGAACCAGGTTTACTTAACTTGAGAAACGGTCTTGGTCCGTTGATTCTTACGCCTCATCCTGGTGAGATGGCCCGACTTTGTCAGTGCAGTGTTGAAGATATTGAGCGAAATCGCTTGGAGATTGTGGTGGCGAAAGCCGTAGAGTGGGAGGCAGTGGTTGTTTTAAAGGGCTCAGTGACCATTATTGCGGCGCCTGATGGTCGCGCTTTTTTCAACCCTACTGGAAATCCGGGACTTGGAACAGGAGGGACTGGCGATGTACTTACAGGCAGCATTCTCGCTTGGTTGGCCCAGGGGGTTGACCCGCTTGAAGCTGCATGTCTAGGTGTCTATTTGCACGGGAGATCTGCAGATGACTTAGCGACTGAGTATGGGTGGTTAGGATTTACTGCCTCGGAAGTGGCTGATCGGCTGCCTAAAGTTCGGCGTGAGTTGGAACTAAAGCCTTTAGAGAAAGAGAGGATGGGAAAATGGGGTTACGACAAGTTTGGGCTGAGGTAAATCTCCAAACGCTAAGAGAAAATTACAACAAGCTACAGGCGTATACCCGAAGTGAAATGATGCCAATCGTCAAGGCAGATGCCTATGGTCATGGGGTGATCCCCATTGTGAAAACGTTACAGGCGTGTGGAGCAAAACGTTTTGCGGTTGCTCTCTTGCAAGAGGCGCTAGAAATTAAAGCCGTTTTTCCCGAGCTCACGGTCATGATTCTCGGGGCTACTGAGCTGGATCAGATGGATACTTTAGTTGAGAAAGAGATAATTCCTACAATTTATCAATTATCCCAAGCTCTAGCACTCTCTGAGGCAGCTGTGAAACAAAACAAAACAGTGCGCTTACATATAAAAGTAGATACAGGAATGAACCGAATCGGATTTCGCGAGATAGATTTTGACGAGATTATGGAAATTTCCGTTTTGCCGAATCTTTATATTGAAGGAATTTTCACTCACTTTGCTACGTCTGATCAATCGGATCTGTCGTTTGCCCGAGTGCAACTTAAACGTTTTCAAGCTCTTTATGAGAAGTTGAAGACTGCTGGACTTAATATTCCGATCCGCCATGCGGCAAACAGTGCAGCGATCATCCATTTCCCAGAATCACATTTCGAACTTGTTCGTCCCGGAATAAGCCTTTACGGCCTTGTACCGTCTGCCCAGATTGGTGGAAATGTCGGCTTGGAACCGGTTCTGTCCTGGAAAGCCAAAGTGTCCCATGTCAAAAGTATTAAGACGGGTGAAACGGTAAGTTACGGATGCACATTTCAAGCAGCCTATCCGACATGTGTCGCTACCATCCCAGTAGGGTATGCAGATGGGTTGCGCAGGGCACTTTCCAACTATGGTGAAATGCTGATTCACGGGCGGCGCTCCACGATGATCGGGCGGATTTGTATGGATCAAACAATGCTTGAAGTGACTAAGATCTCAAAAGTACAAGTGGGTGATGTGGTTACGATTCTAGGAAAAGATGGATATGAACAAATTACAGCTACTGAAATGGCAGGATGGATGGGTACTATTAGCTATGAGGTCGTGTGTGGGATTTCAAAACGAGTGCCTCGAATTTATCTTGACTCGATGGAGAATAGCTAATAGGAAGGATTTTTTATTAAAGATTATGGAGGGTTATGTAAATAATGGGGGCATTAAACTACTATGACAAATAACAAGCATAACACGTATAACACATTGTTCCATTGGAATAGTTTTAGATTGAAATTAGTGTTTGAAGGAATGGGTGTAGGTGTTCTTACGGGCCTCTTAGTAGTGCTATATCGTTTTATGCTGGAAGAAGCCGGACTCATGTTAACAAAAGTTTATAATATTTTGACTGTTCGACCAGCGCTCATTTTTGCTTGGATTGGGGTACTTTGTATAATAGGTTATGTTGTAGGTTTATTGGTCAAACATGATCCTATGATTAGTGGTAGCGGTATCCCTCAAGTTGAAGGAGTCTTGTTAAGAAAATTATCCATGAATTGGTGGAAGGTTATTATAGGAAAGTTCGTTGGAGGAGTCTTAGCGATAGGGTCAGGACTTTCTATGGGAAGGGAAGGCCCATCTGTCCAATTGGGTGCTGCAGTTGGACAAGGTTTTAGTCAAGTATTAAAAAGAGTTAAAATAGAAGAAAAATATCTTACCACAAGTGGTGCAAGTGCAGGGCTTGCGGCGGCCTTTAGTGCTCCTTTGGCGGGGGTTATGTTTGCCCTAGAGGAGGTCCATAAAAACTTTTCACCCTTAGTGTTACTTTCAGCAGTATCGGCAGCAGTATCGGCGGATTTTGTGACCAGCGAATTTTTTGGTTTGAAACCTGTGCTCAACTTCGCGAACTTACCTGACTTTCCTCTTCGGTTATATTTCTTTATTATTATATTAGGAGCTATTATAGGGGTCTTAGGGGTTGCATTCAATAAAACTCTTTTAAAGACCCAAGACTTATATGCTATGCAAAATTGGTTACCTAAAAAATATTGGGTCATCTTTCCGTTACTGATTTCAATACTCTTAGGACTTTTCTTGCCTCAGGTTTTAGGCGGCGGTCATGAGTTGATAGCTTCGCTTGTAACAAAAGGAAATTATCCTTTTAAAATTCTCCTGGTATTGATGTTGGTAAAGTTCTTATTCACGATGGCGTGCTATGGATCAGGAGCGCCGGGGGGGATTTTCCTGCCACTACTCGCTATAGGTGCTCTAATAGGAAATGTCTATGGGGTCGCTCTGGTTCATGTTTTCCATATGGATAGTATGTATGTTAATAATTTCATAATACTGGCCATGGCAGGTTATTTCACCGCTGTTGTTAGAGCTCCGATTACAGGGACAATTCTGATTACAGAAATGACAGGCTCCTTTAGTCATTTGCTTACTTTAGCAATTGTATCTATTGTTGCCTATATGGTAGCGGATCTTTTAGGTTCAAAACCAATATATGAGTCCTTGCTCGAGAAATTCTTGCATAAACAGGGCCAAGGGATGGAAGCTGGAAATGAGAAATCAAAATATATTTTGGAGTTTGCAGTATGTATGGGATCAATGTTGGATGGTAAACAAATCAAAGAAATTAAATGGCCAGCCCATTGCCTTTTGGTTTCTGTTAAACGTGGCGAACGGGAAATAATACCAAAGGGGGACACGGTGATTTACCCAGGTGATTACTTAATTGTCCTGACAAATGAGGATAAAGTTGCAAAAATAAATGATGCTTTAATTTGTTTGGTTGAAAGCTGTGAAATCCATAAGGGCAGGTAATTAATTCGATTTTAAAAGGGGCTACGACAAACTGGTAAACAGTTACGTCGCAGTCCTTTTGAACTCACCTTGACAAGTTGTGAACTATGTATTTTATTGTAAAAATACATAATACTTTGGAGCTTTTAGTTACCATAAATCTGCTAATATGCTAAAATCGAACTTGTACTCGTTAAATATAGGAGTTTACGAACTTAGACATTCCCTTGCTTCCTCCACGTTGAGATAATGTTTCGATTGAGGTTCTGAGGTTTCTTCAAAGATTTTTGGGCATTCTAATATTTCAAATTTATCCTAGAAAAACTGTATTT
>NZ_AGAF01000180.1 GCF_000224515.1 Desulfosporosinus sp. OT | reverse complement strand
TAACTTAAAACTAGCTGATAAATTTTTTCAGATCGTTCAAATATTTGAACGATCTGATTGTTCATGTGCCCACGGCTTATTTCTTGGTGCTATTTCAGATGTCGTTATTCATTAACGACATGGATATTGAAGTTTGCTACAGGGGCGCTGCTGCTCGTAAGATCACGTATCCCCGTCTTGACGTAGTTAAGCGTAACATGGGAATCTGTACTCACAATTGACGAGCTCAGAGTCAAGGTTACCCTAGTGCCGAATACCACTACGTTGGTAACTTTTGGATCTGAAGCTACCCCCGCTACCTTAAAAGCCTCTGGATCGCCTATGGAGCCAGTCAAGTCTTTGCTCATCGTTAAAGTAATGTGTCTACGGTCTGAGATCACCGCTCTAGACACGGTAGCTGCCGAAGGCACGAATACATTTTGCGCTGATCCGAAGTAATGACCGCTTTTTATCGCTGTGATCGTGTAGGTACGACCAACTGATAGTGTCGCAGCAATATTATAGGTCGCACCTCTGTTCGTTGTAGACGCCGAGCTTATCATCACACGTGTAGTGCCATCCAAAAGAATGAAATCACTTGCATCCAAACCATTCAGGGCTGGTTTCAGCGCCACAGTGAATCCTGCAGTCGATGGTTCTCTCACCGTCAAAGTTTCTGTGGGTGTTATCGCAGGTACGACCACGTACTGGGCAGTTCCGAATTTGTAACCTGTCTTGGCTGCCGTTAAAGTGTAGATTTGACCCTCACTTAGGGCTGCAGTAATGACATACGTTACCCCGTCATCTGAAGTGACTGCACGTCTAATGGCTATCGGGTCTCCCCAATTGTCAAGAAGCGTAAAGTTGTTTACCTTTAAGCCATCTAGGGCTGGACTCATCGCCACTGTAAATCCGTTTGTCGTTGGGTTGCTCACAGTAAATGTTACGCTGTTTGTAGATGGATTTGTTGTTCCTTCAGAGCTTTGTAAGATATCATTAATTTGTTCGATCAGATGTTGCGGGACCGCAGCTTCTCCACCTAAGACGTTTACTTGCGGTTGCACGTTATTATTCCTTAGTGTGATCAAATAATCGTATATACTCTTCGGCAAATTATTTTTCTTAGGATCCACCAAAAGAATAGGGGCATTATGAGTTGCTGCAAGCGTACTGCCGGAGAGAGCATCAGCAAAATCGAAGCCGTTTGCAACATAAATTTCGGTAGGATTTGGATAGAACTTGTTTAAGATTAAAGATAAGGTTTCAAAACGATCATAGCCACCCAACCTTTGGATTTGTGAATTGGGCGATAGGTTTTTAATTTGGTTGGACACGCCATTATGGATAACCCCTTCTCCACCAACTACATAAACATTTGTTGGCTTATCGCTAGACAAAAAGTCCTGAACGGATTGAGTAAGATTAGAGGGATTGCTTAGCAAGATAGGCCACCCTTTACTTGCAGCCAGCGAAGAGACTCCTAAGGCGTCCGGAAAGTTCGTAGCACTGGCAATAATAACCGGAGTTCCTTTAGGAACATTCAACTTATTAAGGATCAGAGCATTGGTCTCAAAACGATCCTTCCCCCCTAAACGATTGACATGTAAACCATTTTTAAGCAACCATTGCTCAGATTTTTGAGAAATGATCCCCGTTCCACCAATAATCGTGATTGTTCCCCCCGCGACCAGATGATCTTTTACAAAATTGTAACTTTGCATTGAGTCTTCATACCCCAGGCTCACTAAGATAATTGGCGCCTTAAGTTTATAGGCTAAAGTACTAGCTGACAAAGCATCCGGAAAGTTATAAGCAGAAGCTAGAACAATATTTTGGACCTGTTGGTCGTCATCGAGCTCACTCGCTATTGACGTGGAAGTCTGAAACCGATCTTGGCCGTAAAAACGATGCGAAGCCGATTTACCTCGCGATGCTTGAGCTACCAAAGAGCATGAAAAGATAAGACTAACCATACAAACGAAGGACAATAGAACTTTAGTTTTTCGTTTCACTTACTTTTTCCTCCTTTTCTGTTTTTCGCTTCAAGATGGCTCACCTAATTATAAATACGCGGGGAATTTTGCATTTTACGGGGGTTTATATAATATTTTCCATATATACAAATACCCCTCACTTCTCCATCCTTGGCGACGATCACCAAAAAATCTGCCACAAAACCGGGTACGCCAAATAGCTGTTTGTACTTTTCTTTGCTCTTTTCAACACGATCCCTCCATGCAAATAAGAGCCCTCAGCAATGCTGAGGGCTCTTATGAAAGTTTCAAATTACATGGAATTATATCTCTATTTATTATTCTCTTTTTTACTGTTACTTTGGTTCTGAAACCAGTGAACATAAAACGGGTTTGACAATGTGGTGCCGATGACCGGAATCGAACCGGTACGGATGTTACTCCGCGGGATTTTAAGTCCCGTGCGTCTGCCAGTTACGCCACATCGGCTAAATTAGTTGGAGGCGGCACTCAGATTTGAACTGAGGAATAGAGGTTTTGCAGACCTCTGCCTTACCACTTGGCTATGCCGCCAGATTGAGTGGTGCCTCAGGACGGAATCGAACCGCCGACACGGGGATTTTCAGTCCCCTGCTCTACCGACTGAGCTACCGAGGCAAAATATTGGCGGAGGGGGTGGGATTCGAACCCACGGCCCCTTGCGGAGTCACTGGTTTTCAAGACCAGCTCCTTAAACCACTCGGACACCCCTCCAAGTATGATGGCGACCCCGATCGGATTTGAACCGACGATCTCCTGCGTGACAGGCAGGCATGTTAACCACTACACCACGGGGCCATGATTGGTGGACGATGACAGGATCGAATGGTGACCCGTACGGGATTCGAACCCGTGTAACCGCCGTGAAAGGGCGGTGTCTTAGACCGCTTGACCAACGGGCCGGTAAAAATTGGCAGGGGATGCAGGAGTTGAACCCGCGCCAGCGGTTTTGGAGACCGCTGTTCTACCATTAAACTAATCCCCTATGTATTAGGGTTTAAGTTACACAAATCATTTTTTGGTGGGCCATCCGCGACTCGAACGCGGGACACCCTGATTAAAAGTCAGGTGCTCTAGCCAACTGAGCTAATGGCCCGTTCTGGATGGGTTGGAAGGTTCGAACCTTCGATTGCCAGAGTCAAAGTATGGTGCCTTACCGCTTGGCGACACCCCAATATATATTAGACCAGAGCATTTACTCATGGACTCAATATCTTGGTTGCGGGGGCCGGATTTGAACCGACGACCTTCGGGTTATGAGCCCGACGAGCTACCGCTGCTCCACCCCGCGATGTTAGTGGTGGGGTACTTCTCCACAAACTTCTTTAAAATTTTGGTGCGGAAGACGGGACTTGAACCCGTACGGAGTTACCCACACGCCCCTCAAACGTGCGCGTCTGCCAATTACGCCACTCCCGCATGTGAAACCAATTTAAATGGTGCGCTCGGAGAGATTCGAACTCCCGGCCTTCTGATTCGTAGTCAGACGCTCTATCCAGCTGAGCTACGAGCGCAAAATATATTATGGTGGAGGTAAGCGGGATCGAACCGCTGACCCCCTGCTTGCAAGGCAGGTGCTCTCCCAGCTGAGCTATACCCCCACAATATTAACCAAATAGTAGCGCTTAAGTTGGCACGAAGCACCAACCTCGAGCTTATCAGGCGTGCACTCTACCAACTGAGCCTAATCACCCTTGTTCTTCACTAGAAAAGGTAATAAGTGACACAAAGGGGGCTACCCTAAAGGTAGCCCTTTTGTCTT
>NZ_AGAF01000181.1 GCF_000224515.1 Desulfosporosinus sp. OT | reverse complement strand
GGGAGGGTATATTAAAAAGTGATGATTCTTTAAGAGTCTATGATCCTAATAAAAAGTATCTTTCTACTCAAGATGGTATAAATGATGTTGGATATTTCTGGTGGGGTATTGAATTGGCAATGGATCATTCTTTAACAAATACAGTAGTTTATCTAATGAAACAGCAGGCAGCTGCTATAGCTATTCAAGGTGCTATTATTGGCGCAATTTATATGCCTACTGGAGTCGTCGCTGGAATTGTTGCTGTCATAATTGGCATGATTGCGGAGACTATATCGTACGTGGATGATGGCTACGGAGTTTGGATGGACTTTACTGATTATTATGTGTTTCTAGAGATGGGAGCGCAACCAGACGCGGGTTATTAAACAAATATTTCTATATATAAATAGAGGCTATAGTTCTAATTTTATAGCTTCTATTTATATTAATGACTCTACTGCAAAATCGAGAGATTTTATCTAAATCGCTTCTATTAGTTTCTATTGCTTAATGAGCAGAATGCAACCTACCGGAACAAAGGCGGTAAGAAACTATGTTATGCGGTGAACCTTACAGAAACCTGCGCGGATAAATATCGGTTCAAGTAATTAAGCATTATAATGCTCCTAATACGGCGAGTGACATCATAATGCTTAAGGGGAACCTTCTGAGTCTTACAGAAAAGCTGGGGATTAAAGACCTCTACACAATGGAGACATTGAATGCAGAAGAGATCCGCATGAAAATAACAAACCGGGAAGACCGGAAGGAATCCACAGTAAAAAGGCGGCCATTGAAGCAACGAACTCAGTATTAAAACGAGCCGACAGAGCTAGCAAACTGAAGGTTGAAGGTTCGAGGGATCAAGAAAATGTGTAAGCTAGTGATGGGGACGTGTAAACCCTAAAAAACAATGTTCCTTATGCATAAAGAGATTTTAGAAAAGAGTAGAAGTTCGCCGATTCCACGATATCCCAACGACCGGAGATTGAGGATAACTAGATCTTTCGGCACTAGATCATTAATAGATATTTTTTTAAAGTTTGGAGTTGAATATAATAGAAATAGATGAAGCTAGTAAAAAAAAATATGTGAAAACTATTATTTTATTAATTATATTTTTTGCAGTCTCTGGTTGTTCAGAAAATGAAGCCAGTTGGAATATAGAAAAACTACATATAAAGGAAGCATGGAAAATAACAAAAGGTTCCAACCAAATAATTGCATTTATTGACACGGGTATTTGTCCGGCATTAAAAAATAAGTATGAAAATAGAATTGTTAATGCATATAATGTTCTAAAGAACAATTCTGATGTGACCGATGTAAACGGGCATGGCACTCGAATGATTAGTGTTGCATGCGCTTCTGGAGATGATGGGATTTGGGGGATTGCTCCTGAGACAAAAATTATGCCGATTTGTGTAATGGATATTTATGGGCATACTTCACCAGAAAACCTCGCTAAGGGAATAATATGGGCAGTGGAACACAATGCAACTATAATTAACTTAAGTTTAGGAGGGGATCAGGAAGACCAAGATGTTATAAAAGCAATTGAATTAGCAACCAGCAAGAATATATATGTTATTGCTGCAGCAGGTGATTATAGTGATTCCAATCTATTGTTTCCTGCAAATTTATCCTCCGTTATTTCTG
>NZ_AGAF01000182.1 GCF_000224515.1 Desulfosporosinus sp. OT | reverse complement strand
CAGGAGAGATATAAATGAAAAAGCAAACAGCGAAGATCTTGTTACTTTTCATCTTAATATTGACTTTTTTCCCAACTGCAGACAAAGCCCTTGCCAAACCTCTGACAACAACAAATATCATACTCTCCAGTGACCATCAGCAGTATCATGTCGGAGATACTGTGACGGTAGACCTGAAAAGTCAATCTGAAGTGCATATTGCAGGGGTCTCCTTTACTATGAACTGGGATAATTCAATACTCCAGAATATATCCGGATTAAAATACCCCGGATTTAAATGTTATGGTGGTTATAAAGAAGACGATGGTACCCTTACATATCCTTTGGTCAATGATACAAGCGATGAAACTGTACTAACTTCTGAAATCGCGCAGATCTCTTTTAAAGTCTTAAAAAGTGGAACGGCTACAGTTAATTTAAGTAACATAAAGGCTATTGACAGCAATTATTTTACAATCAGCCAAAATGTATCTGATCAGATATCTTTAGACATAGGAAAGGGAGGGACTACATCAGGGGGAACTACGACAGGAGGAACCACGACGGGAGGAACCACGACGGGAGGAACCACAACAGGAGGGATTACAACGGGAGGAACTACGACAGGAGGTAGCTTATCTACTTCGTCGCCAAACGAATTCCAAAGATTGGCTGGTTTGACAAGTTTAGATACTGCAATAGCTATAGCTAAGGAGCAGTTTAGAAATATGCAGCCCGATGCTGTCGTCATAGCCACAGCTAACAATTTCCCCGATGCTTTGAGTGGTTCAGGATTGGCCTATAAATATAATGCGCCACTGCTATTAGTTAGGGACAGCGTCCATGATAGTCAAAGCGTACTAGATTACATTACGTCCAATTTAAGTAAGTCAAAAACAATCTACGTTTTGGGTGGACAGCAGGCAGTTAAGGCAGAAATAACAGATTATTTGCAGTTACAAGGGTATAAGATAACGAGATTATATGGCAAGGATTGCTATGATACTAATCAACAGATTGTTAACCAGATGAATGTTGCTCAAGGCACTCCGGTAGTTATCGCAACTGGCGCTGTATTTGCAGATGCCCTTAGTATTTCTAGCATAGCCGCGATAAAAGGTTATCCACTTTTATTAAGTGAAAAAGATAATTTATCAGCCAATGTCAATAATTATCTGGCAAAAATCCAACCAAAAACGGTCTATATTATCGGTGGAACCGGGGTTCTAAGCGCTAACATTGAAGCGCAAATTAAAGGTATTGTTGGGAATGCTGAAGTAATCAGATTAGGTGGAATTGATCGCTTTGAAACCTCAATGATGATTCTGGATTATTTTAAGTTGACAACAGAAATGGTAACTTTAGCCACAGGACTGAATTTTCCTGACGCTTTGAGTGGTTCAGTATTAGCCGCCAGAGAAAATTGTGGAGTATTGCTTATTGACAACAAAGATGTAACCAAGCAAAAAGAATTTTTAATTAATCATAACTTAAAACATTACATTATTTTTGGTGGAGAAACCGTAATTAGTGAACAAACAGCAACTTCATTACTCAATTAGTGAGTTAAAAAATAAAAAGGAGGATCTTCATGAACCTGAGAAAAAAGCTACTATGCCAGAGAATGCTTAGCCTTGTAATGGTTTTGATAATGCTGATCTTCAATATGGCTACGCCAGCTCTGACTCGAGCTGCCGAAACCGCCGGTGCAAATACAATGGAGGACTTGCAGCTTGAAATAATTTTCAATAGTCAAGCTGTTTCTATTGGAGAAGAAACCATGGCTTCTTTAAAGGTTAAATCCGCAAAGAATCTCTATGGCTTTGATATTTCCATGAACTATGACCCTCAGTTTTTTGATTTGGAAGGTTTAACGCCAAATACAGAATTTGATATTGGTGATAAGGGATTAAATCTTGACTCGACAGATGGAAACATTCATATCATCGGAGTTCTGGAAGGTCAAACGGCCGGATTAGACGGGGATATTAATTTAGTTGACTTCAAATTTAAAGCGAAAAATAAAATAGGTTCCACTAATTTGACATTACTGCCGGGTTCACAGTTTTCAGATGGAGATTTAGCACTGTATACATTTAATCAAAGCCTAGCACAAAGTATGGAAGTTGTTCAAAACGAAGTTAATAAACCTGTGCTTCAATCGGCAGAAACCAATAAGGTGGGGTCTCAAGTCATCCTCACCTTTGATAAAAGTATGGCGGATCCCTCTGGTAAACAAAATCAGTTTAGCGTCGCAGTATCGCGAGAAGGCACTGATTTATCAGAAACAATTTCCGGAGTTTCTAGGGAAGCGGATAACCATGCTAAGATTGATCTTAAGCTTACGAAAACATTACTAAAGGGAGATGTTATTACTCTTAATTACAGCCAGGGCGATGTTGCAGCCGAGGACGGCTCATTGTTGTCAAGTTTTAATAATCAAGCCGTTAAAAATGATGCTCCGGAGGCAGTCTCTGCAGGTTCAACGAACATCACTGGTAATGGGGAACATAATTTTGCTCTGCCGGAGGATAGCAGTCAGCAGATTGATTTTGATGTTCCTATAGACGCAAGTGTTTCGCTTAATATCATCAAGGAGTTCAAACCTTCAGAAGACGACAGTTCCATCATCCAAAGTAATGAACTGCCGCCGATCAATTTTTCTTCGACTGTTGATCTGAACAATGGAAATGGTGGAAGTTCTTCTGTCGTCGTCAATGTGCAAATACCGGCAGGGACTAAAGTCAGTGCTCCAGTAAGTTCTAATTGGGATGGTACTATTCACTCTCCCACAGTCCAGTCTGTGACCAGTGTGACAGTTCCTACTGAAGAAGGTCATAGTACACCCGTTGTAAGTTCAGTAATCGAAGTTGGCTTTGAAGGTGTGCCATTGACTTTCACCGATGCTGTCAGGCTCTTGATTCCTGGTGGAGCAGGACAAGAAGCGGGTTTCTTCCGGGATGGAAGTTTCTATAAAATAACCAAAGTTATAAGTGCCGATAATCAGTCAACGGCCGATTCTGAACTTGGAGCAGGTGCAGAGGGCAGAATAAATGTAGGTTCGGATCTGCTGATCTGGACTAAGCATTTTACGAAATTTGTCACCTACACTGCGCCAGCATCAGGTGGACATAACGGCGGCTCATCGCACTCAGGCGGCAATTCATCTTCAAGTAATCCTCAAACGGGTTCGGCTCTGTTGGCAAGTTCTGACGTTCAAGCAGGAAGTGAAGCAACAATTCAAGCGAATGATGGAACAGCTGTTGTAATTCCTGAAGGTGCGCTAGCGGATACTGGAAGTACTGTTAACATTACGATTTCGAGCGCTCCTCAGTGTGCCGAACCTAATACTCCTGGGATTACCAGCTTTGATCCTCAAGATACGGCTAGGAGTTTTGGTCCTTCCGGAAGCGTATTTAAGGTACCGGTAGAGATAACTTTGCCCTTTGGTCAGGCGAATATTGATCCAGGTGATTACGCTTATTTGGCAATATTTACTTGGCGAAATGACCACTGGCAAAAAGTTGGCGGAGTAGTTAACCCAACTAGTAAAACAATTTCTGCAACCGTAGGTCATTTCTCAGATTACAGAATAATGGCTGACAGAACCACAGATATTGAGCGGATCGGCGGTTTTGATCGTTACGAAACAGCCATCAAAATTGCCCAAACTTATTTCGCTAGTGGAACTGACACTGTAGTCTTAACTCGTGGAGACAATTCTGCTGATGCCTTAACGTCGGTACCTTTAGCGAAGAAACTAAATGCACCATTATTGCTGACCCCTCATGACAAACTGCCAGTTCAAGTTCTAGACGAGATTAAGACTCTGGGAGCAAAAACGGTCTATATTGTTGGTGGTGAAATGGCCGTCAGCCAGCAGATCGCAGACTCTGTCAAAGAACAAGGCATAAGCGTTCAAAGAGTGGCTGGTCAAGATCGATACGGCACAGCCTATGCTGTGGCAAAACTACTAGGCTACACAGGCCAAGCAGTTATAGTAAACGGCAATGATGCAACTTATCCGGATGCTTTATCAGTCTCATCATGGGCGGCTTACCACGGCGTACCCATACTTTATGCCGATGGTTCGAATACTTTGCCAGTAGTAACAGCTTCTGCGCTGGCCGAGTTAAACGTTAATCGAACAATCTTGGTCGGAGGAACAGCAGTACTGCCCCAGTCCTTAGAAGGTTTGGTGCCTCATGCAGAACGTTATGCCGGGCAAGACCGCTATGGAACAAATGTTCAAGTGTTAAGCAAGTTGCAGCCTAATCCGGTTCAGATATTTGCTGCTTCGGGGAGAGATTATGCCGATGCTTTAGCCGGGGCAGTTGTAGCTGGACAAAGCAATGCATGGGTGGTCCTGACTGACTACACAGATAAGGCAGGAAATGGACTTAAGTCAGAACAAACGGATATCATAAGAAATACCCAAGATAGCATCCTTACCTATCATGTTTTGGGCGGAAAAGTGGCAGTACCAGATAATACATTGAGTCTTATAAAAAGTTTATTAAGTAAATAAGGTACCTTCTGCACTATAGGAGTAAAAGACAGCCCGAAAGGGCTGTCTTGATTTATTGATATCAGAACAATTGGCGTATATTTAATGAAGGGTTTGGCTGCCATAAAAAGAGCACGTTTAAAACAAAGAGATTAAGGGGCTTTGTAGCAAATAGGGAATGGCCCAATTTGATAAAGAAATGAATGCTCATTATTTGAACAATACAAGAAGATCTCCGTAGCCTTCATTTTCTAGGTTCTCTTTAGGAATAAAGCGCAGTGCAGCAGAGTTAATACAATACCGGAGACCATCTGGGCCTGGTCCATCAGGAAAAACGTGTCCTAGGTGAGTATCAGATTGTTTACTTCGAACCTCGGTACGAGTCATGCCATGGCTTAAATCAGCTTTTTCATCGACGTTAGCCGAAAGAATAGGTTTTATGAAACTAGGCCAGCCGCAGCCACTGTCAAATTTATCAGTTGAGCTAAACAAAGGTTCACCAGAGATGATATCGACATAGATACCTTCACGTTTATTATCCCAGAACTCATTCTGAAACGGGGGCTCGGTTCCATTTTCTTGAGTAACGTGATATTGCAGCTCTGATAACTTATTCTTTAAGAAAGACTTGTCTTTTGGCCAATTTTGATTAATAAAGGTCTCACGGCCAGAACCTTTACGATAAAGCGCATAGCGAAAAGAATTTTTCTTATGGTAATCTTGGTGATATTCTTCGGCTGGGTAAAATGGCATTGAGGGTAGAATTGGTGTAACAACAGGTGTTTTGAATCGTCCACTTTCATCGAGAGCCTTTTTAGACTCTTCTGCCACACGAAGTTGTTCATTGTCATGATAGAAAATGGCAGTTTGATAGGATTGTCCTCGATCGTTGAACTGACCGCCAGGATCTGTTGGGTCAATTTGCTGCCAATAGATCTGGAGTAATTTTTCATACGAGATTCGATTTGAGTCAAACGTAATTTGCACGGCTTCATAGTGTCCCGTAGTTCCAGAACAAACTTCCTTATAGGTTGGATTATCAACGTGTCCACCGGTATAGCCGGACACAACCTTAATAATTCCATCAGTTTTATCAAAGGGAGAGACCATGCACCAAAAGCATCCCCCAGCGAAAGTAGCTAATTCCTCTTTAGGCTTAACTGACGTGTTCAAATGACTCACCTCATTGTTGATTATCAACTATAGCATGTTACAAAGGCATACTATTAATGCGGAAAATGATCGGCAGAAAGAATACACTAGTCAACTTCACCTAGAAATTTGAGATTTATATTATGTTCATAGACAGAGAAATTCAGTGATTATAAAGTAGTAAAATATTAGTTTGTGTTAAGTTGGAGGAATTCAGCAATAAATAAAGAATTATCGTATGATCTACTTATCTAACAAAGTTGTTAGTACAATAAAGTAAAAAATGGTTGGATAAGATAAATGTAAAATACAGCATTTCCAAGAAGGCAAATTGTTTTAGAAAAAATGAGGAATTTAGAATAATACGTGGATGTTGAATCTTGGAATCTTATGAGATGGTAATATTTTATTATAACATTAACATGACTATTTAGGGAAAAATCGTGTCTTAACAAAGGGGTGCAGTATGGCAATCACGTTAAGGTATTTATGTAAATATGCGAGAGAAAATTATGGAATGAATCTTATTTGCGGGGAAAGTAATATGAACAATTTGGTTAATTGGGTTCATATGCTAGAGGACCCGGAAACAGCAAGCTTTCTTCATGGCCAGGAACTGATCTTTTCTACCGGAATCGGACACGATAACACCGATTGGCTCCACGATTTTGCCAAAGGATTAGTAGAGAATCAAGCCAGCGGGTTGGTGCTTAACTTAGGGCCGTATATTCAATCCGTGCCTGAAGATCTCATCGCTTATTGCCGGGAGGTGCAGTTTCCCTTGTTTACTGTACCTTGGAAGACTCGTATTGTGGACATTACAAATGATTTCTGCCGCAAAATTATCAAGTCGGAAGAACATGAAGTAACTGTAGCAGGCGCTTTACGAGACGCTATATTTTTTCCTGAAAAGATTTCTGAGTATCGCGCTGTTTTAGAAAGGAAGGAATTTGATTTAGAGGCTGAATTCTGCATTGCAGCTTTATCCTTTCAAATACCTTCCAGTGAAAAATTCTTAGATTATGATAAGGCTATCAGACTGCATCTGACTAAGATATTAATCAACTATAGTGATAGGTTTAATATCTTTCGCCAGGATAAAAACCTGATTGTTGTTTTGCAGGATTTTCCTCAGGAAATTGTAGAAGACGCCATGGATTGCCTCGTTGAGGTGTGCAAGTACGGTTACCCCGATCATCGGATAAGCGCAGGAATTAGTGTCAATGATTTTGGAATCCACTCTCTTCCCCGGAATTATAAGCGAGCAATTGCTCTTTTGCGCATAGCTGAAAGACAGGATCAAGCCAAATTATCCTATCGCAACAGCGGATTATTCAAACTGTTGATTGAGATAGAGGACACAAAAGTATTAAAAAGGTTCTATGAAGAGACATTGGGGCAGATGGAAGCCTATGATAAAAAAAATCAGACGGATTATCTTTTAACCTTGAAATCATACCTAGATAACAACGCTAGTGTTCAAGAGGTTGCCAAAGAAACTTATGTGCACCGGAATACGATTAACTATAAAATAAAAAAGATCAAAGAAATTTTGCAGTGTGATTTGAATTATCAAGATGGCTTGAAGCTGCTATTAGCTTTTCAAACAAAGGAGTTATTATAGGGAAAAATGTCGATTGTGCACGGGCACAAAATTTTTTGTGCTGGAGTCTGTTGAATAGAATTTCAAACCTGATATCATTGGATTTAATAAATGAAGGCAAAGGGGCCTGTTCGCAAGAGCAGGTCCCTTTGTTATTTAGCAATTGGAGTGAATTAGCATGGAATTTGAACTAACAGCTGTCAAAGAAATTAGTGAAACCTCTAAAAAATACAACTTACATTCTTGGAGTGCTCAAGGGCAATTAAATCCTAAGGTTATGATTGGTGGAGAGGGTATTTATTTCTGGGATGGTGAAGGAAAGCGCTACTACGATATGTCTTCCCAGTTGGTAAATTTAAATATCGGCCATGGCAATAAAAAAGTTATCAAGGCGATACAAGAACAAGCTGAACGCTTAGTATATTCGTCACCCTCCTTTGCTATCGATGTCAGGTCCCAATTGGCAAAGATGGTCGTCGAGCTAGCACCCGCCAACATGGGAAAGGTGTTTTTTACCTTAGGTGGAGCAGATGCTAACGAAAATGCTATTAAGATAGCAAAAATGATCACCGGGCGCTATAAAATCTTTTCTAGATACCGTTCTTACCACGGAGCGACCTATGGTGCAGCAAATCTAACAGGGGAGCCTAGACGATATGCCTGTGAACCAGGTATCCCTGGATTTGTCAAATTTTTTGATCCCTACGTCTATCGAGCCCCCATACCTTTTGTCAGCGATGAAGCCGCCACTAAGTATTATTTAGACCAATTGAGAGAGCAAATCATTTATGAAGGCCGAGAGTCGGTAGCTGCGATTTTCTTGGAAACCATTACCGGAAGCAACGGCGTAATTATTCCCCCCAAAGGTTATTTAAAGGGAATTCGTGAAATTTGTAACGAGTTTGGTATTTTAATGGTCTGCGATGAGGTCATGACGGGTTGGGGTCGTACCGGAGAATGGTTTGGAGTCAATAATTTTGATGTATTGCCGGATATGATAACCTTTGCTAAAGGAATTACCTGTGGGTATGCGCCGATCGGTGGCGTCCTGGTGAGTAAAGAAATTGCCAGCTACTTTGATGACCATTTTCTCAGCTGTGGACTGACATATTCTGCCCATCCTCTAGGCTGCGCGGCAGGTGTTGCGACCATTGAGTATTACAAGGAAAAAGGACTTATTGGGCAAGCTAAAGAACGCGGCATTACTTTAGGCAAGCTGTTGGAGGCGCTCAAAGAAAAACACGCTTGTGTGGGAGATGTTCGCTACATTGGCTTATTCTCCGCAATTGAATTGGTCAAAAATAAGGATACCAAAGAACCCCTCGTTGAATATGGTTTAGATCCTGATAAAATCATGAAAAAGATTCTTGGAATGTTGGATGCCAAAGGATTTTACACCTATTCTCATGAAAATTCGTTGATGGTTGCGCCTCCTTTGATTATTACGGATCAGGAATTAGTAGATGCCCTGGCAATTATGGATGAAGTATTGAGCGAAGTCGACAAGATAATTTAATGGGGGCGGCATTTCATGAATTAATAGAGGACATTTCTTGAGGCACGAAAGATGTGTTCCCTGGCCTTAAACAGATGTGTTCCCTTACCTTATTAAGGAGGAATCATGACGAACAAATTTTATATGCCAACCAGAGTCATTATAGGTGATGACTGTATCACTAAGAATAGCGAACTATTTATTTTTTTGGGGAAGAAAGCGTTGATCGTAACAGGTGCTCAGTCGGCGAAAAGAAACGGTTCGGAAAAAGACGTTAAAACTGCCTTGGAATCTGTGGGTATCAATTACCTAGTGTTTGATAAAGTTATGAGCAATCCGACCATCGCCTGTGTCTACGAAGGTGCCACCTTGGCTAAAGAAAATGGTGTCGATTTTATTATCGCTATTGGTGGAGGTTCACCAATGGATGCCGGTAAAGCCATTGCCTTATTAGCTGCTCAGGATATTGAGGAGGAGAACTTATTCTCAGGGAATTACGAAAAGAAAGTGTTGCCCATGGCCTTTGTCCCAACCACAGCTGGGACAGGCTCAGAAGTAACGCAGTATTCGATTTTGACTAATGATAAGGCCCAGACCAAAACAAGTATTGCTTCTGATTTATTGTTTCCAACCGTTACTTTCCTGGATGCCAAGTATACTGAGCAGCTTGCGGTAACTACCACTATCAACACAGCGATTGACGCCTTATCGCATGCCGTTGAAGGAATGTTATCCGTAAGGGCTTCCAATGTTTCTGATGCTTTGGCAGTTGCCAGCATCCGGATGATTATGAATTGTGTACCCGACATGTTGCAAGCTTTACTAGCAGGATCTGAAGTCGTTTTTAATTTGAAGCAAAGGGAGCAATTATTACAGGCCTCTTTGATGGCAGGAATGGTTATTGCCCAAACTGGTACCACGGTAGTGCACGCGATGGGGTATTCCCTAACTTATTTTAAGAACATTGACCATGGTCGGGCCAACGGGCTTCTCTTGGGTGAATACCTGAAGCTTGTGGAAAATGTCCAGCCGGATTTAGCGGGAAGCATCTTGGCAGCAATGAATTTTTCCGAAGCGGACCAGTTCGGAGAACTTATGAACAAACTTTTAGGTGATAAAGAAGAAATTAGTTCCGAAGAAATCAAGCGATACAGTAAGATAGCTATCCAAACCAAAAACATTGCCAATTCAGTGGTCAAACCAACAGAAGAAGAGTTAAGAACTATGTATGCACTGTCATTTGTAAAATAAGCAAATTCTACACCGGGAGGAAGCAGCATGATGGATACTATTGAAATGACAATTAATAAATTGGCGGAGGAACTAAAACCCGCTGTTGTGGATTTTTGTCAGAGGCTCATCCGCATACCGGCTCTTTCTGGGGATGAAAAAGGAGTCGCTGATCTTTATCTGGCAGAAATGGAAAAGCTGGGCTATGATCGCTATTTCCGTGATCGCTGGGGAAATGTTATTGGCATCATCGAAGGGACAGTACCGGGGCCAGCCATTATGTACAATGCCCATTTGGACCATGTTGATACCGGTGATTACAGCGAATGGGGGGGCTATGACCCGTACGGGGCGGTTATTGATGTCAATGAAATGGAAAATCAAGATAGAGATGGTTATGAGTTCGTTGAAGTCATTCATGGCCGAGCCGCTGCAGATGTGAAAGCAGGTGGGGCATGTCAGATCTATTCAGGAAAGATCATTCTTGAACTTAGGAAAATGGGTTATCTGATCAAAGGACGCTACATCTTTACAGGCGTGGTCCTGGAAGAACCAGCTGAACAGCTCGGGATGATCAAGCTGCTTGATGACACCTTTCCGGAGGAAGGCCTTACTTACGATGGTGTTGTATCCTGTGAGGCCACCTCTTTGAAACTATATTTAGGGCACCGGGGCAGAGTCGAGTTAAAAGTTACCTTGTCCGGCGTAACCTCCCATGGGAGTGCACCTTGGTTGGGAATCAATGCCGTGAACAAAGCGACAAAATTTATCGATAAAGTTGAAGAGGTTGTGGCCGCTAATCGTGGAACGGATGAACAACTTGGTAACTCCAGTATTGCTCTGACGATTATCAACTGTACCCCAGGTGCGATGTGCATCGTTCCGGACCGGTGTCAGATTACGTATGATCGAAGATTCGTTCCCGGTGAAACCTTCACGGGCTGTGTGGCAGAAATTCAGAATATCATTGATGAATTGGCCGGAGCGGATCCTGATTTTAAGGCCACGGTGGAGATTGCAACCGTACCTCGGACCACCTACACCGGCCTGACTGTCGCCGTTCCTAATGTTAAGGAAGCTTGGAAAATAAGTCCGGAGCATCCTTTTACTAAAGCAGCGGCAGCAGGTTTATCGGCAATAGGACAACCCGTTAAATATGGCTATTGGGATTTTGGTACAGATCTTTCAGTGATCTGTGGCAGGGAGAAAAAGCCAGCCGTCGGTTATTCCCCCATGCAGGAATTTTATTGTCACAGGCCCATTGATAAGGTCAGGATAGACTACATGATCAAGGCCTTAGCTGGGAATGTAGCAATTTACAGGGAGCTGACGGAATTAGATAAAAAAGATTTTGTTTTGTCAGAGAGCAAATTATAAAAGGACGACAGAAAAGCGGAATTCCCTCTTATATAGAAGTGGGCAATTGGGATTAGGAAAGGCAGCGAAAGTCTAATGAGTGTTTTGGATGAATCAATGATTTCAGCTATTAAGGAAATCACAGATGAACTTTATCCGAATATGGTGGCCTTTGGACAGAAACTGGTGCAAACACCTAGCATCAGTGGCAGCGAAGGAAAGTTAGCCGATCTGGATTTAGCTGAAATGGAGAAGCTGGGTTACGATGAAGTATTTCGCGATACCCACGGCAATGTTGTTGGACTGGTTAAAGGAACAGAGCCGGGACCTACAATTATGTATAACTCTCATATGGACCACGTAAGTCCTGGGGACATTACCAATTGGCAAGGTTATGATCCCTACGGCGGTCAAATCGATGTATGTCAAGTGGATAATCAAGATAAACAACCTGATGAAGCAGAGTGTATTCATGGCCGCGGGGCCTCAGATGTTAAATGTGGTGAAGCCGTTCAGATTTATACTGGAGGACTCCTGGTTAAACTCCGGGAGAAAGGTTATCCCATTAAAGGAACTTTCATGTTTACCGGCGTTGTTCAAGAAGAACCTGCAGAGATGGTGGGTATGCTTCATTTAGTAGATAAGACGTTACCTGAAAAAGGATTGAGCTATGATGCTATGGTGTCTTCCGAAGCAACATCCTTAAAGGTCTATTGCGGTCACAGAGGTCGTGTTGAGATGCTGATTACAGTGTATGGCAGAACCTCTCATGGAAGTGCACCCTGGCTGGGAATCAATGCAATCTATAAAGCGCTGCCCTTGATTACCAGAATCAAAGACGAATTATATCCGTCACTCCCGACAGATTCGGATTTGGGACAGGCTTCAGTATCCTTAAACATTATTGAATGTTCTCCGGGGGCCCTGTCTATTGTTCCCGACAGATGTATGCTTTCTCTTGACCGTCGTACCTTGCCTGGAGAAACGGCAGCTTCTGCTATGGCTCAGATTCAGGAGATTATCGATAATTTGGCCGCTAAGGATCCTGAATTCAAAGCAGATGTTGTTGTGAAAAGTGCGGTCGAAACATCTTATACAGGCTTATCCTATGAAGCTGCCAAGGACATGAATCCCTGGAAGATTAGTATAGAACATGGGTTTGTGAGAGCGGCTGCGGCAGCGCTGGAATCAGCAGGCCAGACAGTAAACTATGGATACTGGGATTTTGGGACCGATGCCAGCAAGACCTGTGGCATCGACAGAAAACCTACCATTGGATATTCTCCTATGCAAGAGCAATATGCGCATACTCCTTATGATAAATGCCGAACTGACTTTATGAAAACTGCCTTAGTCGGTAATGCTGCGATTTATATCAATACAGCAGCACAGGGACCAGAAGCATTTGCGAAGGTTGAATGGTAGCAGGTGTAGGGTAGTAGATGAGTGGCACTGCGAGCGGCGATGGGCGCAGATGATGATTCGATAATCTTGTTAGGAGGTTATAAGATGGATTTGATTATTAAAAACGGCACAATTATTTCTCCTACAGAAACTTATCAGGCAGATATCGCCGTAATAGACGGTAAAATAGCAGCCATTGGCAAAGGCTTCCCGGAAGATGGCGCGACCGTGGTTGATGCGAAAGCTAAATTAGTTTTGCCGGGGGCTCTTGATGTGCATACCCATTTGGCAATGCCCTTTGGTGGGACAGTATCGGCAGATAGCTATCTGTCAGGAACAAGAGCAGCTGCCTGTGGTGGGGTAACCACAGTATTCGACTATCCAGTTCAGAGAAAAGGGATGTCTATTCTCGGTTTAATAAATGAGAAGAAAAACATCTGTGAATCTGAGGCTTGCGTCGATTACGCCTTCCACTGCTGCATTACGGATTTGAATGACGGTGAAATATTGGCTGAAATGGAAAAAGCCGTGGAGGAAGGCATCACCAGTTTCAAATGTTTTTTCGTTTACAAGAAGGAAGGTATGATGGTTGATGATGCAACCTTTGCCCGATTGCTTTTGCGAGCTAAAGAAATTGGTGCCCTTATTAACATTCATGCTGAAAACCCGGATTTGATTGATCTGAACATTGAACAATTCAAGAAAGCGGGAAAAACCTCCCCTTGGTACCATTATCTGAGCCGCCCGGAATATGTGGAAGCAGAAGGAGATAAGCGAGCGATCCACTGGGCCAAAAATCTTGAGGCACCGCTTTACATTGTGCATATGGCGGATAAAGAAGGATTGGAAGCAGCGATGGAGGCCAAAAAGGAAGGCCATGAAGTTTATGTAGAAACTTGCCCTCAATATCTGGAATTTACTAGCGAAGTCTACAAACGTGAAGATGGTCGGAATTTTGTCTGCTCACCGCCGATGAAGGGTCAGGAAAGTCAGGATGCGTTATGGAAAGCGATCAAGACAGGTGGAATTGATACCATTGCCACAGATCATTGTCCGTTCCAGAGTTATGAAAAAGACTGGGGGAAGGATGATTTCACGAAGATCCCCAATGGCTGTGCTGGGATAGAAAATATGTATCCTTATATGTTGGCGGCAGCGAATGCAGGGAAGCTCTCCTTTAACAAAGTGGTGGAGTTATGTTCATCCAATCCGGCTAAAATCTTTGGTTGTGCACAAAAGGGCTCTCTGACCGTCGGTAAAGATGCTGATATTGTCATTTATGACCCGGAAAAAGATTTTACGGTTACAGTGTCTACTATGCATTCGGATTATGATCATACGATTTGGGAAGGTAAACAGTTGCATGGCTATCCGGTGATGACCTTTTCACGAGGTAAACTGGTCTATCAAGACGGAGAATTTGTAGGAGAACCGGGCTGGGGCAAATTTGTTAAACGGGTCGGAAGAAAGTAAGGGTAAAGCTGGGAAGTATGTTAAGAAGTAAGAGTATGAAATAAAAGCAAAAGTACGAGAAAAGGTATGATTAAGAAGTAGAACAAGAAGCAAGAGGTAAGTTTAAGAAGTAGTTAAAAGTAAGAGAGTTGAAGATGTCTAACAAATTTGTGAAAGTGAGGAGGATGTCGTTTGCAGGCAAAAGCACTCAATGAATTTTCAGCCAAAAACGAATCGGATGGCTGTTTGCTTTGTGATACCGCCCCCTGTACAACCAGATGTCCTCATGGATTGGATCCGGCCAAGGTAATTCGTTCGCTGCGTTTTGAAAATATCAGCGGCGCGGTTGAGATTGGTGGAGACGGTGAAGTATGTAAGAGGTGTAAGGAAAAGAGTTGCAGCGAAGCGTGTTTAAAAGGCCAGATCGATCGTCCGGTGAGAATTCCACAGCTCATGGACTATGTGGGAAATTGGCATAAGCAAAAAGGAAATGGTAAGCCTTCTAAGAAGATTGATTTAAGGATTGAATTTTGCGGTGTCCCTTGTGAGAATCCATTCTTTTTGTCTTCCTCTGTTGTTGCCAGTAATTATGATATGGTGGCTAGGGCTTTTGCTATGGGATGGGCAGGAGCGGCGTTTAAAACCATTGGAACCTTTGTTCCTCAAGAAGTATCTCCGAGGTTTTCAACCATTCGTAAAGAAGGAAACTCGTTTATTGGTTTCAAAAATATCGAGCAAATATCGGACCACACCTTAGAAGAGAATTTAGATTATTTACGACGCCTTAAGCAAGACTTCCCTCAAAAAATCCTCATTGCCTCTATTTTAGGCCAGAACGAAGCTGAATGGACATTTTTGGCCCGCCAAGTGACCGAAGCGGGTGTCGACATAATCGAATGTAATTTTTCTTGTCCCCATATGACGGGAGAAGGATTAGGTTCCGATGTTGGACAAAATCCAGACTTAGTTGCTCTCTATACGGACGCCACGAGAAAGGGGACGCATTTGCCTATTCTGGCGAAGATGACACCCAATCTAGGAAATATGGAGATACCTGCCCTGGCGGCAATGAAGAATGGTGCCACCGGTATCGCAGCCATTAATACCATTAAGAGCATCATGAATATCCATTTAGATGATTTTAGTTCCGAACCTCGGGTTGATGGCAAATCTTGTGTGGGTGGATATTCCGGTAAAACGGTAAAACCCATTGCTCTGCGCTTCATCCATGATTTGAAGAAGCATCCGGATTTGAAAGAAACGCCCATCAGTGGCATGGGGGGAATCGAGACCTGGCGTGATGCTGCTGAATTTATCGCCTTGGGATGTGCTAATCTTCAGGTAACAACTTCGGTGATGCAGTATGGGTACAGAATTATCGATGATTTATCGGCTGGTCTTTCCTCCTATTTGGGAGAAAAGGGGTTTTCTTCGGTACAGGAAATGGTGGGTATGGCTTTGCCGAACTTGGTACCGGCCGATGAGTTAAACCGTCATTCCATCTCTTATCCGAAGTTCGATCGTAGTCTTTGTCTCGGCTGTGGCCGATGCTATCTATCTTGTTTGGACGGTGGTCATCAAGCCTTGGTAATGGACAAGGCAACAGGTAGGCCAGTATTAAACCCTAAAATGTGTGTTGGTTGTCAGCTTTGTACGGTTGTATGTCCCGTTGGAGCTATTTCGCCTGGTAAACGCGTAGAGGTTTAAGTAAAAGAAACAATGATAATAACTGCAACGGCGCAGGGGATAAGATTTTATCGACCTTTTTAGGGATAAGATTTTAACCCCTTTTTGTATTTTTAAAATCAACTTGTTAACAAGGATAATAGCAACTAGGGCTTTCACTATGCCAATTGAATTGGCGCAAGCCTTTAAAAGGGAGGTCAGATTGATGAATGCAGCTGAAATTCAGATAAAAAATGTAAGTATGGTCTATCCGGTTAATAATGGAGAAGATATCCTCGCTTTGACTGATGTAAATTTTGACATTCAGGAAGGAGAATTTATCTCCTTACTGGGGCCTTCTGGTTGCGGGAAAACTACCTTGCTGCGGATTATTGCCGATCTACTTCAACCAACTTCGGGCAGTGTATCCATACGCGGTCAATCGCCAAGAGACATAAGAATGCAGCAAAAATATGGGATTGTATTCCAAAGTCCGGTTCTTTATGATTGGAGAACGGTGCGCAGGAATATCTGTATGCCCATGGAGATCATGGGGATTCCGAAGAAAGAGAGAACAACACGGATTACTCGGATGTTGGAACTGGTAGGATTGCAGGATTTTGGCTATAAGTATCCTTTTGAGTTAAGTGGGGGTATGCAGCAGAGAGTTGGCATTGCAAGGGCTTTGGCCTTAAATCCAGAGTTCTTGTTGATGGATGAACCGTTTTCAGCGTTGGATGAGTTTACGCGCGAGAAACTTAACGAAGATCTACTGAGTATCTGGAGTAAGACCAAGAAAACAGTCATTTTTGTAACGCATAATATTCCAGAATCTGTTTTCTTATCGGATCGGGTTGTGGTTTTATCACCGCATCCGGGCAGAATTTCCGCTATTGTCGATATTAATTTACCCCGACCGCGTGAAAACTCAATTCGGGAAACTTCAGAGTTCTATGAGTATGTAACCAAGATAAGAAGGAGCTTTGAGGGGGTGTAAGTGTGGCTATTGCCAAAAAGGAACAGAGAGTTGTGGCTATTGTTTGGGTGATTGGGATTATTGTGGTTTGGGAATTAGCAGCGTTTCTTTTGAAATATGTGGTTCATGATCCGATGGCTGCCACTAAGCTACCCTATCCTCATGCAGTAGCCATGACGTTCTTGGAAAATTGGAAAATGTTATTGGAAGCAGGTGCAGTGACTTTTTCCAGAGCAGCCCTTGGTTTTGCCCTGGGCACCAGTGTGGGAATCCTGCTTGCTGTCTTCATGAGTTTGTCTAAAACTATGGAAAGAATTGCCTTTCCCTATCTGATTGTGTCCCAGATGATCCCGGTCTTAGGTCTGGCGCCTATAATTTTCAACATCGTGAGAGATATGAATGTATCACGAGTCGTAATCGCTGCCTATATTACGTTCTTCCCGGTTTCTGTCAACATGTTGAGCGGTTTGAAGAGTGTGGAACAGGACAAGAAAGATTTACTGTTTTCTATTGCAGCCAATAAGTTCAAGGTATATCAAAAATTGATGTTTCCCTTTGCTATGTCGTATTTGTTCACCGGGCTCAAAATTGCTGCCCCTATGGCGGTTACGGCCTCCATTTTAGTCGATATGTTAGGTTCTAAAAGTGGTATTGGAGTTAAGATTCTCTATGCTCTGTATTCCAACTCATCAAATATCTTTTGGGCCTCTGTTCTCACCAGTGCTTTTATGGGCATTATCAGCTTTTACATTGTCGTCTTTGCTGAGCGGTTATGTCTACCATGGCAAAACACTACACCTGGGAAGGAAGGTGTACGGGCATGAAAAACAAGGTAAAAAATCTATTGTGGCCCTTGGCATTTGGCATTGCTCTAATTCTGGCTTGGCAATTTGGAGTATTTCATAAGATTCTAGACTTAAAGCCTTTTCAATTGCCGGTTCCAACTGAAATAGCGTCAACTTTAGCGGCTAACTTGCCTAAAGCATTGAAGGATTGCGGAGTTACGATTTCCGGGGCCTTAATTGGAATGATCATCGGTTCGTTTATGGGGTTTATGATTGCTGCCATGGCAACATTTTTCCCCAAGTGGGGATATGGTGGCATGATTGTGGTTACTGCGCTTAATGCCGTACCGATCGTAGCGCTTTCACCAATTATGAACTTATGGTTTTCAACGGGTATGGCCCAAAAGATTGCTGTGGTTACCGTCGTTTGCATGGCGGCGATGGCTATTAATGCCTACAGCGGCTTAAATAATTTAAACCCATATTCCATTGATTTAATGCACTCGGTAGCAGCAAATAAGTGGACTATCTTTAGAAAATTGCGTTTGCCCAATTCTTTACCTCATATCTTTACTGCTTCAAAAATTAATATTGCTTCATCAATTATTGCGGCCATTATTAGTGAATATTTTGCGGCATCCACTTCCGGTTTAGGATTTGGAATTAAAGATAATCTTCGCAAAGCTGAGATGGCAATGGGTTGGTCCTATATTGTTGTAGCTTCTCTGGCTGGTGTAATTCTTTACTGTATTATTTTATTGGTAGAACGCGATGCCCTAAAATGGCACGCTTCACAAAAATAAAAACAAAACATTTAGGAGGGGAATTTATGAAGAAGAGCAAATTGACGAGTGTATTGGCGGTAATCATGTTGATTCTACTGGTAGCCACAGGTTGTAGCTCAGGAACTTCTGCAACTTCAACTCCGGGGGCCGGAACCTCGGGCGCAGAAAAAAATGCTTCGGGTAAACTTGACAAGGTGACACTTCAACTAAAATGGTTGCCACAATCTCAATTTATGGGCTATTATGTGGCTAAAGCCAAAGGGTATTATAAAGATGAGGGAATTGACTTGGAGATTCTTCCTGGCGGGAGCGATATTATTCCGGAACAACAAGTCTATAACGGTGTAGCAGATATCGGTGTGACTTGGGTTTCCAGCCTAATGAAGTATCAGTCTCAAGGGTGGGGATTAGTCCAAGTTGGCCAGATCTTCCAAAAAAGCGCAATGTTGCTGGTATCTAAGACCTCTGCAGGAATTAATAGTGCAGCAGATCTCAAAGGGAAGAAAGTCGGTTCCTGGTTTGGTGGTAATGAATATGAAATTTATGCCCTTCTAGAAGCCAATGGACTTAAAAAGGATACTGATTTAAAGCTAGTGCAACAAGATTATACTATGAATCAGCTTTTAAATAATGAAATCGATGCAGCCTCAGCTATGACTTACAATGAATATGGGCTTTTGCTTGAATCAGGACTTAAAGATAGCGACCTTCACGTTATTAATATGAATGATGCTGGTGTCGCCATGTTGGAGGACTGCTTGTTCGTAAATTCTGATTGGATTGCCAAAAATCAAGACTTATACGTTCGGTTTCTAAAAGCTTCCATCAAGGGTTGGGCTGAAGCTTGTGCTGATCCGGAAGCAGCCGGAAAAGTCGTCTTTGATGCTGACCAAAGTGTCTCTCTGAGTCATCAGGTTTATATGGCTAAAGAAGTCGCCAAGCTTGTTGTTCCTAAAGACTTTGATCCTGCCAATATTGGGTATATAGATATGGATGCCATTAAGCAGACTGCGGATCTTGCTCATAAATATGGTTTGCTTACCAAGCCGGCTGTGATCTCGGAAGATACCGTTACAAGTAAGTACTGGAAAGAAGCGACCGCTAAATAACTTAAAAAAATGTAATCCCCGCTTACGGTGGTAAGTAAAGAAAACGTGGCTGGCGCCCACACGAAGACACTGTCTTCGCACATATTAACCTTACATGCAGACACTGTCTTCGCACGGGTTAAACCTTCTTGCAGCACTGTCTTCGCACGGATTAGCCCTACTTGCAGTATATAACGAAGTTTATACTTTCTGATAGTACAAAAAAGACCTCCCTATGATAAATCCTGAACTTTGATTTATCATAGGGGGGCTTTTTAACTCTAAGTTAAAAAGGAATGCGAAAGAGTGCCCAAGATGTCCGACTCAGATTGATTATACAGTTATGACTCTTGTAGTTTCATCTTTCAAAAATTCCGTAAGATCTACACCCATATATTTTACAGTAATCCCTATACTTTCTAACACTTCAGAGACACCGTAACTATCCGTACATGCTTTACAGGCCAATAGCTCTACACCAGCATTTTTCATTTTTTCGATATGTTCATGTAACGTTATATCTTCCGCTAAGAGTTTAGCGGAAGGCCCCCACACTACGAGACATACTTCATCCCACCATTCCTTTAGTTTGGAATTAAGTGTATACATAAAAGCCATACTTATAGCAACCTCTCTATCTCCGTTAGCCCACACTACTACTACTTTACTTGGTTGACTCATAATACCCTACCTCCTAAATATCTAATATCTAATATCTAAAGCTTACCAACCGGGTCGAATTTATTCTCGTAAATACTATTAGACTAAAATTAACTTGACCGGAGTTCGCGTTGCTGTTACCAGAATATATAAGTTGCATATAGGATTTCATGGGCGATTTTTCAACATTGATCCCAATATCTTGCCGATTCTTGCAGCATGGTATTTTGCTATCGGCTGTTCTTTGAAAACTGGAGGCAATTGTTCGGGATCTATCTTATCAAGAAAACCGTGTTTTCTAACAACATTACCAACTCCGCATTCATGACCGTAGCCGCAGGTATAGCATTGAGAATATCCTTGTCCCTCCATAGATTCAATGACCGCCATTTTATTTTTCAACATAAAATCTTCTATTTCCGGCTTAACGCAATCGTTATTTTCGTATTCAACACTGACGATGACCCCAAGCTTGCCTGCCAAGCTAAAAACTTCCCTATGCCGAAAACTAAAGGTCCTTTCCCAGCACGCATGTCCCAAGGCATTCATTCTTCCAAAATAATTGGGTGCTCCAAAAACGATTGCATCTGCTTCAAGCATTTTTTCTCCTATGGCGTTCCAATCGTCTTGCACTTTGCATTTGTTATCAGCAGCACAAAGGGTACAACCAATACAACCATTGATTCGTTTCCCTGCAAGTGAAATATACTCGTATTCCAATCCTGTGGCTGCCAAAATCGCTTTTACAGCCTTGCTTGTCACCCCGTCTTTTCTACCGCTAGCACTGATTCCTAAAATCATATTAATACCTCTATTTCTTCAATTTGACTTTACGCAATGATACTTGAATAATACCATATATTTTTTTCTATTTTTGCAAAGTATTTAACATTTCAGATCTTATGCCTATGATAATATTACTAAAATAAGCATTAAGAATTAATGACATGAGGTAAATGCAGCTCAGAGAGGTACAATAATCCCGCTCATGATTTTAACAAGAGGGAGGATTATTGTTTTTGAGTTTATAGGGGTCTGGAATTTTTTTGATACACTTTATTGTTGCTCTGTTAATACAAGAACAGAGAAGATGAGGAGATAAGCTTATGGATGACCATGCGTCGCAAGTTGATAAAAATAAATTAGGACTAGATGAATTAGTTCAGATAGCGTTGCAAATAGGTGCAGGAATAATTGATGTAGTGACAATATCCACAAGTGACATCTTAGTTGAAGAGGATCTGGCTAATATGTGTCGAGAACCTAGATGTGCATTTTATGGTTTATCAGCTAACTGCCCACCTTATGTTTCTGGACCATATGAATTGCGGAGGATAATGGAAATCTGTACATATGCACTAGCCATTAAAATGGATGCTCCAACAGGATGGTTGATGACTGATGAACGTCTTGTCATAATGAGGTTATTACATGAAATAGTTGCTGATATTGAAAGAGCAGCAATTGAGCGGGGTTATACCAATTCAAAAGCTTTTGCCGCGGGTTCCTGTAAAGAGATTTTCTGCAACAAGCAATTAAGTTGCCGAATGTTGACCAACAATGGACCGTGTCGGAATCCACAATACGCTCGCCCTTCAATTGAAGCTTATGGAGTAAATGTGCATGAACTAACTAAGACGACAGGCTGGTTTATAAACCCTCGAGATTCAAATGAAGCTAATATCAATAAGGTACCAATGGCAGCAGCGATTTATGGCTTAGTTCTAATCGGTTAATAATGTTCAGCCAATGGCAGTAAATTGAAATTCAAATTTCTTGATGGCAGGGTAAAGTCCTCCTAACGACGAATTCTAACGTAATAATGAATGTTCTTCGCGTTTCCTCAGGGGTTGTTCGGGGGAGCAATCGAGAGGCAGGTGGGGGATTCTATTTACTTTTTTGTAGAGCGGTATAGGGAGTGCGGGCTATTAGGTACAAGGAGGAATTTGTTATGATTTGGCTTGATGTTGATAAACCAACCCATAAGTGTACCTTACACACAGATGGAAGTTGTACTTACTGGCAAAAGAAAAGAGAAACAAAATTCAAGGGCTTAGGTAAACTAAAGTATGATGGAGGATGGCTAAATTTTGTCAGTGCGGAACAAGCCATGCTTTATTATCAGAGTAATTTTCCTAACTATGAGTTTATCGATCATTGTTAAAGGAGTTGCCCTAAACTTAAATATATAGAATAGAAAGCTTACCCAGAATGAAAAAATCACATTTCATATTTCGACAATAAATGTATATTGATTATGCTATACTTAGCTCTGTGTAAAGAGGAAATTTTGAAGCATGTATCTTATTTGGGCGCTTGATACATGTGGAGTAAGTAGCGCAACCGGCCTGGTTTATAAGTTATATAAACCAGGCTTTTTTAGTCCAGAATATAGGACACTCGTGGGCTCATTAAGAGATGTTGCTCCACGGATAGCGAAATAGGCCTTAATCGTAGCTCAAAATGCTGTAAAACAAACTGAAACGAGGTTGTTAGTTGATGTCAATAAGAGTTAGAGTCCTTGTTATCCTGATAGCGTTCGCCTTAGCCCCTGTACTAATAGGTGGAGGTATCAATTACTGGGTCGTTCATAATGATATATCGAGAGCAGAACATGAACAAGCAACATTTTCTACTCAGGCGTCGGCGAATACTATGGCAGTTTTAGGGCAGACAATGGAGCAAGCGGGTAAGACCTATGGTTTTTGGGACGATGCTCATGACGCCGTACAAGCAAAAGATATCGATTGGATTGCAAATAATATTGATGTTGCCACGGATGATTTTGGTATTGACTTTGGTGTGACTACGGATGCCACCGGAACAGTTTTAGATTCGTTTGGT
>NZ_AGAF01000183.1 GCF_000224515.1 Desulfosporosinus sp. OT | reverse complement strand
CTTAATAAAAAGGATAAGGAATTTTTTGATTTAATGATAGATGAAATTGACAGGGCAAATTCGATTATTACAGATTTCCTTGGGTTTTCAAAAGATAAAAAGATCGTTTATGAGGATAAAGACCTTAATCATATAATCCTAAAATTAGTTCCATTATTAGATACCAATTTGCTGTATGAAATAAAAACTGATTTAGGAAAGATACCAAGATTATTGTTAGACGAAAAGGAGATAAGTCAAGTCATCCTTAATTTGGCAAACAACGGCTTCGAATCTATGCCTTTTGGTGGTTGTTTGACAATAAGAACCTATAAATTAAATAATAAAGTGATATTGGAAATTCAAGATCAGGGTCAAGGTATAACGCCTGAAATAATGGCAAAGATAGGTACTCCATTTTTTACAACTAAAGAGAAGGGTACCGGGTTAGGATTGGCAGTATGCTCCAGTATTATTAACCAACATAAAGCTAAATTGGATATTCAATCTAATCCTCATGGTTCTAATTTTCGTGTGATTTTTAATATTACATTATAAGATTCATTTAGCTCATCCCGCTCCGCTTCCGAGATCCCAAGAAGGATGAGCGCCTGGGTGTAGGTTGTAGGTTAAATTCGTCACCAGTGACGAATTTATTTGCTTGCCAACGGTTACCAGGTTTTCGTAGTGGGTGATGCGGTGTGTTCAAGAACCAAGGGGAATTATCTAAATGGGTTATCCCTTAGAAGACTGTGTTCATGGCCGTTGTAAATCGGAATGTGTTCAAGGGGTGATAAGCCATGGGCAGTGTTGAATTAATCTTTGTGTCGGTGGAAAGATTCTATAAACCTCTAAGATACTTTGCGAGTGTTGCTTCAAAATCATCCGAATTCACTTGTCCTATGTCCATAAAGTTGTTCTTATAAGATGTATAATCAAAGCTTTCGCCTAATTTCTCTCGAATGAATGGTTCATACTTGAGAAGTAAACGATTATTTAAATTATATTGATGCACTTCGGCGGATGACTCAATCATTTCGGGTGCGATGGGTTGACCAAGTTGAATCCCTTGAATATAGGAAAGATTACGTTCGATTAAGTCATTATCAACAATACCGGAATGAGCCGAAATCTTGATTTGTGCGGGGAAGTGCTTAATCAACTCTAAAGTTTTAATAAATACATCGAGATCATAATAATCAAGATAGGGAATGGGATACTCAACAAGATCTCCAATAAATAATATAGAATCTCTCCGATCAAAGCATAGTGCAGAGTCGATCGTATGTCCTGGCGCATAGATAAACTCTATATCCTCATCTTCCAAGGAAAGCTTTTCACTAAATGTAAGGTTCGGATACCTAAGTTGAATTTCCCCGTTATGGAATTTTCGTAATAGGTCTAATTCGTAGTATCCGATTTCCTGCATGCGCGGTTTTAGCTTTTCATGTCCAATAATTTTTGCACCCTTGAAGGCACAATTTCCCCAGATATGATCCCAATCAGAGTGAGAATTAAAGACAAGGAGTTCTTTTGGGGATGATTGAGTCAAGAGATAATCCTTTACTACGTTCATGGATCGCGGACCTAAGTGCGTATCGCATAAAACAATTTGATGATCTCCTTTGATCAAATATACTGAAATGTCATCTTCGTAGGTGAAAATGACCCCTCTAATTCCTATTTCTTGGATTATCATTAAGCCCCTCCTCCAAAAGAATGATTATCACCATTATACCTGAATGACCGAGTGTGTGCTCGAGTTAGGGGCAAAAATTCAAGAGGCCATGTGAAATGGCGAATTTGACCTACACCCAGGCGCTCATCCTGCTTGGGATCCCGGAAGAGGAGCGGGATGAGTTTATCGTGGAGCATGATGTCGAAAGCATGACCAAATTGGAATTTCCGCCATGTCCCGATGGCGACTTGAACCTACTTTAAGGACGCATATGTCTCAGCAGCAATACACAGGTAGTAACAAAGCCCAAGTTGTTGGCGTTCAAGCATATTCCGATGAAAATCATCCTCTAAAAAAAACCTTGTCTGACTTACAAACGACTTGGCATCAATATTTAGGCCATGACTGTTGAGAAAATTAAGGTGTTTTTCAATAAGATCATGCAACTTTTCATCGGTCACTGCCCAGCCGTTTTTATGAGCATCAGATAGACTCTGAAGAAATTGTCGAGACTCCGTGGCCTTTTCATTCAAATCCTCGACCTGGATTTCCTTATTTGCCAGCATATCATAATCATATTTGCCCTTGAGATAGTCGTTTTGTTCTGAAAGTGCATTCTCCCATTACGAATGTAGGCAGGTGAAAAAATGCAAAACATCCCGCAAATATCCGATGCTGAATGGCTGGTAATGAAAGTATTATAGAATGAGTCTCCTCTCGGTTCCAGTGATGTCATTAAGGAACTGAAGGGTACAACGGACTGGAAACCAAAAACAATTAAGACATTGCTTAGCCGATTGGTTAGCAAAAATGCCGTAGCTTATGACGTTGTCCAATGGAAGCCTTTTGGGGTATCCTCAAGTGTGAAAAATACTACTTGCACAAATATCATACCTTTGAAGATTTAGCTTATGCAATAGATGAATATATGAGCTTCTATAATACTAAGAGATTACAAAAAAGACTAAACGGCCTTAGCCCAATCGAATTTAGGGCTTTAGCCGCTTAAAGATGGTTCTATTCTTAATATTACGGTTCGCGAGACCATCGTCTCAGTGTCTTGAGCCTTACATATTTCGTCGACCCCATATCAAGACTTTACATGGGGACAGCGGATGCTACCCTAAATCAAGGGATGGGGCTTACCTAAGAGGAATACATCCTTATGAGCCACAGCCCTAAGGTAGATCGATAGTTTTTAAATGAAGTACAGCCAATTTTCGGCTGTGAACTTTCGTTAAGATTTCGAAGAATAGGCTGCAAGGATTTGTCGGATGAGCTCTTGCCTACTTTCAGTCGTCTCAATTTTGAAGTGCTCAAGATAATCAGATACTTGGCTAGGAGAACCTCTTCGGCCAACGATGGCATATGCCAGGTAGAATAAAGAAGTACCCCAATTGACCTTCTCGCCCTGTTTGTTTTTGAGTCCATTGCGAGGGAAATTTAAAACATCATCTCCAATGTCTTTAACGATTTCATCGAGTTCCCCAATGGTCTTCACTCCCAGGTAACTAAAGACTGTCGTTAGATAGCCAAAAAAACGGTCCTTTAATTCCAGATCAGCGTTGACGATATGACTAATCTTCTGGTCGAGGATACGGATATGTTGAGATTTTTGAACATAAGATTTTAGCGATGCCTGATTGATAAGTACCATAGTGGGGGTCTTCTCGATTTGAGCTTCAACTTCGGCTTCGTAATTAGCGAGGTTGGAACGAATTTTGATAAACTCTTCGTCCGCCAATTCCAGTAATCCAGCTAGTCGCGAGAAGCTTCTCCGGATTTCTCGGGGAACGGCGTGTTCATTTTTTATAACCCAAGTCATGTTCAATTTCTGCCCATGTATGTTGAAGGATGGAGCGAATTTGAATTTCCAATTTACAATCTTTAAAGCGTTGGTACTCAATAAGCTGAAGTCTAAAGGGGGGAAGTTTGACGACATAATGAAGGGATAGATAGCCAAATTTCTCAGGGTCAATCAATTCTCGCTTGTCCACGGAATTTGACCGATCTACTTCAAATTCCTCCTCCACGAAACTCGCGATAAGATCCACTTGGTCCGCAAAATAGGTGATAATCCGAATCCCGGCTAAATCGGTGATGTCTTCTAGTTTTGTGTATTTATCATCTTCCCGATTTGCTTTTCTCTTTAAGCTTTCTCGGCTTTTTACCCGGGAAGTGATTGAGTGAACGTTGATGCCCTTAAGCTGAAGTATTCCTTTTAACAAGTTTTCGGTGACGTTTGTAAAATCGGAATATACTGGATAAACTTGATCAAATTTAGCGATGATGTCAGCTGAATTTTGATTGGTCATCTTAAATTTCCCTTCGGCTTCTAAGTCTTATTTTAGTTATTATGTTATCATATTTAGTTTGCCATATAAAAGTCTGTTGATTCTTGTATGAAAAGAGCAAGCCACTGTTCACAATGAAACGAATGAAGAAGACTTTGAGCCCATGTATTATACTGTAGGGCTTTATTTTATTTACTTTGGCAAAGATAATTATACATATATAATCTAGAAAGACTCGTATGTGCAGGATTTTGCCGGATAATCTCGAAGAAGTGAGAATTACTAAATCTAAATAGAGAATCAGATAATCTGTCAAACAGGATGCGTTAAGAAGGGATAGATATGGAACAAATTTGAAAAACTTCTGAATCATGTCAGCAAAACGGTTACCGATCTGGAAATCCAGCAGATCCTCGGGGAGCCGGATTATCCTCGATTTCAGGGTGAAGTGGAAAGGCGGGTAGAATCCGGAGTACTTGTTCCGGTAAAGGCTGCACGTTGAGTATCCGATCCGGTGGTTAGAAGTGCGTATGTCTTTTGAAGAAGACTATGTGAAAAAGCATAGCAGGAAGATAGGAATCGAATCTTTAGTAGAATTAATGATAGGAGGACATGTATGAAAATTTCAAAGAAGGATGCGTTGTTTTGGTTTGAATTCTTTTCAATATTGCCAGAGGATGAGGAAGTTATGACAAAACAACAAGAAATCATTTACGCTACCTTTGCACAAATTGAGGCTGCGATCGATCATAGAAATGATATGTTAATGTCGGAAATCCGAGGCTTGAAAACTTTGGAGAATAGAACTTTTTTTGTGGGAAATGAAAGCAAATTCCCCAAAGGATGTCGTTCTTGTCTGTTGGGAACCGGTTTGAGTGCAATCAGGAAAACGAACAAATGTAACTTAGAGTGTAAGTTCTGCTATCATTATGGAGAACTGGATGATATTGCTCCAGTTGGCGAAGGTATGTGGGAAATCGGAGACACAAAATTTTATGAAAAGGACATTGATTTACTGCTTTCCATCCAACAGAAGCCCACGGGCATTTCCTACGTTTATTTAGAGCCATTCATGGAAATTGAAAAATACTATCCGGTTATAAAGAAATTCAGAGATGCAGGGATTCATCAACATCTCTATACAAATGGCACTTTAGCTACGGAAGAGACGTTGAAAGCTTTAGGTGAAGCCGGTCTTGACGAGTTGCGTTTCAACCTGGGTGCCTCGAATTGTTCGGACAAAGTGATTAAAATTATTGCTATAGCGAAAAAATACATTAAAAATGTAGGTATTGAAACGCCAATGACTCCTGAGTTCTTCGAAACTTTTTTCAAGAAGAAGCAAGCGATCTTAGAGACAAAACTCGATTTTATCAACTGTGCAGAATTGCACTTAAATGCCAATAACATAGACAATTATCACGGGGAAAACATGTATATTTTAAGACATGGCTATATATCTCCGATTTGGAGTAGGGAATTAACTCTGAAATTCATGAAGATAGCCGTTGAAGAAAGCTGGGATTTAGCAGTTCATGATTGCTCAAACTATACGAAATTTGCCAGAGGTTTGAATTTTAGTGGCAATGAGGGTAGGTGGGTCGGATCCAGTAATTATACCTGTGAGTTTTCCAGGATACCCTACGAAGTATTTTTACCTATACTGCGTGATGACAATTTCAAATTTTTAAGTGAAGAGGAATTGCCTGCCGGCTATAAACCAGGAGAGCTGGTTTTTTAGTGAGGTAAGATGCCGAATGTTGCAAAAACAAGGTGCTGACAAGCCAAGATCAATACATTGTCGGATTACCGTCAAGTGCATTTATGGATGTTTACTGGAAGAAGCTACAGATGGCTAATCCCGTTACGACCGTGCTTGCAGATCGGGCTAAGAACATTGTGCAACGGCTGGAGTTTTTTGATCAATATTCAAAACCACTAGCGAAAATGGACCTTACGGAGTCAGAAAAGACACATTATTTGCGTGTGATTAGCTTGGATTATTTTGGTCGTTTTTATCTAAAGCAAATTATCGCATAAAGGTAGCTGGACGAGGCGTTGATGAGGTTGTACGAGATATTAGGATGACCTTAAAGCTTTGAGAATTGCGCGAAATGTCTGTTCCATCGGAGCTTTATGAATTCAAGTGAAAATTGAATTGTGTTAAGAAAGGAACAAATGTATGGCTAGTAATATAAAAAAGGATGCAGAGTGGGAGGCGAAAAAAATACGGGTTGTTATCCCGTCATCTTACGTATAGTTGTGCCATGAATTCTGATGCGTAAATACAGGAATGAAGAAGGCTTTGAGCCCCAGTATTATACTGTAGGGCTTTCTTTTTTCAGTGTAAGTCTACAATTGCTTGATGATTGGTAGGGCTCAAAATGGAATACATAAGCGGAGTTGTTGAGAGAATTACCTTCGAGAATGAAGATAATGGTTTTAGCGTCATCAAAATTAAATCCAAGGGTTATGCTGACCTTGTAACTGTCGTGGGCAGCTTGGCTGCTGTGAATGTCGGTGCAATAATACGACTCAAAGGCGAATGGAAGATGGACAGCAAGTTCGGGAAGCAGTTTGCTGCACAGGATTATCGTGAAACTCTTCCAGCAACGGTTGCAGGTATTCAAAAATATTTGGGAAGCGGCCTCATAAAGGGCATCGGACCGGTATTTGCTAAGAGAATCGTCCAGCATTTTCAAGAAGACACATTGAGGGTCTTGGAAGAAGAAGCAGATTACTTAGTCAAAGTTGCTGGCATCGGGCAAAAGCGAGTGGACATGATTAAAAAAGCATGGCAAGAGCAAAAGGAAATTAAAAATGTCATGCTTTTCTTGCAGAGTAACGGAGTATCAACTGCTTTTGCAGTTAAAATATATAAGACCTACGGAAATGATAGCATCGAAATTGTGAGAACTAATCCCTATCGACTGGCGGATGACATCTGGGGCATCGGCTTTAAAACCGCGGATAAAATTGCCTTACAGATGGGCTTCAATAAGAACTCCTTTGAACGTTGTCGCTCGGGGATTGTCTATGTACTTAATGAACTTTCCAATGACGGACATTGCTATGGAACAAGAGAACAGTTGCTGGAAGAGGCAGAAAAAATCCTTGAGCTTGAGAAATCACTGGTTGATTCAACCCTCAATAGGATGATCGAGGAAAAGACTGTCATTCTCGATGAAGGAGATTCCATCTATCTGCTG
Organism: Desulfosporosinus sp. OT; assembly: GCF_000224515.1. Taxonomy (GTDB): domain Bacteria; phylum Bacillota; class Desulfitobacteriia; order Desulfitobacteriales; family Desulfitobacteriaceae; genus Desulfosporosinus. The sequence goes on along the minus strand of NZ_AGAF01000183.1, from coordinate 17,965 downwards.
CCTTTTTATCACAGCGAGATTGGAATAGCGAAGAGAATGAAGGCTATTCTTTCTGTGGATACTCTCTACCCTATGACAAACGTCGATGGTATTCTTGAAATGATACAAACGCAGTATGACATCACCTACGACGAGGTGCAAAAAGATGCTGTAAAGACAGCAACGGCTTCAAAATTCATGGTGCTTACAGGTGGTCCTGGAACGGGTAAAACAACCACAACTTTGGCTATTATAAAGGTGTTTCAGTTACTGGGGGCACGAGTATTACTTGCAGCACCCACGGGTAGAGCGGCTAAAAGAATGTCTGAGACCACAGGGCTAGAGGCGAAAACGATTCACCGGTTACTGGAGTACAAGCCACCTGAAGGTTACAAGAAGAATGCTGAATACCCCTTGGAATGCGATGTGTTGATTATTGATGAAACTTCCATGGTTGACACCATCCTAATGTACAACCTACTCAAAGCGGTATCCAATGAAACCGTGGTTATACTTGTTGGTGATGTTGATCAGTTGCCATCGGTAGGCGCTGGAAATGTACTTAACGACATAATAGGCTCAGGAATCGTCAACGTCGTTAAGCTCACAAGAATATTTCGACAGGCCCAAGGCAGTGCCATTATTACTAATGCCCATAAAATTAATAAGGGAGACTTTCCAGACTTGAAGGGTAATCGAAACAGTGATTTCTTCTTTATTGAAGAAGATGAGCCAACCAAGGTTGTCCAAACAATTAAAGATCTTTGTACTAGAAGACTCCCCTCTTTCTACAATGTTGACTCTATCAACGACATTCAGGTTCTGTGCCCAATGCAACGGGGAGAAACAGGAGAGGCAAACCTCAATGCGGTTTTGCAGGAGGCACTGAATTCCTCCACTACTTCTATTAAATATGGTGGCACGGTCTACAGACTTGGTGATAAGATCATGCAGATAAAGAATAATTACGATAAGAACGTTTTCAACGGAGACATTGGAAGTATCTCTAAAATTGATATTGAAGAACGAACGCTTATCTTGAACTTTGATGGTAACGTGGTAGATTACGACGCTACAGAGCTAGATGAAGTCGTTTTGGCTTATGCCACCACAATCCATAAGAGCCAAGGAAGTGAATATATGATCGTAGTGGCACCTTTAACGATGCAGCACTACGTGATGCTACAAAGAAATCTTCTCTACACTTGTGTTACAAGGGCAAAGAGAGTTTTTGTACTAGTAGGTACAAAGAAGGCAGTTAGTATGGCAGTTCGCAATAATAAGACTTCAAAGAGGAAAACCCGTTTAGCGGAGAGGCTACAGGCGGATAATAACAATTCACATGGAGGTAACCCTGCAGCAGTATGTGTCATGTGATTTTCTCGGACATAGTTGTCAATGAATTTATTGCATTTGGGGATGTTTTTCTCAGTCACAAACGGCTTAAACATTAGAACATATTCCGTAAAACGCAAAGAGGGAATTTCCCTTATGTTAAAACCGGTAAGCATTTCCTTTATACCCTCGATATTTTCTGACCTTCTGTAAAACTTAGTCCTTGGGAATACTAAAGTAGAACGTCGCCCCTTCATCAACTTTTCCAGTTATCCAGGCTAAACCATGATGTCTCTTTAAGATTTTTTGAACTATCGCTAACCCTACACCGGAACCTTCGAATTCATTTTGAGAATGAAGTCTTTGAAAGACACTAAATAACCTAGAGGCGTAACGCATATCAAAGCCTGCCCCATTATCTTCTACTGAGATAATGAATCTGGTTTCATTGTCAATGAATGTAACTTTGATATGCGCTTTCTTCTGATTACGGGTGTATTTTAAAGCGTTGGTGAGGATATTTATAACGAGAAGCTTAATCATGACTGGGTCACCTTGAATAAGAGGTAGTGGTTTTATAATAAATTCTATATTTCTTTCTGGTTCAAGCCTGATTAATTCATTAAACACTTCTCCAAACAGTTGCTCTAAATTAATGTGTTCTATGTTCATTGGCATTTCGCTCATGCGTGAAAGCTCAAGTAAATGGTTAACAAGTTGGATAATTTCTGTTGACTTATTCTGAATGTCATCTACTAATTCACGACCTTCAAAGTCTAGTCTGTCCGAATAATCCAAAGCCAGATATTCTGTGAGCTTACTGAGAGATAGCAACGGTGCTTTTAGGTCATGGGCAACAGTATAACAAAAGCTGTCAAGTTCTTTATTGGCTTTTATTAAGGACTCTGTCTGTTTTTTAAGTTTAATATGGGTGTGCACGCGAGCAAGCAGCTCCGAGGTATTAAAGGGCTTAACCACATAATCTTGGGCCCCTAGATCAAATCCTTTTTTAATACTTTCTGCATCATTACTGGAGGTTAAAAATATTATAGGGATGCTACTATAATCACTTTCAGTTTTTATTATTCGACAAATTTCAAAACCATCCTGCTCCGGCATATAGACATCTAGAAGGATGATGTCAGGTTGATGTTGCTCGATTAATTTAAAAGCAGTACTTCCTTTGGTGGCAATCCGGACGCGAAAATTGTTTTCACGTAAGACTGTAACTGCAGTTTCAATATGTTCTGGCGTATCATCCACCAGTAGTATTTCAGGCTGGTTTATTGACTGGGTGTAATCCAAAGAGACCAACTCCATAAATCATTCTTTATCGCACGCACACAACGTATAAATTGTATAGGAGTACCTGTTTCAAAACAAGTATCAAAGGAAACTAACTTTTATGAAGTTCTCAGTGGCAGTAGGCATACGATACGATATCAACAAACCGAGTTTTGTGTTTTGTATAAATGTAGAGTACCCGTTGTAAAGGCCTAAAATTTATCCTATAATAAAAATTAATAATCTTGATCAACAAGGCAGCGGAGCCAGTTTGATGTGTCAAACTGACCCCGCTGTCTTTTTCTTACTAAACAGAAAGTATAAACTGACGTTTGTATATTTTCTGGAAGGTCCCTTCTCGCCATCCATGGCTACAGGGACACTCGGCCATCCATGGACAGCGGTCCCTTCTCGCCATCACGGCGCCTTGCCATTCCAGACTGCAGGAGTATGCGTAATAAGTTGCAGTGTGGCGATAAGCTCGTTCCTTCGCCACGAAGTATACATATTGGGTGTGTGGCTCGGCGATACTCTCCAATGGAGAGTATCGTGCTTATCGTCTTGGCTAGCGCATCAGTGCAACTAGGCAGCCGCCTGTACTAACGCTAACAAGAAGGTTAATACGTGCGAAGACAGTGTCTTCGTCGTGGGCGGCTGCCAGGTTTCTTTATTCTGGAGGTGATTTAAACTGCCACCGAAGATCGTAATTAAACAATCTACGATAAGTGCCTTGATGTTAGGAATCTTCTTTTTTATTTCTATTCTGCTGGGCAGTAGTATTTTATACATGAGTTCAAGTCTTAAAGATGAACAGACTGCTGAAAAGAGAAGGACTGAATTTAAACAACTGGGCATCGATCTAGCAAATGCTTCGGATTATTTGACTGATGAAGCACGTAAGTTTGCGGTAACAAGAGATGAAACTCATATGAATAAATACTGGAAGGAAATCAATATTACCAAAACGCGGGACAATGTAATATCCCGATTGGGTGAACTAAATTCCCCAAATGAAGAGATGGCTCTCTTGGCTGAGGCTAAAAAGAACTCAGATGCGCTTGTGGAGACGGAAAGACGTTCGATGAGGTTGGTACTTGATGCTTTAGGGGCGACAGAGGAGAAAATGCCGCCTGAAGTGGCTTCCTTTCGATTGAGTACAGAAGATCTAAAGTTAAGCACTGAGGATAAACTTACCAAAGCGCGGGATATCATGTTTGACGATAAGTATGATTTTGATAAGCGCAGTATTATGGATCCCATAGCAAAATTTCAACAAATCATGAATGCTCGCTTGGAAGCAGAACTGGAAATTGCCCGGAATGCTACCAGTAGGGCTGCTATCTTGCAAGCTGTCTTAGCGGCCATTATCATCGGTGCAGTTGCGGGATTACTACGCATTTTATTTACCCAAGTAACGTATCCGATTAAGAATTATACAGAACTGTTGAAAGTGTTTTCTTTTAGCAAGGACAACTTTAGCTTAGTGCCGGAGGGGTCTCTGGAACTTAGGTTACTTGCCAAAACATTTAATGACTTATATCAGTCGTTTCAGGAGGAATTGGTTAAAAGAAAACGTGCCGAAGATAAGATGAAAGTTGCTAAAGAAGAAGCAGAGAAGGCCAATAAGGCCAAAAGTGAATTTCTGGCCAATATGAGTCATGAGATAAGAACCCCCTTAAATACGATCATTGGTTATCACTATTTGCTGGAGAGCACGCAATTTGCACCTAAACAAAAGCAATATATGCAAAATGTTGGTTTGGCGGCTAAAAGTCTCTTGGGAATCATCAATGAGATCCTTGATTTTTCTAAAATCGAAGCTGGTCGCATGACTTTAGAGACTGTTGAATTTAATCTTTATGAAGTAATCAAGGAACTCTGCAGTATGGTTCAAATTGAAGCCCACCACCATGGCTTGGAAGTGCGCTATGTAATTCAACCGGGCGTTCCACGTTATGTAAAAGGGGATGCGACGAGATTAAAACAAGTCCTTTTGAATCTCTTGTCGAATGGAATTAAGTTCACGGATCAGGGTGAACTTGAAGTTATTGTTGAAGTTTTAAAAAACGATGACAATCAGGCTCATCTACGCTTTAACGTTTCAGATACCGGAATCGGCATTTCTGAGGAACAAATGAAACATCTGTTTGAGGTGTTTACCCAAGGTGATGCCTCAACTTCACGAAAATATGGGGGAACTGGCTTGGGACTTGCTATTTGCAAAAAAATTGTCGGTCTTATGGCCGGGGAAATTAGTGTCAGAAGTAGCATAGGGACAGGGTCAACCTTTAGTTTTACTGCGAACTTGGAAATTGTCGATCGTGCACCGCTATCGTTGAAAGAAAATAAACTCAACCAAGACATTTTTGCTACTAAAAAAATCCTTATAGTTGAAGATAATCAAATCAATTTGCAAATGACCAAAGATATTCTGGAAAGTTTAGGGTTTGCTACTGACACTTCTCAGAGCGGTTATACAGCTGTTCAGATGGTTAACAAAATGCGCTATGATGCTATTGTGATGGATATTCGCATGCCTGAAATGGATGGGTATGAAACAACACGTCGTATTTTAGAGCTCAAAGGGCTGAAGGCTCCGCCCATTATCGCCTTATCAGCGGATGCTGTTGAAGGCGTAGCTGAAAAAGCTAAATTGGCAGGAATGAGCGGATATTTAACCAAACCGTTAGATCCTTTGAAATTGGCTGAGGTTTTGCAAATATGTCTAGGTCTTGAAGCGCTTGATGTACCCCTGCGAGAAAATAATGGTTCAGTCACGGGTCAGCGAATATGGCTCGATTTCGAAAGCGGCATTGAGCGTTTGGGTGGTCGACAAGATAAATACAGATATATCCTCGAAAGATTCATCGAAAACCACGGAGAAGACCATATTACTATAAATCAGTTTTTAGCTAATAGTAATTTTGCGGAAGCAAAGAATCTATTGCATGTCCTCAAGGGGATTTCGGCAAATATTGGAGCAATCAAGCTTAACGAAGCATCTTTACGTTTAGAAAAAGCTGTAGATAACCTGTATGAAGAGGAGATCTGTAAGGAGAAGCGTCAGTTTGAAATAGTCCTAATAGAAAGTTGTAACCGTGTGGCTCAGTTCGTAGCTGCCTTACCAGTAGAACCTGAAGTAATGAGTGTAGAAAATCAGGAGATTCAAAATCAGTTAATTAAATTAGTCAAGCTATTGGAAGAGGGAGACTCAGAGGCATCCTTGGTTTATGAGGCATGTAAATATTTTCTCAAGCAAGAGTTGAGTGCTCTTGACTACAGCCAACTGAATGAGAAAATTACCAAATACAATCTTGGAGAGGCTGCTGAAGACATCATAAGACTTATTACCGCAATGAAAGGAACCAGTAAGCCTAGGGGGGTTAAGTATGTTTAAAGTGCTAATTGTTGATGATGACAAAGTGGTAAGGTATATGTTAAAGAAATATAATAAATGGTCTAACTATGGATTTAGTGTGGAAGAAGAAGCAAGTGATGGTAAAGAAGCATTGAGAAAGCTTACAACTGGTCACATTGACCTTGTTATAACGGATATTAAGATGCCGGGTATGGATGGGATAGAGTTTTTAAGTGAACTTAGCTGCAGAAAATGGGATGTTTGTTCAATTTTACTAAGTACACATAGCGATTTTGAGTATGCGAAACAAGGGATACGCTTAGGAGCCTTTGATTTTATTACTAAACCTTTAGAAGATGATGTTTTGAGTGAAGCCTTGGAAAGAACCAAAAAATATTTAGATGAAAAAAATCATCAGAGAGTAAGAGGAGAAGAAGAACGAAAGCTGATTGAAGACAGTCTGACGCATTTTTATCCGAAAAAACGAGAAGAAACAATAGCAGGTCTCATCTTAGCAGGCAATTTAGCGGCCATGACTGAGGCAGAAGCTGCCTTTTCTGAATTGGCTAGGTTGTTGGATCAAGATCTGTTTAAAACCGCAAAGTTGTTGGAAATCATGCTTTTAAACCTAAGCGGGGCATTGTATAAGGAGTTCACCTGGCTCCAAAAGGTTGAAGATCCAGAGTTTAGCAATGTTCTTCAGAACACTGATTCCATGCAGGGCATGAAGTCAGAGTATCTCAGCCGTGTTAGGGGTCTGATCACAGTTATTAAGAATTATGAGCTTCATCGAAGTGAAAGTATTGTCAGAAAGACGTGTCAATATGTTACTGATCATATTGACAAGGACATCAACCTTGAATTGGTTGCTAATGAGGTACATATAAGTAAAGACTATCTGGGGAAATTTTTTAAACAAAAAACGGGGATAAACTTTAACGATTATTTGACAAAAATCAAAATGGAATATGCCAAGCAGCTCCTTGGAACCGGTGAGTATAAGAACTACGAGGTAAGTGAAAAACTTGGCTATAGTAGTCCGGATTATTTCTGTCGTCTATTTAAGAATTATACGGGCTATACGCCCTTGCAGTACAGAAAATCAGGAGTATGAGAGTAAACTCGTTCAGCATTTGGAGGGGTTTACACCGGTTTTTTAGGGGAAAATAGCTGCTTTTTATGGTTAATATTTTGGGGCATAAATGGCATAATGGTTACAAATAGAGTAACTCAATTTTGTAACCAGCAACGGCGCTGTGAGGAATGAACAGTATCAATGAGATACCGAACATTCTTTACAGCGCTTTTTTTGGTTAGAATGTTAGCGCTAACGAAATATTTCAACATCGGTCCTGGCCAGTCATGTTGGAAAAGATCAAGGACGGAGAGGGGTAAGTTATGAAAAAATATTTTTCACTGAAGATGAGAAAACGGGCAACTGGGATGATCTCGGCAACCCTTATGGCAGGATTACTGCTGACCGGCTGTGGAGCTACTCAAACAACCAAACCAGCAGAAACGGCTAGTAGTTCAGGAGATACCATTAAAGTTGGAATCTTGCATTCGCTAAGTGGAACAATGGCCATCAGTGAAGTATCCGTTAAGGATTCGGAAATGATGGCGATCGACGAAATCAATGCCGCTGGAGGGGTCTTAGGTAAAAAAATTCAGCCGGTTATCGAAGATGGTGCCTCCAGCTGGCCGAACTTTGCGGAAAAAGCTAAGAAACTGCTCCAACAAGATAAGGTGGCAACCGTGTTTGGCTGTTGGACCTCAGCAAGCCGTAAAGCCGTACTGCCGGTGTTTGAAGAAAATAATGGCTTACTTTGGTATCCAGTTCAATATGAAGGGATGGAAGCATCACCCAATATTTTTTACACCGGTGCCGCTCCTAATCAGCAGATTGTGCCAGCTATAGATTGGTTGTTTAAGAATAAAGGCAAGAAGTTCTTCCTGTTAGGGTCTGATTATGTGTTCCCAAGAACAGCCAACAAGATTATTAAAGCTCAAGTAGCCGCTCTGGGTGGCGAGGTTATGGCTGAAGAATACACACCGCTTGGACATACCGATTATAGCACCATAGTTAATAAAATCATCGCCTCTAAGCCTGATGTCGTGTTCAATACCTTGAATGGGGACAGCAACGTCGCCTTCTTCAAGCAACTTAAAGATGCAGGTATTACTTCCGAAGATCTGACGACCCTTTCCGTAAGTGTTGCTGAAGAAGAAGTTCGAGGTATTGGTGCAGCAAACATGAAGGGTCAGCTGGTATCCTGGAACTACTACCAAACGACAGATACGCCTGAGAATAAAGAATTCGTTAAGAACTACAAAGCAAAATATGGTGCAGACCGTGTAACCGATGATCCTATCGAAGCTGCTTATGACGCAGTGTACTTATGGGCAGCGGCTGTAAAAAAAGCAGGTTCGACAGATGTAGCTAAGGTTAAGGAAGCTGCTAAAGGAATTGAATTTAAAGCTCCTGAAGGTCTAATTAAAATTGAGGGCGAAAATCAACACATTTGGAAACCTGTCAGAATTGGTGAGGTAACTGAAGATGGATTGATTAAAGAGATCTGGAGCACAGATAAGCCAGTCAAACCGGATCCGTTCCTGAAATCCTATGATTGGGCTAAGGGTCTTAGTAATTAGTTACTGACATAGTGGATTATGGTTTAACGGTGCAGGTGAGATAAAGCCTGCACCGTTGCTACTAATACACTCAGGAAAAGGGGTGAAAAAATGGGAACGTATATCCTGCAAATATTTAATGGAATCAGCGTCAGCTCGATTCTTATGCTAGCCGCCTTGGGATTGGCCATAACCTTTGGTTTGATGAAAGTGATTAATATGGCTCATGGTGAGTTTATCATGATCGGTGCCTATGTTACGTATCTCGTCCAAAATCTATTTATACATCTGGATAAGAGTCTTTTTGGGTTATATTTTGTCCTTGCTATCCCTGCTTCGTTTGTCGTGGCTGCATTTATAGGATTTGTGCTGGAAGGGACAGTGATCCGCCATCTTTACAATAGACCATTGGACAGTATCCTGGCAACCTGGGGAGTCAGTTTAGTGTTGCAGCAACTAGCCAGAAGTATTTTTGGGGCGCCTAATGTCGATGTCAAAAGTCCGGGCTGGTTGGAAGGCGGGCTCGTTTTACACCAAGGACTGCAGCTACCCTATAAGCGTCTTTTTATTATCGCCTTAGTCATTACTTGTATCCTGGGTATGTTCGTACTTCTATATAAGAGTAAAACTGGTCGGCGAATTCGAGCGGTCATGCAGAATAGAGAAATGGCAGAGAGTATGGGTATTAATACTCGAAGAGTCGATGCATATACATTTGCCATCGGCTCAGGGCTGGCCGGAATTGCCGGGTGTGCTTTGACCTTGCTGGGTTCAATCGGGTCCACCTTAGGAACTAATTATATTGTCGATACGTTTATGGTTGTAGTTCTGGGCGGTGTAGGAAAGCTGATAGGAACTGTAGCTGGTGGACTATTTATCGGAACAGCCAACACTACCCTTGAGTTTTACACCAATACCTCGCTTGCAAAGGTCTTAGTCTTTCTCTTAATTATTACATTTTTACAATGGAGGCCCAAAGGTCTATTTAACATCAGCAGCCGTTCATTAGACGAATAGTAAAGTATTACGGGAAGGAGGGACAAAAGGATGATTCTATGTTCGATGTTCGATGCTCGAAGTTTGGAGAATTCAAAAGAGAAATTAGTATTCTCGGTTATCATATTGGGTTTAGTCTTAGCTCCCTTGTTTTTGTCCGATTTCAGAATAAATTTACTTGGAAAATTTATTGCCTACGCTATTTTGGCAATTGGTTTAGATTTGATCTGGGGATTCACGGGGATTTTAAGCCTTGGACACGGGGTGTTCTTTGGACTTGGGGCATATTGCATGGCCATGTATCTGAAGTTAGAAGCTGCCAACGGAAAACTACCGGATTTTATGTCTTGGAGCGGGCTTGAAGGACTTCCTTGGTTTTGGAAACCTTTTTCCAACAGTATTTTTGCTCTTGTTATGGCAATCTTAGTGCCGAGTATATTGGCGTTTTTTATTGGGTTTTTAACCTTTAAGAACCGTATCCGGGGTGTGTATTTTTCCATCTTGTCTCAAGCCTTAGCTATTATATTTGTCACTCTTTTTATTGGTCAACAGGCATATACCGGTGGAACGAACGGCCTGACAAATTATAAAAGTATTCTGGGCTCCGCTTTATCGAATGGTTCAACAAAGCTTGTTTTATATTACATCTCGATAGGAATTCTTGTTTTGGTCTATGTATTTTGTAGTGTATTGGTTAAACGAAGATTAGGCAGGATCCTTGTAGCCATCAGGGATGGGGAAAACAGAGTCCGATTCTCAGGGTATAATCCTACAACATATAAAATATTTGTTTACTGTTTATCTGCAGGAATAGCAGGGCTGGCTGGTGCAATCTTTGTACCTCAGGTCGGTATTATCTCCCCAGCCGAAATGGGAATCGTACCATCTATTGAAATGATTATTTGGGTAGCTATCGGTGGACGTGGAACATTGATCGGCGCAGTTATTGGGGCAATACTGGTAAATGCCTTGAAAAGCGGGATCAGTGAAAGTTTCCCGGATGTCTGGTCTTACTTTATAGGCTTGGCCTTTATTTTTATAGTCTTGTTCATGCCTAACGGTATTGTGGGACTGGCCAAGAAAATAACAAGGAAGGTTAGTAAACAAGCCCTACACACTAATCACTAAAACGCCCAGTGAATTAAACTAGGACAATGGATATTGAGAAAATCAAGAGGCGGTGGAGATATGGAATCGATTTTACAGATTGATAATCTAACAGTAAGCTTTGATGGATTTAAGGCGGTTAATAATGTGAATACCGGGATAAAAAAAGGAGAGATTCGTTTTTTTATCGGACCGAACGGTGCCGGAAAAACAACCTTGCTGGATGCTATTTGCGGGCGGGTTAAGCCGCAATCAGGCCAGGTTAAGTTTTTGGATAGAGAAGTTACTCGTTATGCGGAGCATGAGATTGTCAATGTCGGAATCGGAAGGAAGTTTCAGGTACCCTCCGTATTTACCAATATGACTGTGTATGAAAACATGGAACTTGCAGTTGTGAAGGATCGTTCCCTGTATTCTTCCTTGTTTCAGAGGCTTAAGAAAGAACAGATCGAGAGAATTGAGGATATCTTAGTCACGATTGGTTTGTATGAAAAAAGATATAACACCCCGACAGCCTTATCTCATGGTGAGAAGCAGTGGTTGGAAATCGGTATGCTGCTCGCTCAGGAGCCTAAACTCATGCTGCTGGATGAACCAGTTGCCGGAATGGGTCGGGCTGAGACCGACAAGACCGGGGAACTTCTGAAAAAAATAGCTCAAACTTGTACCATTGTTGTCGTCGAACACGATATGGAATTTGTAAGGGATTATGCAAGTAAGGTTACGGTTCTTCACGAAGGGGCAATATTGGATGAGGGCAGTGTTTATGACGTTCAGAATAATCAAAAGGTAATTGATGTCTATCTTGGGCGGGGTGGGGAACGCGATGCTTGATGTTAGAAATCTTGAGGCTTTTTATGGGGAAAGTATCGTACTCAATGATATAAATCTGCATGTGCCAAACGGGCAAATTGTTTGCCTTCTCGGCCGTAACGGGGTTGGCAAGACAACTTTTTTAAAAAGTGTTATGGGTTTGGTTAAGACCCCTAAGGGGAGTATCAAGTTCAATGGCGAGGAAATCGTGAAGAAGCCTACCTATTATAGGGCTCGACAAGGGATCAGTTATGTTCCGCAAGGTAGAGATATTTTCCCACAGTTAAGCGTCCATGAAAACCTTTTACTTGGCCTTGAGGCATCTGGAGGGAATGGCAATATCGATGAAGAGATCTATGAACTATTTCCGGTTTTGAAGGCCATGCTGAAAAGAAAAGGGGGTGATCTGAGCGGAGGACAGCAGCAACAACTGGCTATCGCCCGGGCTCTGGTGTCAAAGCCTAAATTGCTGATTTTGGATGAACCTACAGAAGGAATACAGCCATCCGTAATTCAGGAAATCGGTCGGGTAATAAAACAATTAAATTCAGAAGCAAACTTAACAATTCTGATAGTTGAACAGTATTTGGAGTTTGTCGTTGAGGTTTCTGATTATTATTACGTGATGGAAAAGGGGATTATTGTGACAGAAGGCTTCACCATGGAATTAAATCAAGAAGAAATTCAGAAGCGAATGTCTATATGATCAATAACGAGTAAAAGGAGGTTGGGCGATGCATCTAAGTCCGACTGAAAGAGATAAACTGTTGATTTATACTGCGGGACAGGTAGCCCGTGAACGTTTAAAGCGCGGCTTGAAGTTAAATTATCCAGAAGCAGTGTCCTTGATTAGCGCTGAATTGCTGGAACGAATACGCGACGGGTATACAGTTGCCCAACTCATGGAGATGGGCACAAACATTCTGAGGCGTGACCAGGTTATGGAGGGAGTTCCTGAAATGATAGAGGAAATTCAGGTTGAGGGAACCTTTCCTGATGGTACGAAATTAGTTACAGTACATCATCCTATCAGGCTATCCGGTCGCTAAACGAAACGGATAACAGAGGTCGGGGTCGGAGGTCAGAAGCCAGAAGTCAGATTTAGGGTTTGAATTCGAGCATCGAACTCCGAACATCAAATATCGGACATCGCAGGGGGTAAGAGGTATGATACCTGGTGAGTATAAATTGGCTCAGGGAACAATTGAAGCGAATCAAGGACTGTCTACAGAAACAATAACGGTTAAAAACACTGGCGACCGTCCTATTCAGGTTGGATCTCATTATCATTTTTTTGAAGTAAACAGGTATTTAGTCTTTGATCGAGCCTTAGTTTGGGGCATGCGTCTAAACATTCCCTCCGGTACCGCTGTTCGTTTCGAACCGGGCGAAAGCCATACGGTTAGTCTTGTTCGATTTTCCGGTCCGGGGCCTTGGTTTGGAGCAAATAATTTAACTGCTGGTTGTCAGGTTAAGACGACATGTATTGAACAAGCTAAGCGGCAAGGATTCATAAAACCAGAAGTTTAATATTTCAGCTGAAATAAGGGGAGGAGGAATTGAACTGTGAGTTTAAGCATGTCACACCGTCAACATGCTGATATGTATGGACCAACTACTGGCGATAAAATTCGCTTAGCTGATACAGAGTTATGGCTAGAAGTGGAAGATGATCTTACCCATCCTGGTGATGAAGCAAAATTTGGTGGTGGTAAAGTCATTCGGGATGGTATGGGGCAGGATCCCCAGGCTTTGGTTGAAGCTATGGATTTGGTCATTACAAACGCAGTGATAATTGACTACTGGGGTATTATTAAGGCTGACATAGGTATCAAGGCAGGACGTATTTATGGCCTGGGTCACGCAGGAAATCCCAAGACGATGGCTGGGGTTAACCTTCCCATAGGGGCAGGCACTGAGGTGATTGCAGGAGAGAACTATATCGTTACGGCAGGCGGAATTGATAGTCACATTCATTTTATTTGTCCGCAGCAAATTGAAACAGCGATTGCTTCTGGTATCACAACAATGTTAGGAGGTGGAACCGGCCCAGCAGCTGGCACAAATGCTACTACCTGTACTCCGGGAGAATGGAACTTATACCGGATGCTGCAGTCTGCTGAAGGGTTTCCGATTAATCTTGGTTTTTTCGGAAAAGGGAATAATTCATGTCCTGAACCGCTGATAGCCCAAGTTAAAGCCGGGGCAATTGGTCTTAAGCTGCATGAAGATTGGGGGTCTACTCCTGCCGCAATTGACTGCTGTCTAAAAGTAGCGGATGAATATGATATTCAGGTGGCCATCCATACGGATACCCTTAATGAAGCAGGCTTTGTTGAAGACACGATTGCAGCGATTGCCGGGCGGACTATTCATACTTTTCACACTGAAGGAGCTGGAGGGGGCCATGCGCCGGACATTATTAAAATTGCCTCCCTGCCCAATGTCTTACCGTCTTCAACCAATCCAACCCGGCCATTTACGGTTAATACATTAGAAGAGCATCTCGATATGTTGATGGTGTGTCATCATCTTGATAAACAAGTCCCTGAGGATATCGCTTTTGCGGATTCCCGTATTCGTCCAGAAACCATTGCGGCTGAGGATATCCTTCATGATTTAGGTGTAATCTCCATGATGTCTTCTGATTCTCAAGCGATGGGACGGGTTGGAGAGGTTATTATTAGGACCTGGCAGACAGCGCATAAGATGAAAATTCAGCGGGGCTCCTTGGAGTCTGACAGTATAAATAATGACAATAACCGGATCAAACGTTACGTTAGTAAGTACACCGTTAATCCTGCTATTACTCACGGTATTAGCCATCTGGTTGGTTCGGTTGAAAAGGGGAAATTAGCAGATCTTGTACTATGGAAGCCGAAGTTTTTCGGTGTAAAACCTGCGATGGTGATCAAAGGTGGGTTTATTATGCATGCCGCTATGGGAGATGCCAATGCCTCTATTCCTACCCCACAACCAGTCCTCCAACAGCCAATGTTTGCTGCCTTTGGTAAAGGGGTTGCCGCTTGTTCGGTTACGTTTATATCCCAAGCAGCTGATCCGGAAACGTTGGCTAAAGAGCTCAAACTAGACAAAAAACTTGTTCCGGTGAAGAACTGTCGTCATATTGGCAAGGTTGACATGAAACATAACTTGGCAACGCCTCTGATTTCCGTGGATCCTGAGACCTATCAAGTTACAGCAGATGGAGAAATTCTAACTTGCGAACCAGCTGATGTCCTACCTATGGCACAGCGGTACTTTATGTTTTAGGTGGACGAAAAGTTGATAGGAGGCTGAAGGCTATGATCGTAACTAAAGTGATTGGAAAACTTGCTGACTTGGAACAGATTTATCAGCACGAAAAAGAGACTTTTACCATAGAACAGCTTCATCTTTCTTGGGACGAACTCCAGAAGAGGATTCTTCGTAAAACAACTGATGTGGGTAGAGATATTGGGATACAACTGGAAAGCGGGCATTTGCATCCGGGAGATATTCTTTATAGAGAGGAAAATCACCTTATTGTAGTAAAGGTAAAAGAAGAAGCTGTTTTAGTAGTTCCTGTCGGGAATATGAGGGAAATGGGATTGGCCGCTCATGCGATTGGCAATATGCATGCCCCAATAGAGTTGAAAAGTGATTGCGTGATCACGCCCTATAATCAGGTATTACAAGAGCAGCTCGCTAAATTAGGGTTATATCCGGTTAAAGAAGCCGGAGCCTTTGCACCATGATTAAGCAATCACCGTTGGTCGGTTTGCGCTTAATGCAATTAGCAGATTCAGCCTTTCCTTCCGGTGGCTTTACTCAATCTTTCGGACTTGAAACGTTTATTCAGGGCGGTGACATCAAAACCCAGCAAGAATTAGCTCAGTTTATGCAGACCTTTCTCTACTTCACATGGCGACCTACGGATTTACTGGCAGTAAAACTTGCTTGGAAAGCAACAAAACAATCAGACCTGAAGCACCTTTATTTACTGGATCGACGGTTGAATGCCATGAAATTACCCTCTGAAAGCCGTGAGGGTAGTGTGAAGATGGGTAGAAGGCTTCGGCAATTACTAGGTGAAATTGATGCCACTTATCCTTCGGAGGTTAAATTTCCATTTGGTCACCAGGCTATTATTTGGGGACATTACGGAGCTGGCGCAGGGATTGAATTAACTTTACTACTTACTGCATTTGCCCATATGAGCACTGCATCTCTTATTGCGAATGGCGTACGGGCTATTCCGTTAGGCCAGACCAGTGGACAGCAGGTACTGGCGCTCCTTCAACCCCTTCTTGATACCTGTATTCAATGGGTAACAACGGCAGCTGACAAAGATTGGGGTGGCAGTGCACCAGCCTTCGATTGGGCAGGCATGGCTCACGAGAGATTATATTCCCGAATATTTATGTCTTAGTAATTCAATGTTGGAAGTTAGAAGGAAGTTCGAAATGTGAAGGAGGTGTTTTTAGTGTGGCCGATTCGTATTGGGGTTGGGGGTCCTGTTGGGTCAGGAAAAACTGCCCTTGTGGAAAAATTAACTCGCTATTTGGTAGCAGAGTATAGTCTAGCTGTAATAACTAATGATATTTTCACAAAGGAGGATGCTGAATTCCTCTGTAGTCATGGTGTTTTGCCCCAAGATCGGATCATGGGAGTTGAAACGGGAGGGTGCCCTCACACAGCCATAAGAGAAGATGCCTCTATGAACCTGGAAGCGATTGATACTCTAAAGGAAAGAATCCCGGATCTGCAAATTATTTTTGTGGAAAGTGGAGGCGATAATTTAGCTGCAACCTTTAGTCCTGAATTAGTTGATGTTTCGATTTATATTATTGACGTAGCCCAAGGGGAAAAAATTCCTCGAAAGGGGGGACCTGGAATTACTCGTTCAGATCTTTTGATAATCAATAAAATAGATCTGGCTCCGTATGTTGGAGCAAGCTTGGAAGTAATGGCTCAAGATTCTCGGCGCATGCGTGGTGATCGACCCTTTTTGTTTACTAATCTTAAAAATGAAGAAGGCTTAGATAACGTCATAATGTGGATTCGGAAAAACGTTATCATGGAGGATATCAGATGAATGCACAGTTAAAACACGGTATTCTTCGAGTTGAAGTCCAGCAGGATAATGGCAGGAGTATCATCAGTTCTCTTCGCCAGAGGATGCCGCTGCGGGCGTCAAGCCCTCTCTATTTTTCGGACAAGGAAGAGGTTTTTTTCTATATCATGAATCCGGCTGCTGGTCTTCTGCAAGGAGACCAGCATAGTATTTTAGTGCGTGTCAAACCTGATGCTCAGGCGGTTGTTTTCGGTCAAGGGGCGACAAAGGTTTTTCGCTCACCGCAGGGAATTCTCTCGAGGCAATTCACGACCTTGATTGTTGAGGATGGAGCAAGACTGGAGTACATGCCAGAAGTGGTTATACCCTTTGCCGAAGCATGTTTATATAGTCGTACGAATCTTCAAATATCCAGCAAAGCCTCGGCGTTTTTTTGGGAAATTACTGCACCTGGTCGAGCCGCCCGCCAAGAGCTCTTTAAATATAATTTACTCGATCAGCAGACCAATATTTTCCTGGACCGAGAATTAATTTTTAGTGACAGATTTTTGCTGGAGCCGCCAAAGGCACTTCCTTTTTTGAACACATGGTGTAGCCCGTTGGGCCTAATGCATGGCTATTCGCACATGGGAACATTTTGGGCCATTGATCCAAATCTGCAAAAGGTGATCCTTGAATTGCTGCAGCGCGACAATGACATTGAAAATAGTTTTATGGAACATTTAGCTAAACGCTTTAATGTATTGATAGCCGGATCGGCAATTTGTAAGCATGCTTATTGTTTCCGGGCCTTGGGCAATAGTGCAGAAAATATTCAAGAGGGCTTTAAGGAGATATGGACAATCTTACGTTCACGCTTATATAATGAGCCTGAGTGGCCATGGAGGAAATATTAGGAATTATTGAGTAATTAATAGAGTAGGATTTATGATCACTTGTGAGCAGTTTTAGCTCAAATCTCGTCTAATCTACAGGATTATTTAAAGGTGCTTGAAAATGAGTATAATGCCATTCTCTGCCCTCTGAAAAGAAAGGTAAGGCTGCATCTCTTCAGTCTTTTTGGTTTCATCGTTTTGATTCACGGAAGCCTTATCCATAGAAGACTTGTCACAATGTCCATGTTTGAAGGCGTGCTCTCCGTGCTCTCCGTGCTCTCCGTGATGCCCGTGATGCCCGTGATGCCCGTGATGCCCGTGATGCCCGTGATGCCCATGATGCGCATGATGCCCACAGTGCCCATGTCCCTCACCATGATGGGCATGGTGATTGTGCATGGCTTTAAAGAACTCATGAATAGGGGAACTGTCGCCATGATGTTCGCAACCTGCTTGCTTAGCCTTCTCTTTGAAATTCAGTAAGGCTTCAAACGCTTCCAGCTTTGCGCGCAGCTTTTCTTTGTCCCCCTT
>NZ_AGAF01000184.1 GCF_000224515.1 Desulfosporosinus sp. OT | reverse complement strand
ACGGTTTCAGGTTCTTTTTCACTCCTCTTCCGAGGTGCTTTTCACCTTTCCCTCACGGTACTGGTTCACTATCGGTCGCTAAGAAGTATTTAGCCTTGGGAGGTGGTCCTCCCTGCTTCCCACGGGGTTTCACGTGTCCCGCGGTACTCAGGATTCCCTCACAGAATGCTTTCCTTTCGTTTACAGGGGTGTTACCTTCTCTGCCCGGACTTTCCAGTCCTGTTCAGCTAGGAAACCATTCTTAAAAGAGGGTCCTACAACCCCGAATCCCGAAGGATTCGGTTTGGGCTGTTCCCGTTTCGCTCGCCGCTACTCAGGGAATCGATTATTCTTTCTCTTCCTCCGGGTACTTAGATGTTTCAGTTCCCCGGGTTGCCTTCTTTAACCTATGTATTCAGCTAAAGATAACTAGATATGACTCTAGTTGGGTTGCCCCATTCGGGTATCCACGGATCAAAGCCTGCTTACGACTCCCCGTGGCATTTCGCTGTTAACCGCGCCCTTCATCGACTCTTAGCGCCTAGGCATCCACCGTACGCCCTTAGTAGCTTGACCTATTGATCTTCTACTTCTAGGTTTTACTTAAGACTTGCGTCTTAAGGTGAATTCTTTCGACTTTTTCTAGATCTTCTTCTCTATGCAGTTTTCAAAGA
>NZ_AGAF01000185.1 GCF_000224515.1 Desulfosporosinus sp. OT | reverse complement strand
GTGGTAGGCACTGTAGTATTCTTTATTTTTGCAATCATGGCGATTGCAGCTGCCTGGGGTGTTGTCACTTCAAAGAACATTGTGCATAGTGCGCTCTATCTTGTCCTTTCTTTTTTAGGCGTAGCTGTACTTTACGTTCTTATGAATGCAGATTTTTTGGCGGCTGTCCAGTTGCTTATTTACACGGGAGCCGTGGCCATTATGATCGTCTTTGCGGTCATGTTGACCTTGCGTGGTGAGGTCAGTGAGAGCAATCCTGAAAACCGTCATTGGGGATGGGGAGCGCTGGTGGCATTATTAGTTTTTGTGGTAATGGCCCTAGTCATCCTCGCGAATCCTGACTGGCGCATTTTGCCCGCGCCGTGGACTGGCGGAGGTTCGGCAGAGGATATGTCGTTACTCTTACTCACTAAATTTATGATTCCTTTTGAAGCAGCCGCAGTACTCTTGACCGTAGCGTTGGCAGGAGCCGTGATCTTGGCGAAGGGAGTGAAAGAAAGCAAATGAATTTAAGCGATTTAAGTGTTGGGCTTTCTACGTATCTCTTAGTTGGAGCGATGCTCTTTAGTCTTGGTCTTTACGGGGTCTTCGCCAAGAGAAATATTATTGCGATTCTCATGTCTATTGAGTTGATGCTTAATGCCGTAAATATTAATTTTGTGGCCTTCAATCGGTTCATCTGGAACCAAAAGATTGATGTTCACTATCTTCTGACCGGGCACGTCGCGGCACTTTTTGTGATCGTTGTCGCTGCTGC
>NZ_AGAF01000186.1 GCF_000224515.1 Desulfosporosinus sp. OT | reverse complement strand
TGGAAAAACCCTCAGGAGAATATTCTTAATTACATGCCTAAGAACACCATTTTATTACCAAATACCTCCGGGGCTCGTACTGCTGAGGAAGCCGTACGAATTGCTCGCTTGGCTCAGGCTGCTGGCTGTGGAAACTGGGTAAAGATCGAAGTAGTACAGGATCAGCGCTACTTATTGCCGGATAATTGGGAAACACTTAAAGCCACAGAACAATTGGTGAACGAAGGATTCGTAGTATTGCCTTACATGAGCCCGGATCTGGGTGCTGCAAGGCGTTTGCTAGAAGTTGGTGCAGCAGCCATCATGCCCCTAGGAGCTCCGATTGGCAGTAACCGAGGTCTCCAAACCAAAGAACTTATCCGGATTCTGATCGAGGAGATTTCTCTGCCGATTATTGTCGATGCGGGCATCGGTCGACCATCAGAAGCAGCTGAGGCCATGGAAATGGGAGCAGCTGCAGTGCTTGTAAATACGGCCATTGCGACGGCAGGTGATCCGGTATCCATGGCTCAGGCTTTTCGCTTAGCAGTAGCCGCAGGGCGACTAGGCTGTCTAGCTGGGCCGGGTGAACGTCGGATAAAAGCCGAAGCTTCTTCCCCTTTAACCGGCTTTTTGCAGGAGGGTTAAGCGATGTTTTACGAGCAAATCAGGGAATGGCAACCCCGGCTTTCTGATTCGGTCTGGGCTAGTTTTGGCGAAGTCGATGTCGAGCGAGCGTTGGCCCGTGAGACTCTTCGCCCTCAAGATCTAGCAGTCTTACTATCTCCTGCTGCCCAATCTTACTTGGAACCCATGGCCCAAAAGGCTCAGGCTCTGACCATCCGCAATTTTGGCCGCACGATAGGTTTGTTTACCCCTCTGTATCTCGCTAATTATTGTAGTAACCAATGTGTCTATTGTAGTTTCCATGCTGGTAATGAAATCGTACGCTGCAAGCTAACTATCGAACAGGTCATCAAGGAAGGGAAAGCTATCTCTTCGACTGGACTACAGCATTTACTGCTCTTGACAGGAGAATCCCGCACTCAAAGCGGACCCGCTTATATGGAAGAATGTGTCCATGCTTTACGACCCATGTTTGCCTCTCTGGGGCTTGAAGTGTATCCCCTATCCACTGAGGAATACCGACGTCTATATGAGGCAGGGATTGATTCTGTTACGCTCTTTCAAGAAACCTACGATGAAATCATCTATGCAGAGGTGCATCCCGCTGGACCTAAGCGTAATTATCACTATCGCTTAGAGGCACCAGAGCGAGCTTGTGCTGCCGGAATCTCTGCCGTTAACATCGGTGCACTTTTGGGGCTCTCGGATTGGCGACAGGATGCCTTTTTCTCGGCACTTCATGCCGATTACTTGCAAAGAGCTTATCCTGGGGTTGAAGTCGCACTCTCTGTGCCACGCCTCAGACCCTATTCTGGCAGTTTTAACCCAACTGCTGCTCCCGTGACAGATGCTCTTTTAGTCCAAATAATATTAGCTTATAGACTATTTCTACCTCGGGCTGGCCTAACCTTGTCCACCCGAGAAAGTCCGCAGATGCGGGAAAATTTACTCCCCCTCGGAATCACTCGAATGTCTGCCGGCGCCCTCACTTCGGTCGGTGGGTATAGTGAGACCGATAACGTAGGCAGTGCCCAATTTGAAATTGCTGACGAACGATCCGTCCC
>NZ_AGAF01000187.1 GCF_000224515.1 Desulfosporosinus sp. OT | reverse complement strand
CGATCCAAAGTTATTGTTGAACGTCACCTGTATGGAGTTCAGAGAATAACTAATAATGATAGGCACAGCAAGAGCGCCTATCCGCCGGACACCGGGATGGTGCCAGTCTATAAGCGGATGGTAACGCACTCCCACTTTTCGCAAAGCAGGAATTTGTACAGCAAAACTTGCGAACGCTCCCACAACGACCCCAAAGGCAAAACCAGAAATGCTATCAGGCTTGGCCGGATTGGCTAGAATCGTTCCAAAAAAAATAACACTGGCATTATAGAGCACAGTACCCAACGCTGACGGCCAGAAAATCTTGTAAGAATTCAAAACCCCCATTGTCAATCCGCTTAAGGCCATAAACAAGGGCTGGATCAAAAGGATTCGAGTCAATTTAATCGCCAAACCAATATTTCCAGTTTTCTCAAACCCCGGAACTACCAGATGGAGAAATTGGGGAGTGAAGATCAACCCGATAAAAACAAAGACTCCTAAAGTAAGAAATATCAAATTCACCACTGAACTGACTACCCGCCAGCCCTCGTCCTCTTTGTCTTTGGCAATATACTCAGAGAGGACAGGAATAAAGGCGGCACTTAAAACTCCGCCCACAAGTAACCAATATAATAAATCCGGAAGAATAAACGCAGTATTATAGGCATCTGTGGTTCCACTTTGTCCAAAAAAGCCAGCTATCAACGTTTCACGAAAAAAACCTAAGATTCGCGAAGCCAACTGAGCAGCCATTAAAAACCCAGCTGCCTTTACAAGCGTACGGTTGGTTGATGACATATGAGTTAACCCCTTCTCCCCATCGTCCTAATCTATCTTCCGAATTATAGCATCTTTCGCGTGGTGGTAAAAGAGGGAGGAAGTTTCGCAATTCCGCTAAAGCGCTCTCCAAGCTAAGAAAATTCCTCTAGCTTGGGTCCGACGGGGAAGCACGGCGCAGCGCTGTTTGCGTCTTTGACGCAAATACGCTTGGTCCGTAAGAATGCAGCCGGGTGCAAGTGGGGACGGTTCTTGCTTGCATACTTGTTGTGGACTAAGAAACTTTTTCATTCTTTAAGTAATCCGCTAAGATCTCTGCCACGGCTTCTGCTGCACCATTGGCTTCACTTAACGTATTACACTGACTTCCAAATTCCAACAACAACCCGCCATTTGATAGATGCTGGTTATACCGAGCATCGGCAGCATAACTAATGTTAGGCGAAAAGAGCCCCGGGTATTTTTTTTCTGCCAAAGCCATGAGTTCCTTGGCTAATTTCTCGTTTTTTTGCCAGTGGGGATTCATCTTCCCGATGATCACTAACACCTGCGTTACCTGGCGCCCGTTCACTGTGACCGTTCGCTTGGGAACTCCGGCAGGAAACCCATCTCTATGAATGTCTAACAGAATCTTTATATTAGGATAATCCTCGATCATTTGTGTGGCTGTTTTTACGGACTTTCCATACGCTTTCATGAAATCCACGGCATCATGTATTTGAGACGAGTGAACTGCACCAATTCCCTCCTTTTCAAGGTCTTTCATTAATGAATCTCCGACTGTAACGACATCTCCGTTTTCCCCTGTCCGCCGTTCAGGACCACCATCCCCAGAGTAGCATTCACTGTTGTGCGTATTATAAATCCCCACTTTAATCCCTTTAGCTCCTGGAACGAGAGTTGGGGGTGGATTCGAAGGAGTCACATCCTCTCCATCTGGTTTTGCAGTGTCACTTTCGAGCGGTTCAAGAATAGGCCCTTCAAACTCCGGATCATCAGGGTTATAAGCCCACCCCAGCCAAACGGGACCTTGTGGAGGAGGTGAAAAATAGCCTAGAAAAAATGTCCGAGGGTCTGCTACATTAACCCCTGTTAATAAAAACATTCCAACCGCTGCCCCTTGGCTCCTTAATAAATCCAAACGTGCGCGTTCCGGCTGAGAATAGCCCGGGGCTCCTTCCATTAAAATAGCTTCAAACGGAAACGACTGCTGGCTCAAGAAACTAATCAATTGACGGGAACTTCCGCTATGAATGGCATAAACTAAGCTTACAACAATTAGACAACTTACAAATCCTAGCAGCATCCCTCGAGCCCATTCTCTAACATTCCAAATTCGAAAATTATTTTTGCTATGCCGATGATAAAAATCTTCCCGTAACAAAGGACTTGTCCCCCTTCCTCTTAATGAAGAAGTATGAAAGACAAGTCCAAGGTAGAACATTACAGTACATTTTTTTCATAAATTGCATGCATAATCCGGAAAGATGACTAAACTACTAACAAAAAATATAAACTAACGAAGCGTCGTGGGAACAAAAACATCGACAATCCCAATAACGAGCGATGCTAGTAACGCACCAATAATGGAAACCGAAATAGAACCTGGCACAATAAACTGGCTAATGTAAATCACTACGGCAGCCGTTATAAAACCAACCGCCCCACGTCCCGTTCGCGTGATTTTATCTCCGAACACTCTTTCAACAGCATAACCTACGACAGCAATGACTAATGCAGCGATCAAGGCTCCTGTAAAACCAGCCACTCGAAGTCCCGGGACAATATAACTTACCAGAAGCAATACCACAGCCGAAACGACAAACCGTACGATCATTCCTAACATTACAAAACCCTCCAATCATTTTATCTCACTTTATTTCTAAAGCGTCATTAGACTCCAAGCATAGTTTAAACAAAATAAATGAAATTTATTAATATATCATTAATCTCTTTATTTTCCTTGATAAATTCTTATGTAAATGTTAAAATGTAGTTTGTGTACAACCGAGGAATAATTACCAAAGGGGGTGACTATTAGTGCCAAACATTAAATCCGCCATCAAAAGAGTTGAGTTGGCAAAAGCTCGCACGATTAAGAATGCTTCAGCTAGATCTTCCTTACGGACAACACTTCGCCGTTTCGAAGAATCAATCAGCACAGATTCCGAGACTGCAGCACTCGCTTTGAAAAAGGCTGCTCGTGCTTTGGATAAAGCCTCCTCCAAGGGTTTAATTCATAAGAACCTTGCGGCCCGCAAGAAATCCCGTCTTACGAAAAGATTTAGTAAACATTTCGCCCAAGTCGGGTAAAAAAGCAGACAAAAAAGGAAAGCTTGAACAGCTTTCTTTTTTTGTGCTGTCAGCAAGTATAAACTTGCTTTATAACTTTTTAAACATAAGGGCAACTAGGCAACCACCCTCGCCAAGGCTAACAAGAAGGCTAATACGTGCGAAGACAGTGTCTTCGTGGGCGCCAACTAAATTTACTTTATCTGCTTTTTTATATAAGCAAGAAAGTATAAGTTTCGGCTATGTCTTTTTCACTCATCTTGTTTTTACACGTAAAGGAGGAAAGTATCTGCTGTCGGTGATTGAATTTCGTTCAAAATTAAACAGAGTAAAAATATGCCAGTCTGGTTAGTTTATATGTATTGAATCTTCCTTTTTCTAGTTATATACTTAGTTTAGAGAGGAGGAAGGTTTAATGGTAATTGTTAATGATATCCTTTTAGAAAAGCGTCTATGGTCATCTGTAAATTATATAGGAGAGAATAACATGTCCGATAAATTGACTGTTGACCAAATGGAGCAGGAACTGGGATTAGATAAGATACAACCGGTTACCCTCACGCCTTCCGAGGAAAATGTTATGATAGAAGAAGAGGATTATTTCCAGGATTTCTATGAGGAAGAGTTGAGAGCGATTTATGGTAGATCTAAGTGATTTGCGATATGATGCCCAACATGGAGATTTCTTTTTTGCCAAGTTCGAGATAAGAGATTACATTAGAAACTCTCCAGTTTTCGTACTTAGTAATCAATGTGATAAAAACGATGACGTAGTTGTTTGTTTGTGCACAAGTCAACCTCCAAAGTCTGAATTTGATGCGAAAGTTCAACTTAGGAAGGAGACCTATGTAAGAACCAATAAAATACATACGATTAGTAGAAGCCAACTATTATTTAGAATCGACCTCCAGTTTGGACCGGGAGAATATGAAGAGTTAATTAATAAACTGCAAAAAGCATTAGATTTAAAGGCATAGCAACCTCCAAGAGGTCCTATGTCTTTTGTATTTTTATTGTCCAAGGATAGCCAGTGCGGCGAATGTGCTAAGACACTTCCTCCCCTCCCACCTTTCCCCCGTCGACCCCAAGCCTAGAGGAAGTGTCTTAGCTTAGTGAGCACTTTAGTGAAATCGCGTCAATGAGCGCAGAGGATAAGGCGTTAAGAAACTCAACGGTTGACATGCAGAAAGCCCAGAGGTTTTGAGTTTTAGCCTTAGCGTCAAGCGAATAGCGATGCAACGTGTGCGATCGTGCTAAGACACTTCTTCCCCACAAAATTTAATAATCATCATTTCCAATAATAATCCAGGATCCCCTCCCCCGGTCTTTAACGCCAAATCAGTATTCAAACACTCCGACAACGCCTTTGCCAATTGGTCTGTCGATATCCTAACGGATTGTTGCCAGACTTTTTGCGCTTCATAGGGAGAAATTCCCAACAAAGAAGGGGCTTCGGCTACATTTCCGCCTCGCTTGCGCAAAGCATTGCAGCCTAAAAGAAGCCGTACTTGACGAACCAGCAGCGCTAGGATCTTCAAAGGGTGCTCTTCACGCGACACCTCCTGCAACGTTTGGATAGCCTTAGCCGATGTTCGATTCGCCACCGCGTCCAAGAGATCAAAGATACTGGCCTCTATCGTGCGAGGCGTAATAGTTTTAACGTCTTCCACCGTTATCTTTTGTCGATCGCCAGTAAAAATTACAAGCTTATCTAATTCCTGACTCAAAACGCCAGTATGATGTCCTGCCCATTCAATAAATTGAGTTGCTACCTGAGTATCCATCGATTTTCCCCGTATTTTTAATTCCGACTGCACCCAGGCAAGCCATTCCTGCGGTCGCTTCGGACCACAAAATTCCAAAATCTCCCCAGCCCGGTCTATAGCCTTATAAAACTTTCTTCCTTTGTGCACATTCCCTGCTATAAATAAGAGACAAGTGGAGGGATTAGGATTGGAAAAGTAGTCCCAGAACGGCTCCAAGTCTGCCGTTTGTCCGTCCTGAAAATAGGTGACCTCTTCAACAACCACCAGGTGGTTGGCAAAGAAGGACATCGTATTGGCCCGCTCTACAATGCCACCTGGAGACAGCTCTTTTGCAGAAACCAATTCAATCCCGCTTCCAGACGGATCTGTCGTGAAATAAAACGACTTAAGGACTTGCAAGGCCTCTTGAATTAAGAAGCGATCCTCCCCATACCACAAATAAACAGGTGAAATCTTTCCCTTCACGATACTTTCTTTAATTCGTTCAATTTCACGCATTTTCTTAGCTCACCCCTTGCTTATTTTAACTCATTTTCAATCTTCATGGTACCTTTAAACGGCATGGGGGTCTGCTAATACCAAAAAAAGCCCTCCACGGTCAACGGATCGTGAAGGGGCAAAAGAAAGAGGAGGAGAAAAGAGATGTTCCTTGCTATTGTTGCCCATTATTTCCTTTTTATACATCCTCGGAATAATAAATGGGAATAATTCTCTAAATATCTGATTAATGCACAACAAATTAACGGCCAGGGATGATTTCCATCCCACGTTCACTTAACAAAAGTCGCAAAGTGCCTTGTTCATCCGTCCGAAAAACCGGGATGTGGCGTTCTTCCCAATACTGTAAAACTTCAGGCGCAGGATGTCCGAACGTGTTTTTCCCCACCGAAACCCATACTGCCTGAGGATGAATAACATCCAACCAAGGTCTGTACAGAGAAAACCGGCTCCCATGATGCGGCTCCTTAAAAATATTAGTCTCCACATCGACACCTGTCTCGAAAATTTCTTCCATTTCTTCTTGCTCCATATCCGCCGTGAGCAAGACACTTTGCCCTAAGTAGTTAAGTTTTAACACCAAGGAATTATTGTTTGGGTCCGAATGCGTCCCACTAAGAACCCGATGCGGGCCCAAGACATCCAACCAGGCCCCAGAATCGAGCTCAAGCCGATCTCCAGCCTGAAGCGTGCGTAGTTCTTCTGATTGACTGGTTCGCCCAAACGGAAGCCCCGCCTTCCATTCTTCATTTTCCAGTCGATCGACCACAGCGGGCACACCTACCCAGTCTGTCGGGATATTGTCAAACACCGCTCGAACTCCCCCGATATGGTCTTGATGTTCATGGGTGATCAACAAGGCATCCAAGTGCCCCGTACCAGTTTGCAATAAATACGGCAGGACAATGCGCTCCCCAGCATCAAACCGTTCACTGCGCGGTCCAGCATCCAACAAAATAGCATGCTTCTTTGGCGTGCGAATCAAAATCGAATCCCCTTGCCCGACATCGATCATGACTACTTCCAGATCGTGCCGGGAATTCCATGGACTCCACAGCAAAAGAACGATAAACAGTATCCCACCCCAACGAGCAAATAATTTATTTTCAAATCTCAAATATAGAGCAATTTTCAAGATCAGAGGTTGCACAACTCGCTGAAAGGCTCCAGGACATCGTTCCTGCATCTTTGCTGTTATCCTTCTAAACCCTCTGCCAAGCTGGAGCAACCTTACTCTTACCATAAAAAGCACGCGACGTTTTCCCCACAATATAATCCCGATTCCACCGTACCAGATTACCCAAAAGAGAGAACCCGGGTTTAGCACCCAGACATCAGCATAGGGCAATTCTGCCAATACCTTTAAAATCGAATTCGTCCCAGCCAAAAGCCATAAACTGACTTGAAACAGTGGTGCAGATAACACCCCAGAAAAAGAAAGCACCACCCCGATGAGCCCCACTTCGAGCACACTACCTAATATAAAAAGGATAAAGACATTGGCAAAAAAACCGATCAAAGATAAGCGATGGAAAGCCATGATCAACAACGGAAGCGTTGCCGCCTGCGCCGCTAATGTGCCAGCAACAGCTAACCGAAAGAGACTGGGGATCCGTTCAAACACCTTCCCTTTAATAATCCGAGGGGTAAGTACAATAATCCCCCAGGCAGCTGCAAAGGAAAGCTGAAAGCCGAGATCCCGAATAATTAAAGGATTTTGGATAAAGAGCCCTACTGCCGCAAACAACAACCAACGCAACGTTGCCACCTGGCCCCGCCCTAACCGTCCAAGCAAAACGACAATTCCCAAAACGGTCGCTCTGACAATGGGGGCATTTCCTCCACAAAGCGCAGCATAAAATAGAAGCGCTAGAATCGTTCCGCTAATTCGAATTTTCTTAGGTAAAAACCATAGGAGCATCCAAGATAATCCTAACACAAAGGCTACATTGGAACCCGAAGCCGCAAAGACATGAAGAACTCCGGTCACTTTGTAACGTTCCTGAACTGAATCCGGAATACGACTGGAATCTCCAAAGAAGATGCCCTCTAAAACCCCCGTTTCCTCAGGATCCCAGCCTTCAAGCCGACTTCGAACCTGCTGCCGAAGCCTCCAGGTTAGATTTGGCTCCCCCGCAGAAAGCAGTACAACATCCCCTTGCGCGCTTAGCGTACCACTTAACCCTCTAACTGCATCATAAAGACGTAGATCGAATGCCCCGGGTGTCCCAAGTGATTTAGGTCTTTCCAAATGCGCTTGGAAACCTAACAGGTCCCCGGGCAGAACCCGCTTCCACTCTCCCGGTATCTGCCCCAACTTATCGGCATAAACAGTCAATTGATAGGTCTGACCTTTTAACTCACCTCGAAGATCCGCCGGTGCCTCCGCCGCATTTTCTATCGCCTTGCTGCTGTTCTTCTGCACGACAGTGTCCAATTCCACATCTTCAAGGCATACTATCCCCACAGCCTTATCTTCTTCGATATGCCAATCTTTTAAAAAACCAGCAACCTCAACATGGTTCAAGCTAAGGGGCTCCGGCAGGATACGATCCGCAAGGGCACCATACGTATAACCAAGCACAAGACTGGCTCCTAGCAAGAGAATCTCCGGGCGAAACACCCGACCAAAAAAATCACGGGGCCGCCACAATATCAGACGAACCCCCAGCAAAACGAGAACCCCCCCCAAACAAAGACGCACCTGTTCCGGCAAATACGCTCCACTAAGGCCCCCTAGCAAGAGGGCTGCAGCTCGCCCGATCCAGACGTCTCTCATGGGCCAACCGTCACTTGCGAAGCCATTTTTTCGTAAGTTTTAGTACCAATTCCCGAAACATTTTCCAAGTCCTCCGGACGAGCAAATGGTCCATGTTCAGTCCGATATTGCAGAATACGTTCCGCCAACGCCGGACCAACTCCCGGCAGCTTGTCCAGTTCAGCAGCTCCAGCAGTATTAATATTAATCTTCCCTCCTATCGACGCTGGATTAACGCTGCCAACCACATTTATTGGATTCCCTACCACTGTCGACTCCGGCGAAAGAAGAATACTCTTATGCGGCACAAATACCTTTTGCTCATCTTTAAGTTTCTCAGCCGGGTTCATACTCTCCAGGTCAGCCTCAGGCAAAGGACTGACCAACTTCAAAGCATCATCTAAACGAGCATCCGGAGCTAAATGAACAAGCCCCGGTTTCTCAACTGCGCCAGCAACATAGACTACGATCTCCCGACTTGAAACCGTTTTTTGAAGATAAGCATTAGAACCATGAGGTAGAAAGAGCTTCCAAATGGCAACAATCACAAGGCCAATCAGTACAAACCACCAAGCATAGCGAAGCTTTCGTTCCATTGGCAACCGCTCCTCCCTTTACCTTATCTTCTATATGCTCTTATCCATATATCAACGATCCACGCCAAATTATCTGAAACTATTAAACTCTCTCTTCATACAACCATGGTTAATTCACTTTCGCTTTATTCCTTCTTTTTCCTGCTGAGAAATCTGATCTATCCTGTCGAATTGGGCGGTTCTAACTAGTGTCATTTAACTATGTTCACCATATTCTCACCCTTTTTCCTCAATGGTAAAAGATACAAGCGTCTCAACCCTCTTAAAAACATCTTCCTCTAGCGTACCTTTAGTAAAGGCCTTTCTAGAGTAATAAGGGGGTACCACATATTGAGAAAACTAAAATTGAGAGTTTGGGACAAGGTCAAAGAGAAAATGTTGAAACCCCAAGCCGTAAGTTTTGATACACAGAGTTCTGCCCCATTTGCAGTGAGTGTACCAGGTAGATCGTGGGAACCAATCGGGAAATTCGAATTGCTTCAGTGGACAGGTTTTTCTGATGAAAACGGAATTGATGTGTATGAAGGTGATTTAGTCAAAATCTCATCAGTCATTTACAAAATCATTTGGAATGAAACGCAAATGACTTTCGAACTTATCGAACTAGGGAGTTCATCAACGCGTGATATCAGTTCAATAATATTTGGTAGCGTTATAGGCAATGAGTTTCAAAATGAAACATTAACGGTTAACGAATAGGTTCAGTTCCGCAAATCCAAATATGCGTATTAGGAAAATCGAAGATAAATAAAAAGAGGCCACATTTTTTGTGGCCTTAACTCTTTTACCAGGTACAATTATCTACTTTATAACTTTTTTAGCTATTTCGTTAAGCTTGTTTCTATCTTTTAATCCTTGCCGAATTCTTTTGTACCAATCATATATTGTCAAAGTAAAGCACTCTCCTTTCAATGATTGAATTTTTAGAACATAGTAGTATTATGTTCTAAAAATCTACTATTATTGCGTTGCATGGTGATTTAATTAACGCCCTAAGGTCACTTTTCAGCAATTCTTTAGACACCCCCTTGATACTAGCAGGAAAATGCAAAACAGCAGACTTTTAAAAATCTGCTGTTTTTGTGCTCCTGCGTCACATTCCCCTCTAGCTATTAGACGGTGCACATAAAATGTGCCGTCTCCCCAACACTCCGTTCCCCGACCCAAGCCCAGAACGCAGTATGACACGAGCGCAAGGTCTTTACGTAAGCAGTTTAGCAAACTTCCGTTCAAGCGACCGACCCCAGATACGGGGCAGTGCACAAGGTCCCTTTTCGCCGTCCTGCAAGAAGGTCAATACGTGCGAAAACAGTGTCTGTTAGAAGGGTAATTCGTGTGAAAACAGTGTTTTCGCGGGCTTCAGGGACACTCAGCCATCCTGCAAGAAGGCTAATACGTGCGAAGACAGTGTCTGCAAGAAGGGCTAATACGTGCAAAGACAGTGTCTTCGCGGGCCAGCGAATGGCGCTTTTGGCACGATAGTCTCCAGTACGATAGTCTCCAGTGGAGAGTATCGCCGAAGCCGTGATCCCTCGATGAATTCTTACCGGCGTAGGATAGAATATCGCCGAAGCCGCGATCCCGAAAAGAATACTATCGCCGAAGGATGAACCCCGCTCCCCAAAGCCAGGAGCTTGAACGGTTAGTTTGCTCTGCGTCGTAGGACTGAACGCTGTGTCATACAAGTCCCCCATACAAGTCCTCTATAGCAACCGCGCCGCCCGCGTAGCCAGCTCGCTTCGTTCGCCATGAATCAGTCGAACCTGGCCATAGAAAGATTGACCATTTAACCGAGAAGCAACATAAGCTAACCCATTACTCTCCTTATCTAAATAAGGATGATCAATCTGATCCGGATCCCCGCAAAGCACAATCTTCGTTCCCTCACCAGCTCGAGTAATAATCGTCTTAATTTCATGTGCTGAAAGGTTCTGTGCTTCATCAATAATCATGAATTGATTAGGAATACTCCGGCCCCGGATATAGGTCAGCACCTCAATTTCAAGTTGCCTCTTCTTGATTAGCAGGTCAATCGCGCTGTCAACAATCGAATCGCCACCTCGCTCCCGCTCTTTTTCTCGCCGCGGACGAAGTAAATACTCAAGATTATCATAAATTGGTTGCATATACGGACGAACCTTCTGATCCTTCTCCCCAGGAAGAAAGCCAATATCCTTGCCGAATGGTACAATCGGCCGGGCACAAAGCATTCTAATATATACCTCATCGTGAACCGTTTGTTCCAGACCACTCGCCAAGGCCAGCAGAGTCTTCCCCGTACCTGCTGGCCCCATCAGATTAACCAGCTTAATCTCTGGATTATTGAGCATTTCCATGGCCCAAGACTGTTCCGTATTCTTCGGTCTAATGTCCCAAGATGCTCGACTTTTCTCCATCTGATAAACTAATCTCTTTCCATCTGGAGAAGACACAAGAGGCAGAATACAATCATCACTCAAAACTGCTTTTACACAGCGATTCGGCATCAAAGGCACCTGCAGAGGGATGTATTTATTTTGGTAAAGTGCATCAACTTCGCTATCCCCAAGCGGCAATATCAAGATCTCATCCATAATCGGAGGCAGAACCACTTTGTCATTATAATAATCTTCCGTTAAGATACCCAAGGCATCTGCCTTAACACGCATGGCGATATCTTTAGTAACCAAAACGACAGCACGTTTTTCCTCGCGCCCTAAATTTAAAGAAACCGCTAGAATTCGATTATCTGCTAAAGCTAGATTCGAGTTTACCGGCAATATTTCATTAGAGTAATGATTTAACTCAATCCGGATTTTTCCTCCGTTTGGCAAGAGAACCCCCTGTGAAAGTTGACCATCGTTGCGTAATCGATCAAGATGACGAATAGCCTCTCGGGCGGCTCGACCAACATTTTCCAAAAGCCGTTTCTTACTTTCTATTTCTTCTAAGACCACATAGGGAATAATTACATCGTTATCTTGGAATTGAAAAAGCGCATTAGGGTCATGCAGTAACACACTAGAATCGAGTACATATACTTTTTGCAAAAATATACACTCCTTTTATGTCGCTCTCTTATATTGTATTCCACTTCCTACCAATTATCTTCTGTTTGGCGACTAGTTACTGAACCCACCTCTCTTGATACTATATTCCAAACCTAGCTAACAATTCTTGCAAGCTATACCCGACTTTCATCATAAGGTTAACAACCTCATGATATGACTCAATTCCCTATTTTTTTCTTCGGCACACTCATTAAACCTATACCATTATGTTCTTGATCTTAGTGAAATTATAACATGCACAGGTAAAAAGACACTCATTAATTATGTTAAGAAGATGTTAACTGATATCAGTCTTTTTACACCTTTATTAACCTTATTTAAAACCCTGTTTCTTAAACGATCCCCTTTTGCACATACGCCATATAACCTTCAGTCGAAAGCCAATAAGCTTACATAATAAAGATTTAACAAAAACATTTACAGCGCTTTCTATATCAATTTAAATCAAAGCAAAACCTTAATAACAGTTGCAATTTATTACGTTTAAATAAACTCTCTTCTTATAATACTGCCCATAAATAATATAACAGTATTTCATTTGAGAAATATCTTACATTAAGGCAATTAAAATTAAACTCTATCTTTTTCCTTCAATTTCCTATTGATTATTATCCTTGTTATTGTTATATTTCTATCTGTGCTCACGAAACAATCCGTTTCAAATCAATTTAAAACCGTTAAAGTTTATTTTAATCTTTAAATACTAAAATAACGAGGGGGAAATTTACAAATGAAAAACATGAATAAAGCCTTAGCTTCTTTAACAATCGCAGGTATGACATTAGGTATGCTCCCGTTCAACGCCTTTGCTGTAGGTACAATTCCACCTCGCTTATCAGGAGATACCGCTGCACAAACTGCAGTACAAATAGCTGAACAAACAGGCACCACGGATACCGCCATTCTCGCATCATCAGCTTCTTACGGAATGGTTGATGCCTTAACCTCTGGTCCGCTCGCAACGTTCCTTAATGCCCCAATCCTCTTGCAAGAGCCTGGATCAGAACTCAATTCGGACACCAAAGCTGAACTTGCAAAACTTGAAGTTAAGAAAGTTTACGTGACCAGCGGAACTGCCGTGATCAGTCAATCCGTTCTGGATGAGTTAACGGACATGGGCATAGAAGTTATTTCCCTGGGTGGAGCTGATCGCTTCGAAACATCTGTAAATATCGCTAATAAAATGATTGAACTGGGTGCATCGATCAACAAAGTTGCTGTTGCATACGGTTGGCTGAACCAAGATGCTCTCTCCATCGCCCCGATTGCTTCTGCTCAAACCGAACCGATTCTCTTAACTGAAAAAAATGAAATCCCTGCTAGTGTACAAGATTTCTTAACTACAAATACGAGTGTCGTCACAACGGATGTTATCGGTGGAACTGGCGTAATCAGCGATACCGTAAAAGATGATTTGCCAAGCGCAACACGCTACTTTGGAACCACAGCCTACGACACAAATGTAGCCGTGCTCAAAGCCTTTGACGACATTTTAACGTATGATAACGTCTTCGTGGCAAATGGTGAAACAGCCATCGACGCTCTTGCCGGGACACCTCTTGCTGCCAAAAACCATGCCGGGATCGTACTGACCAATGGAGCAACAAATGAGGGCACGACTTATGCTAGCGGTAAACTGTCTGAATCCAGCGTTGTCACCGCTCTAGGTGGTACAGCCGTCGTTCCTGACAGTATTATCACGGACATGACTGCAAACCAAACTGCAGCCGCTGCCGCTAAAGCAGCAGCGATCACCAAGATTGACGGAATTGATAAAGACGGAGATGCCACCAATATAACAGTACAGGATCTGAAAGATGCTGGGGTTACAGCAGCAGATGTTGTTGATGCGAACTTAGTTGCGTACCAAGCAGCGATTTCCTCAGCAGAAGACTTGGCACTGGACACCACGGATAAGATTCAACAAATGGTAACCGACATCAACACAGCCCAAGCTGCCGCTGTAACCAATGCAGCGATCACCAAAATCGATGGAATTGCTCAAGACGGGGATGCTACGAGCATAACTGCACAGGATCTAAAAGATGCTGGTGTAACAGAAACAGACGTTCTTGATGAAACCTGGAAGCGTACCAAGCCGCAATTGTCTCAGCTGATGACTTAGCTCTAGACACCACTGTTGAAATTCAGCAAATGGTAACTGATGTAAATGCGGCAGCTCAAGGAGAATAACTAGTAAGGGGCG
This sequence comes from Desulfosporosinus sp. OT, assembly GCF_000224515.1. Classification (GTDB taxonomy): domain Bacteria; phylum Bacillota; class Desulfitobacteriia; order Desulfitobacteriales; family Desulfitobacteriaceae; genus Desulfosporosinus. Next base: position 80,720 of record NZ_AGAF01000187.1, on the reverse strand, counting down.
TAGCGAAACTAAGTTTCGCTACGCCCCTCTATTTTTAGTTTGCATAATTTCCGACAGTGCACATGAAACGTGCCGTCCCCCCAGCGCTTCCGTTCCCCGGAGCCCAAGCCCAAGGACGCAGTATAATACGAACGTGGAGTATTCACCTAAGCAAATAAGCAAACTCCAGGAAAGCAACCCCAGATACGAGGTAGTGCACACAGACCTATGCTGCCGGCAGTTATACCAGGTCCCCCCGCCCTAAAACCTAATGTCTAACAGAAGAACTTGACTTTTAAAAAAGTATTACTTAAAATTTAGGTAATACTTTTTTGGTGGAGGTACATTTATTATGACAAAACAACTTCTCTCTGGAAAATTAACTAGCAAAGGTCAACTAACTATTCCAGTAGAATTGAGAACTCTTTTAAACCTTAACGAAGGAGATAGATTAGCCTTTGTCTTAGATGAAAATGAAAGAATTATTGAAGTCCAACCCAGAATCAAGAAGTCAATTCGAGGAGTAATGGGAGCGCTAAAAGTTGCCAAAAACATCAATGTGGAGGAAGCAATTGATTTGGCCAGGGCAGAACGGGCAAAAGAACTTAATGAGAGGTCAATGGAGTTAACAGATGAATAAGAAAATGATAGTCGATACTAATATTCTTATTCGTTTATTTACGAAGGATGATGACACTCAGATTGAGCAATTAGTTCAGCTTATGGAACAAGGCGATATAGCATTTCATGTTCAGTCAATTGTTCTCATTGAAGCTTACTGGGTCTTACGAAAAGTATATAATTTTGCTAAAGAAACGATTTTGCGAGTCTTCGAAGATTTCATTGAAGCTGATGAAGTTGAGCTTGACGAAGATGGTTTAGTACAACGTGTCTTAGCTCAGTTCCGAGGAGTAAATGTTGATTTAGTAGATGTTTACATAGCTGAGAAATCAAAAAGTTTGGAGTTGTCGGTATTAACTTGGAATGCTAAAGATTTTAGAAAGCTAGAATGTGAATTTTACAGGCCACAAGATTTAATATAAAAATTGTTCGGGTATCGCCAAGTAAAACTAATAATGTCCCAATGACGAGAAGGATGCTATATGGCATCCTTCTTTAGTATATTTCTAGGAATTCTTTAGCAGATTTTCAGTCTCCCCAGCCTTCCGTCCCCCGTCCCAAGCCCAGGACGCAGTAAGACACGAGCGCGAGGTCTTTACGTAAGCAGAAAAGCAAACTTCCGTGAAAGCGACCGACCCCAGATACGGGGCAGCGCACAAGGACGTGCGCTGCCGCCAATGCGCCAAGGATGGCGCTTTTGGCACGATAGTCTCCAGTGGAGATTATCGCCGTAGGCGGGTTCTTTAAAATAATGCTATCGCCGAAGGATGAACCCCGCTCCCCAAAGCCAGGAGCTTTCACGGTTAGTTTGCTCTGCGTCGTAAGCACCGAACGCTGTGTCTTACAAGTCCCTCACTACTATATTAACCAGCTTACCCGGAACCGTAATCACCTTAACAATCGCTTTCCCACGGGTCCATTCCACCACTTTAGGCGTATCAAGCACCATCTTTTCCAGCTCGGCAGCCGATATATCGGCAGCCACTTGAATCCGATCACGGACCTTGCCATTAACCTGCAGAATTACAGTCACTTCATCTTGAACGAGGGCCGCTTCATCCACTTTAGGCCAAGGCTGTTTATGAATGCTCTCTGTGTGCCCAATTTCCAGCCAAAGCTCTTCCGTGATATGCGGAGCAAACGGGGCCAGGAGAATCAGAATCGCTTCGACCGCCTCTCGTCCGACCGCAGTCACTGCCGTCGGCTGCTCCTTATAGATGTACAAAGCATTAACCCATTCCATGATGGTACTAATTGCCGTGTTAAAGTTAAAGCGCATTCCGATATCTGTCGTCACTCTCTGAATTGCCAAATGTGTGTGGCGACGCATTTCTTTACCAGCTGCATCCAGGTTGCCCCATTCGTCTGCTTGACCTAGCGAAGCTGAAGCTTGGTTATGAGCGTCCTTAATGATCGGCTCATATTGAGCAACTAAACGCCAAATGCGGTTAAGGAACCGATAACACCCTTCAACCCCTTGATCACTCCACTCCAGATCTCTCTCCGGTGGGGCAGCGAACAGGATAAATAATCTTGCCGTGTCTGCCCCATACTTGCCAATAATCACTTCTGGGCTGACAACATTCCCTTTGGATTTGGACATCTTCGAGCCATTCATGCACACCATACCTTGCGTAAGCAAGTTCTGGAAAGGTTCATCCGCTTTCAAATAGCCAAAATCTCGCAATCCTTTCGTAAAGAACCGCGCATACAGTAAGTGAAGAATCGCATGTTCCACTCCACCGACATATTGATCAACATTCATCCACTGATCGACTGCCGCTTGAGAAAAGGGCGCCTCCGTGTTGCGAGGATCTGTATAACGCAGGAAATACCACGAGGAACAAGCGAAAGTATCCATCGTATCCGTCTCACGCCGAGCAATTCCCCCACACTTGGGGCACGTCGTTTCAGTAAACGATGACGATGAGGCCAACGGGTTTTCCCCTGTTTTGAAGACGACATCCGTCGGAAGCATTACGGGCAACTGCTCGTCGGGAACCGGCACTGTTCCACAGGACTCACAATAAACCATCGGAATAGGCGCTCCCCAATAACGTTGCCGAGAAATGAGCCAATCCCTCAAGCGGAAATTAACTTTCCGTTGACCCACGCCGCGGCGCTCCGCTTCATCGGCAATCCGATCCCAACCCTCATCACTGTTTAAACCATCAAAGGAATTCGAATTAACCATGACCCCTTCCCCTGTATAAGCAGCCTCGAGTGGCTGATCTTTCGCTTCCGGAGTACTTCCTGCAGGCACAATAACCGTCTTGATCTCCAGTTGATACTTTGTTGCAAATTCAAAGTCCCGTTCGTCATGCGCCGGCACGCCCATGACCGCGCCTGTTCCATATTCAAGCAAAACATAATTGGCAATCCAAATCGGAACTTTTTCCCCACTTAGAGGATTGAGACAGTGCGCCCCGATGAATAGCCCTTCCTTCTCAGCTTCCGTAGAAGTCCGAGCGATTTCATTAAGGCCATTCATTTTCTCAATAAAAGCCAGCACATCTGCTTCGTATTCCGTTCCGGTTACCAACTCTAAGACAAGCGGATGTTCCGGAGCCAAAACCACATAGCTCACCCCATAAAGAGTGTCAACCCGAGTGGTGTACACCGAAATCTTCTCCGGACGCTCATCCAAGGCGAACTGAACTTCCACCCCTTCAGAACGGCCGATCCAGTTGCGCTGCATTGTTTTAACCTTTTCAGGCCAGCCCGGCATATTATCCAAGTCTTGAAGCAACGTTTCAGCATAATCTGTGATTTTAAAGAACCACTGCTCCAGATTCTTCTTCGTCACAAGGGTGTCACAACGTTCGCACCCTCCATCCACCACTTGCTCATTAGCCAGCACAGTAGCACAAGAAGGACACCAGTTCACAGCAGCTTTTTTCTTATACACCAAACCATGTTTGTAAAACTCTAAGAACAGCCACTGAGTCCATTTATAGTAACCCGGATGACAGGTGGCTATTTCGCGGTCCCAATCATAGGAAAGACCCATTCCTTGCAACTGCAGCTGCATGTTGGCGATATTTTTCCAAGTCCAATCGGCCGGAGGCGTTTGATTCTTAATCGCAGCATTTTCCGCCGGCAAGCCAAAGGAATCCCAGCCAATCGGGTGGAGGACATTAAATCCATTCATCCGTTTAAAGCGCGCAATGACGTCCACGATCGAGTAGTTACGCACATGCCCCATGTGCAAATTTCCCGAAGGATAGGGAAACATAGCCAAGGCATAATACTTTGGCTTTGAGGACTTCTCCTCTGTCTTATAAGCCTTGCTCTCCCCCCAGTATTTCTGCCACTTCGATTCGATCTCCGAAAACGAATACTTCTCTTGCATAAAATCTTTCCCCCTTAAAACAGTAAAAAGCCCCGTCCTCTAAAGGGACGAGAGGCTTGCTCCCGTGGTACCACCCAATTTTAACTATGCTCAAACGATGTTAACGGCTCGCACCGGTGTTCATTGCAACCTGAACACAGCTCCAGGGCGAGTTCCTGAAGTCCCCCCCAACAGCTTTCACCAACCGCTGTCTCTCTGAATGAGGATTCCTTAGTACTACTCCCTATCGTTGCATTTGCGTGTTTGGTTTAAATTCCGCTAGTACTGAATGAAACAGCCTCCGCATCTTTCCAAAGACGTTCAAGCTGGTAAAATTCACGTTGTTCAGGAGTCATCACGTGAATGACTAAATCGCCCGCACAATCCATCAAAACCCATTTGGCAGCCGGCAGCCCTTCAAGATGAGCAACCGGAATTCCGATCTCTGGCAACTTTTCCTCCAGATGATTCGTGATCGCTTTAACCTGCGTCGTCGTATTCCCGGTCACAATCAAACAATAATCTGTGACCATCGAAATACTCGTTAAATTCAAAAGAGAAATGTCTCCGCCTTTTTTGTCTTCGACAATACCAACAATTTCTTTAAGCTTTTTTTGATCCAGTTCCAATAGTTTGCCTCCTTTGTAAATCCTCATAAGTCAATTGAGATAAGGGATGAATCGGGTGGTTGCCTTCTTTCAAGTATATTAAAGTGCCTTTGACACATTCTAATGTACCCTTTTCTAAATCATCATACAGGGATTGTCGCAACTTGTCCACTTTTGGAAAGTCACGATTGGGTTCGGTTAAATCAGCACTGTAAATAAGCATCTCCATTGGCGACATTCCTGGCCTTCCTAACGTATGATTCGCAACCGCCGCCAAGATCTCTGTATCGTCTACCCTATAATAATGCTCCAACCAATAAGCAGCAAGAGGCCCATGCAAAATATGTGGGTTTTGTTCATCTTCAGGATAATTAAGCAAATTCCACTGACGAGCTAAACTTAACTGATCCTTTATCGAAATTCCTTTTGCCAAATCGTGTGCTAACCCTGCACAACGAGCTTTGACCGGATCTAAACCATGGTGTCTGGCTAAATCTTCAGCCCAATCAGCAACACCTAACGTATGCTTCAGACGCTCGCCAGAAAGAACACGAGCTGCTAAAACAGACACCTCTTCAACTCGTAAAATCAAGTCTTTCCCGCCCCTCTTTTATCTTTATCTTACTCTAGGATTTTTAATCTCTCTACACTCTATATTAAACATTTACTAGCGCGAATAAACCCATTTCTGAATTTGTGTCAAAAACCACAAATTCCTCTAAAGCATAAGAGAGACCCCCACAAGCATGTCAGGAGGCCTCCCTTACAGTCCGCAGGGTATTACATTTGTTTTGGCTTAGCTTCATTCACGGTTAAAGGGCGTCCACCAAAATCTTTTCCATTAAGTTCTACAGCCATGCGTTCTGCATCCGCTTCTTCGACTTCGATAAAGCCAAATCCTCGTGAGCGGCCAGTTTCACGGTCGGTAATAATCCGACTGCTTTCTACCTGCCCATATTCGCTAAAGAATTGACCGAGTTCGTCCGCTGTAGTATTCCACGGGAGATTTCCGACATAAAGTGTTGTTGTCATAGCAATACCCACCTCTTTGAATTGATTCATTGATCGCTTTTAGTATGATCAAATCCAAATAGAGTATGCGAACTAAGACATAAAAACACGAAATCATGTATCGTATCAGGCATTTTCTTCAGTAATATAAAGCCCATGTTGTTGAATAAAGAGACGAACTGACTCCGGCAAAAGGTAACGAATAGGTTGTCCATGTCGGACCCGCGCCCGTATATCCGTTGAGGAGATTGCTAAAGCCGGAACTTCTAAATAATGAATCCTGCCCTTAGTTTCCGGATGCTCTTTTTGAACTTTCAAAAGAAAATCGCTCGCATCAAACCCAGGACGTGCGGCACCGATAAATTGAATCATCGTCAAGATTTCTTCAGCTTCACGCCAGGAAAAAATCTCCAGAAGAGCATCCGTACCCGTAATGAAATAAAGTTCATAATCCGGCCAGGTGCGACGCAAAATGCGTAACGTTTCCACAGTATAGGATAGGCCTTTTCTCTCAATCTCCAGAGCAGAAAGATCAAACTCCGGATTATCTTTAATAGCCAGTCCAGCCATCTCATAACGTAAATTTGCAGCAGAGACGTCCCGACTATTTTTATGAGGTGGCGTCCCACTAGGAATAAATAACACCTTACTTAGATTAAACTCACCACGCGCCATTTCCGCAGCAACAAGATGACCATTATGGATCGGATCAAATGTTCCGCCCATGATGCCTAATCTATTAACTTTTCTCTTTAGAGCATTACTCATGATTCTCTTCTCCAGCTAAAGCTACTTAACTTCAACATTATTACCGACGGCTTTTCTAATTTCTTCTTAGGCTCTTAAACATACCATTTTCTCTTACATGTATTATGCCATAGTATGCCAGAAGTGTATACCGAGTTACACGATCTTCGTCGTCCACTCCTCCAGATTCCACACATCGGTTACCCAATCTTCGTAAAATTCCGGTTCGTGGGAAACAACAAGCACCGTCCCTCGATAATCCGTAATTGCTTTCTTAAGCTCTTCCTTAGCATCCACGTCTAAATGATTCGTTGGCTCATCGAGGACTAACCAATTAACATCTTTCAGCATGAGCTTGCAAAGCCGAACTTTAGCGTTCTCTCCGCCACTTAAGACCATCATCTTACTGGAGATGTGTTCTTTAGTCAGACCGCAGCGTGCCAGGGCTCCGCGCACTTCAGCATTCGTGAGCCCGGGATATTCACCCCAAACCTCATCTAACGCCGTCTTCTCATTTTTGCGACTGGATTCTTGCTCGAAATAACCAGGAGCGAGAAAATCCCCCAGCTCTACTTCACCGGAAACCGGGGGAATAAACCCCAACAACGTCTTGAGCAAGGTGGATTTACCTAAGCCGTTGACTCCCCGGATAGCAACCTTTTGTCCTCGTTCGAGGGTCAAATTTAGAGGACGCGTCAACGGTTCATCATAACCCAGCACAATATCTCTAGCCAGAAAAATCAGTTTACTCGGTGTCCGCGCTTCTTTAAATTTGAATTTTGGTTGGATTTTCTCTCTCGGCCGCTCCAGCAGATCCATTTTTTCCAACTGCTTCTGACGGCTCTTGGCCCGCCCAGTCGTCGAAATCCGGGCTTTGTTGCGAGCAATAAAGTCTTCTAAGCGATCGACTTCTTTTTGCTGCTTGTCATAAGCTTTAATCTCCTGGATTTTTCGAATTTCCAAAAGCTCCGTGAATTGTTCGTAGTTTCCGGTATAACGTGTCAAACCAGCGTTTTCTACATGATAAATGACATTAATGACGCTATTCAAAAAGGTGATATCGTGAGAAACGAGAATAAACGCATTTTCATACTGATTAAGGTAACGCTTCAACCACTCAATATGCTCGACATCCAAAAAGTTCGTCGGCTCATCAAGAATTAGAATGCTGGGATTTTGGAGCAAGAGTTTCGTGAGTAAAACTTTCGTGCGCTGACCCCCGCTCAAATCCTCAACATCTTTCTCTAAACCAATTTCCCCAAGCCCCAGTCCATTAGCAATCTCCTCGATTTTGGCATCAATCATATAAAAGCCATTGTGTTCCAAGATACTCTGAATCTCTCCGACATCTTCCAAGAGTTTGTTCATTTCGCTTTCCGAGACGCTGCCCATTCGGTTATACATCTCCAAAGTCTCAGCTTCCAAATCAAACATCCCTTGAAACGCTTCTTTGAGAACGTCGCGAATCGTTTTTCCTTTGGTCAAAATTGTATGTTGGTCTAAATAACCGACCGTTACCCGGTTTGACCACTCAACATTCCCTTTATCAGGCATCAACTTGCCCGTAATGATATCGAGAAAAGTTGATTTGCCCTCTCCATTAGCCCCCACCAGGCCAACGTGTTCCCCTTTTAATAAACGAAAGCTCACGTCCTCTAAAATTTTACGCCCACCAAAGCCATGGCTGACATTTTCCACATTTAAAATGCTCATCTGACTAAACTTCTCCCCTTATTGCAACTTAATAGATTGTGTTGGATGAATCAATGTTTAACAACTAAAGATATTATTTGTCAAACATTCCGCCGACTTTGCGACGTTTAGTGCCCTTCCGCTTCTCCCCAATCTTTTGCGTAGCTTTAATGGGTCCACCTTGTTGGGCACTCTTCAGCTTTTTTTCTTCGACCAATCGTTTCATCTGCTCAAGCATCTTCTCATCCATATTAATGATCCTCCAATTATTATAAGGCTAAACTAGCTTTCGTGTAACACGTTACATAGTTCGAAATGCGTATTATACGTCTGTATTTCGTGATTCGTATTTCGTGCCTCGCACCTCGCACCTATCCCTTGTTTTGGGCTATTTTTTCGGCCAGTTCATTCAAATACGTCCAACGTTCCAGCATATCATCCAGTTTCTTTTCCAGGTCTTGTTGGATAGCAACTAACTCAGTTAGCTTGCCAAAATCGCTACCCATCTCATTCATCTGTTGACTGTTTTTTTGCAAGTCCTCTTCCGTCTGCTCGATTTGAGCCTCAATTTGCGCAAAGTCCTGCTGCTCTTTATAGGTCATCTTCAGAGGGCGTTCTTTCTTTCTCGACGCTTCTTCCTTGGCCGCTGAGGTACCCTGGCCTTTTAAAGCTTTAGCCAAAGAATCCAGATGGGTCGCCTGCGCGGCCTCCTGCTCAGCCGCATAAACTTGTTCTCGATAGTCCGAGTAATTGCCTACATAGGACCGAATGGCCCCCTCGCCTTGGAAAGCAAAGATCTTATCTGTCACCCGGTCGAGGAAATACCGATCATGGGAAACAGCAATCACCGCACCTGGAAATTCATCCAGATAGCCTTCTAAAATAGTCAAGGTCTGAATATCCAAATCATTGGTCGGCTCATCTAATAAGAGGACATTCGGAGCACCCATCAGAATCCGCAAAAGGTAAAGCCTACGTTTTTCTCCACCGGAAAGCTTAGCGATCTGCGTCCATTGAGCAGCCGGCGGAAATAAAAACCGCTCCAACATTTGCGATGCCGTCAAAAATCCACCATCAGCGGTAGGAATCACTTCAGCCACCGCTTTAAGCTCATCAATCACGCGAATATCGGGATTCAAATAGGTATTTTCCTGGGCAAAATATCCGATATTGACCGTAGACCCGAGTTCTATGCTCCCGCCATCCGGCGTCAGACGACCAGCGATCAAGTTTAACAAAGTGGACTTACCACTCCCGTTGGGACCAATAATCCCTATCCGATCATTCCTTAAGAGAATATAATCGAAATCTTTAATCACCACACCCCGGTCAGGAAACGCTTTCTGGACATGCGAACATTCCATAATTTTCTTTCCCAAACGAGATGCTCCCGCCGTGATTTCAATCCGATCTGTCCCGGCCGTGGGCTTATCCGCAGCCAACTTTTCAAAGCGCTCGATCCTAGCCTTCTGCTTAGTCGTCCGGGCTCTAGCACCCCTGCGCATCCAGGCCAGTTCATTGCGAAAGAGATTTAGGCGTTTCCTCTCGGTTGCCTCGACTTGCTCTTCCCGCTCCGCTTTTAATTCCAAGAAACGACTATAATTTCCGGGGTAGGGATAAAGTTTCCCCTGATCTAACTCTAACACTCGACCAACAACACGGTCGAGAAAATAACGATCATGCGTTACCATAACCAAAGCACCTTTGCGTCGATTCAAGTATTGTTCTAACCAATCCACCGTATCATTATCAATGTGGTTCGTTGGCTCATCAAGGATCAGTATATCCGCCGGATTAATAAGCGCACTCGCCAGGGCCACCCGTTTGCGCTGTCCGCCGGACAGGGTCCCAATTAGAGTATCGAATTTGGAAATGCCGAGCTTACTTAGAATCGCTTTCGCCTCGTTTTCTAACTGCCAAGCGTCCAGCTCATCCATCTGTTGCCCTAGAGTGATCAACGTTTGTTGCAACTTAGACTGTTCCGGGTCATCATTCAGCTTTTCTAAAGCCATTTCATACTCCCGCAACAATTGCATTACCGGAGAATTCCCTTTAAAGACTTGTTGTAAGACCGTGGCTGTATCTTCGAAATCTGGATTTTGGGGGAGGTAATCGAGCTGCACACTGTTTCCCATCGTCACTTTCCCTTGATCCGGCCATTCAACACCCGCCAAAATCTTGAGCAAAGTGGACTTACCCGTCCCATTAACCCCAATAATTCCTATCTTTTCCCCTTCGTCAATCCCAAAGGAAATATCAGCAAAAAGTAGTTTTTCGCCATAACTTTTCGTCAAATTCTCAGCCGTTAAGATGTTCATCGTTATTCCTCTTCTCCTTAGCAAAAGCTGTAGAACATCTTATTATATCATGTTTCAGTAAAGGTTGCCCAAACAAAAGTCCCATAACTTGTGCCTATTGGCACAGCTATGGGACGAGAACACGCTCATCACAAAGATTTAAGCTAGGAAACCTCTTCATCGCCCAATCCTTTCAAAATTTCATGAGCTCCACGACGTAGAGCCCCAACTATTTTAGCCGACTCCATTTTCAATTGATCTCTCTCGATTACAGAAACTGAGCTCTTTTCTTCCAAAGCCTTCATCCGTAGATGACTTTCTTCTCTGCTCTTAAGCATTAGATACATCTCGTCTTGACGAGCACCAAAAGCAACCATTGCTTGTTTCAGTAACTTCATCTCCGTCTTCAATGAAGTGGAGTCTGTCTTCAATTCCGCGACGTCTGTCTTCAGTTCCGCGACGTCCGTCTTTAATCCCGCGACGTCTGTCTTCAATCCCGCAACGTCTGTCTTCAATCCCGCAACGTCTGTCTTCAATCCTGCAACGTCTGTCTTCATGGTTTCAAGTATTCCGAGGACTTTTCCAAACATTTCCCGTGTTTCTTGGTCCATGCCTTACTCCTCTCTAGGTGAATCACGAACCTCTCTATATGCCACTATTTTACAGGAAGAGAGAAAGTTTGTCCATCCACCTCAAGAATTAAAAGCAGCCAATTAAACCCTTCAACACGAAATCATCATGATGGCCTTATTTGGGCAAGCATCAACACAGAGCCCACATCCCCAACATTTTTCCGGGTCAAACTCGACTTTTCTCCGAACCTGACTGTTAACCTCAACGTCACTCTCTCCCTTAAAAAATGCTGAAAAATTACAGCGTTTAGTGCAAGCCCCACAATGCGTACACTTAACTTCATCCTGTAGGGCAACATATTGAATCACTGGAAATACGCCCTTGCTGCCCTTTTCTTGAGCCAGACGCGTCGGATAACAACAACATGAACAACAATTACACATATAGGTCGCACCGCTCGTCCTCCAGTCGCTGTTCACCTGATGCATCAGCCCCTTTTTATGGGCTACCTTGACCAATTCTAGTGCTTCATCCTTGGTTAGCTCCCTACCCTGGGTCCGATCTGTTATTGAGTCGTCAAAACTTAAACAAGTTTCCGTCGGCCGACCGCAGTGACCCGCTACCTTACGGCAATTACAAGGAACAACACGAATTTTGCTAACCGAGTTAAACAATTCCTCCAGATTCTCTATCAGTTCAAACGTTTCCGGAGCTCTCTCCACTGCTTCTTTCTTCTGAAGTTGATCCAGATAGGGCTTCATCCTCTCTGCATAGACCTCATAACACCATTGCTCCAGAGCCCGCAGCAGTTCCCTATCTAAAGTCTGATACTGCTCATCAAATTTGCACAGATAATCCAAGCGCTCATAGAAATCAGCCGTAAAATAAACGGCTTCCCCCTGACGCTTCTCTTTATTGAGGACTGCCTTGGCATAGCTGCTTTCCAGCAAATCGAAGGCTTGGCTTGGTGAGCATTTCAACTCGGTAGCAATTTCAGAGACTGAACGTTTTTGTCCGTTCAGCCGGACCACTAAGTCCATTTCAGCCTCAGACACAAAAAAAGACATTTGAGGAGTAATAAAGTCTGGGACGCCGAATAAGACAGCAAACCTTTCAATCAAAGACATTAAAATCCTGCCTTTCACTTTTTAAGAGTCAAAAAGCTCAACCAACCGATACCGCAGCTGTTCCCACGCTCAAGCGACAACTTGAAATCTACCTCGGTAATTCAATCAGCGGCTTATTCTTCGATTGTCTAAACAATAAGAAATTACGCCCAATCACTTGCACAAGTTCGGCTCCAGTCTGTTCAGCCAGTTCGGCAGCCACAGTTTTCGGTTCTTCCAAACAATTTTGTAAAACTCGACCCTTGATCAGCTCGCGGGCTTCTATGGCCTCGTCCGCTTGAGTGACCACCGTCTCCACGATTCCGCCCTTACCCACTTGCAGAATGGGAACCATTTCATTCCCCATGGCTCTTAAAAAACGTTTTTGCTTACCTGTTAACACGGATATCTGCCCCCTATACTTTCATAGCCTTTGCAGGTCACAATTATACTTTTTTTAAAAAATTTAAATTGAAATTTAGATTTTAAACAATTTACTCATATCTCAAAGCCGCCATTGGTTCGAGTTTGGCCGCCTTTAACGCAGGATAAAAACCGAAGAATAATCCGACACCAATGGAAAAAGAAAAGGCCAATACAATCGCCCAGCCCGACAAAAGAGGAGGCCAACTTAGGAGATGGGCTACCAATAACGCGCTCCCAACCCCCACGGCAATGCCCAGCATTCCCCCGACGAGAGATAAAACAATCGCTTCCAATAAAAATTGGGTCAAAATATCCTTCTCTTTAGCCCCCACGGCTTTACGCAGCCCGATTTCCCGAGTGCGTTCGGTCACAGAAACCAACATCATATTCATAATGCCAATTCCCCCTACAAATAGGGAGATTCCAGCCACCAAACCAATGATGCTGGTTAGAATGCGCGTAATTTTATTGGCCGATTGAACCAATTGCTGCACATTATAAGCCTCATACTGATCCGTTGTCCCGTGACGCACGTTCAAGATGCGTTGGGCACTAGAGATGGTGTTATCCAAATCAGACTCCAGGTAGGTCGCACCTTCCAGCTGGTCGACACGTGTGGACTGGAAAATATCCGACCAGGTTCCCCAAGGCACATAGGCATAAGAATTCTGAGGCCCAACATCAAACTGGGCGAAGGATGAGGTATCCTTCGCTAAGACCCCGATCACCCGACAAGGCACATTTTGGATAATGACCTGCTGCCCTAGCGGATTTCCCGCGCCAAATAAACTGTCCGTGATCGTCGAATCAATCACAACCACGCGACGATCGGCCGAAAATTCCTCAGCCGAGAAAAAACGCCCTTTGGCAATCTCCCTATGGCGCAGCTCCGCGAAATCCGGAGTCGTTCCGACGATCATGGCCGAGGAATGCTTTTGGTTGACCTCCAAGGTCGTATATTCAATACTCGCTGGAAGCAGCGTTTTGACTTGGGTCAGGGCCCGTCTTAAGCTTTCTCCGTCTTGAACCGTTAAGCGATCGCCTTCAGCCTGTCCAGTCTGCCCGACCGATTTCGTGTACAGCACAAACAAATTAACGCCGCTTTTCTCCATCTCTTGCATGATCGCCGCCTTACCGCCCAGACCAATGGTCACAACAGCAATGACCGCAGCAATCCCGATGATAATGCCCAGCATCGTTAATCCGGAGCGCAGCTTATTCGTGCGCAGACTAAAGAGGGCACCGCGCAGCCCTTCGAGTAGGCTCATGTCCCGCCACTCTCCGTATCCGGCGTCACCCGCTGCCCCGGCTCAAGATCGTTGGAAGGATTTAGCACTACCAAATCTCCGGCTTTTAAGCCGGAAGTAATTTCCTGATGCGTGTCATTGCCAATACCGACCTTCACTTCAGTCTTCAGCAGTCGTCTCTCTTTAATCTGGTAAACATAGTTTTTGCTTCCCTCTTGAAAAAGAGCTTCTTGAGGGACCGCTAATACGCCTGCTTTAGTCGCCGCTATGATTTGGATTGACACAGTAAAACCAGGCTTCAGACCGGCAGGCACTTGATCTAAACGAATCGTCACGCTCACCGTTGGCGAGACATTACCCTGGGCACTTAGTTGAGAAACCGCCTCCGGAGCAATCTCGGCAATAGTGCCCTGCACTGATGTATTTCCCAACACCTTACTGGTAACCGTCACCTTCTGGCCCAATTTCACCTTCCCGGCATCCACTTCATTAAGTTGCGCCTCAACATTCATCTGGGCCAGATTAGCCACAATAACCAGCGGCTGTTGGACGGGAGAAGTATTTCCTTCCTGGGCATTAACCTCCAGAACGGTCCCAGCCAGCGTGGCCTTATAAATCTGCAGTCCCTGCTGCACTTGGGCAACCTTAAGAGCCTCTTGAGCCTGTTTTAAAGCCGCTTTACTTTGCGCCAACAGGCTGGGCAGGGCTGCATCGACATTCGTTTGCGCCGCTTCAACATTCGCCCTCGCTTGAGCTACTTGAGCATCTTCGAGGGTTGTATCCAGGCTGACCAGAGTCTGCCCCACTTTAACTGAATCCCCGACCTGCACCGCTACCTTAGCAACACGCCCCGGGTTTAAGGCGACAACCTCCTGGCGGAATACGGGCACAACGCTCCCCGTGGCATAAACATCTTCTTGCATCGAGATTGGCGCTACCGCCCCAGCCTTAACCTGCAGTGGGCCCTGAACTTTCCCCCAAGCCCACCAGCCACCCAAGCCTAATACAAGAATCACCAGCACTGCCCCAATTCCCCACCAGAGAAGTTTTTTCACACCCGTTACCCCCAAACGCCCAAAATTCTGATCATCCTCCTACTCCCAGTCAAACCTGACGCCCGCGATCTCCACTTTATCCCCTGCTTGAATCCCTTCAGCTTTTAGGGCGTCATCGATGCCCATAGCTTTTAAGATATTTTGCAAACGATAGACACCCGCTTCGCTCTCAAAGAACGTCATCTTCACATGTTTCTCGATTTCTTTCCCGGAGACAATAAATAGATCCTCTTCTTTAGAGATCTCAAACCGCTTATCCGACTGCACCTTCGTGACCAAGTGTTCAGCAGGCAGGTTGAAAATCTCCGGTGCCGGGATATCCGGTAAGAGCTGAGCAATACGATAAATCAAGGCTTGTAAGCCTTCCCCCGTCGCTGCGGAAACTGCGAAAATCTCCTGCTGATCGTCGACCGCTTCTTTGAGACGCTGCAAATGTTCCTCAGCACCGGGAATATCGATCTTGTTGCCCACAATGATTACGGGTCGCAGAGCCAGCTCCGGACTATATTGCCGCAGTTCATCTTGAATAATCCGTAAATCCTCCAGCGGATCTCGTTCTTCCGAACCAGAAATATCCAGAACGTGCAGAATTAAGCGAGTCCGCTCGGTGTGGCGTAAAAATTCGTGCCCCAAACCAGCCCCCGTATGGGCGCCCTCGATCAGCCCCGGAATATCGGCCATCACAAAACTCTGCCCATCCTCCAGCTCGACCACGCCCAAATTAGGAATTAGGGTTGTAAAGTGATAGTCGGCAATCTTCGGCTTGGCCGCTGAGACTTTAGAAATAAGCGTCGATTTCCCCACATTCGGGAAACCTACCAGCCCCACGTCAGCCAGCAGCTTTAACTCTAAACGCAGCCAGCGTTCCACACCAGGTTCCCCATTTTCCGCTAAGGTAGGGGCTTTATTCGTATTACTCATAAAACGAGCATTACCTCTGCCACCCCGTCCACCGGCAGCAACAACAACTCGTTGTCCATGCTCCGTTATATCCGCAATGAGTTCACCGCTCTCATCATCTAAGACGACTGTTCCCACAGGAATACGAAGTACAGAAGCTTCTCCACTCCTGCCGGTCATATTCTTGGCCAGTCCATGGTCCCCTCGGTCGCCCTTGTAATGCCGTTTATAACGGAAATCCACGAGAGTTCTTAGGCCCTCATCGCCAACAAAAACAATATCCCCTCCGCGTCCGCCGTCTCCACCGCTTGGTCCGCCTTCAGGAACGTATTTCTCTCGACGAAACGCCACAGCACCCGCCCCGCCATCTCCACCTTTAACATAAATCCTTGCCCGATCGTAAAACATTAACATACTTGATTCTCCTTAATTGTCACGCTCTCGAAACCACATTAACTATTTGGGATTTATAATAAACTTAGCCATTTTATCCAAGAGAACATTTTCCTCATCCAATAAGATAAACTGACAAGATAATCCTCCTGGTTCATCGTACAAAAACACTTCCGCATCCAGCTTTCCCAACTGCCTAAACTGGGCAGACAATTCCAGACATTCTCTAGTGTACCCGTATAAGGCTTCTCCATATTCCTCTCGCCAATGATCTTGCCAAAAATCTTCCTGTTTCATCCCCTCAGGAAAATCAATCGTCGCCGTAATATCTTCCCGCCTCAGACGGATAAGAAAACCCAGCAAACTCGCTGCTAGTTGCGGTTCTGGTATTTGCGCTATTTTTTGCTCTTCTTGAGGTTCAGCGATCATCTCCCGCATGTAGGCCAGAGCCTTCTCGGGCTGATTAAGTTGTAAATTTCCCATGATCACCTGCCAGTGATTCAGAAAATCATGCCTCTGTAGACGATACCACTCAAGCAGTTCGGACAATAAAACGTGTTCAACCTCTGACATATGCATCGATTTCCTCTCACTTTAAAACTTCATTCGCACCCCAGGTCCCCACTACTCCAAGCGGGAAATCCTCCTCTGCTTTGGTCAGAGCAGAAACCTCCTGCGCTGTGAATGCTCCTTTTAGGATAGGCGACCTCGCTTATGTACATATACACGAATAAACCCCTGGGAAAACCCAGGGGTGAATCAGAAATAGCTTATTGGGCTACAGCCACCGGTGTTGTACGCTCAGAATAAATACTAACTTGTTTGTGAGTCCGATCTTTATGCTCGAATTTCACATAGCCATCAATCAGCGCAAATAAGGTATCATCTTTACCCAGACCACAGTTTTTAGCGGGATGAAACTTCGTTCCGCGTTGACGTACGATAATCGTACCCGCGGTTACAAATTGGCCGTCGCCACGTTTCACACCCAAACGTTGAGCGTTGCTATCACGACCATTTCGTGAGCTACCAACCCCCTTTTTATGGGCAAAAAGTTGCAGGTTCATTTTTAGCATGGAGTCCACCTCCTTCGATCTATGAATATATAATCTTGACCATAAGTCATTTGTATTTGTTCAATGCCTAACGTCATAGTTTGCAAGATCCACTGAGCGCTTTCCAGTTCTTGCTCCTTAATCTCCAGAAGTTCACAGGTGAGATGTCCATCTTCCTCTTGAACTCTCGGGGCTACCGACAAGAAATGTTCCAACCCATTGACGGTTGCAATGCTCAGAGCAGAAACACCCGCGCAGACGATATCTGAGCCTTCTTCTGCAAACCCGGCATGTCCTGACAGCTCGAATTCGCGAATCCGCCCTTGTTCATCTGCCCAAACTATGAAACGTATACCATCTAGCTTCTTACGCTTGGAGCGCTTCGACAACAACTTTTGTGTAGGGTTGACGATGTCCTTGCTTGCGTCGATAGTTCTTTTTGGACTTGAATTTGAAGACAATAACCTTCTCCCCTTTGCCGTGCTCTATGACTTTAAGCACTGCTGTAGCACCAGCCACAACTGGGGTTCCAACTTTAACCACACCGTCATTTTCCACGAGGAGAACCTTATCAATCGTTACGGCATCTCCGACGTTAGCGTCCAACTTTTCAACGTAAACTACGTCACCTTGTTGAACTTTGAACTGTTTACCACCGGTTTCAATCACTGCGTACATTTTTATTACACCTCCCATGCCCTAGACTCGCCATTGCAGGTCGGTTTTTTATAAAGCAAAAAACCTGTTGAACACCTGATTCGAGCGGTTGCGGTGAGAAGTCACCACATTTAAATATTTTAGCATTTAGCGACTTCATTTGTCAAATAAAGTTTCAGTTCAATGGGATAAGCTCGTTCAATTTGCTAAGCTCATAGTAATACCTAAGTATCATAATAAGTTAAATTTATAATATTCGGACAGAACAGCAGGCAGGAATAACCTTACCAGGCCAAGAATATTGTATTCCATAAACTGTAAGGAGTGAGATAGTATGCCATGGAAACAATTCAAAAAGTCCACTCGTTTACCCACACGTCAAGACATCCTTATTATTACTGGTTCATTGATCATCGGACTGATTGCCATTGCTTTCTTCGCCCTACGTTCTTGACCCTACTTCTTACGCGGCGAAGCACGCAGATGAGCCAACAACTTCTTTAAGTAATAAACAATAATTACCCAGCCCACGTAAATTAAAAACGCAACCAGAAAACCCCAGAGGCCCTCTAAAATATCTTGAAATTCCATATGGCCACGACCCGTTATTTTCTGCTCAATCTCAATAGCAAACACAATAACAACGAGGACCGTAAATGTATAAATAAACGAGATCGCCGTCAGGCTATAGCGGATAAGATACTGGAATAACTTGTGTACAAGTAGAAAAAGAACGATTCCCAAGAATCCTATGACTAGGAAATGGAGCTGTTTATCGCTAAGATTCAGACCCATGTAATGAGTCGATAGGATTAATTTGTCGTGGAAATAGTTCACAATGCCGGTTATGACTTTTAACGCGCTATTCAAATCTAACCTCCTCGCGCAAGGGAAGCAATCAGCTCTTAGATTTATACCCCTCCGGATTGTTTTTATGCCACTACTAGGCTATTTAAAAATTATCTTACGGTAAAGAACAAAATTCCACATCGTTATCAGAACCATCGTTAATAACTTTGCAAATACTTCAACGAACCCCGACCTAACCATTAATCTGATCGCATTAGTACTGAAAGCCAGGTTCAAAAGGAATAGAGTAAGATATAAAATAGAACTGCGATTTAATTTTGAACTAGTAGCAAATGACCAACCTCTATTTACAAAAAAATTGAACAGTGTGGCAATGATAACAGCCATTATATTAGATAGTGTAAGATTAAGAGATAATATTCTCAAAAAGTAAAAAATCAGAAGTTCAATGGTGGCAGAAGATATACCAACTAATAAGTACCTAGTAAATTGTCTTTGTATATTGTGTTCTTTTAGATTAACCGGATCATCCAGCTCTTTATTCATCATTAAGCTCTTTTCCTAACATCGTTGAAATTAAATACCTGGGCCTGTGCTTTACTTCATCGTAAATTTTCGAAAGATAAACACCAATGATCCCCAAACTAATCATGATGAGACTGCCAACCCCTAGAATAAGAATGATAACCGTCGTAAAACCAGTCGATGCTTTACCAGTGTACTTCATAAACATTGTTTGTGTCACTAAAACAACATCAACAATAAGCAAAACTGTGCCTAAACAAGTTACCAAATGAAGAGGCAGCGCAGAGAATGAGGTAATTGAATGAATGGCAAGTTTTATTAGATTGGCTTTCGACCATTTCGTGGTCCCATTAACTCGTTCTTGAACATTAAAAGGTACTTGAATTCGATTAAAGCCCAGCCACGCAGACATGCCTCTAAAGAATGTAATAGATTCATTCATTTGCTTCCAGGAATCGACTACTTTGCGATCTAAGAGTTTAAAGTCCGATGCACTGTTCAAGTTGATTCCTGTTGTCTTTCTAAAAAACTTATAAAACGTTAATGCCGCAAACTTTCCAGCTAGAGATTCTTTTCCTCTGTGAGATTTAACGCCTTCAACAACATCATAGCACTCGTCGCGCCAAAGGCGTATCATTTCGGGAATCATCTCGGGCGGGTGCTGTAAATCAGAATCAAGTATTAAGCAGGCATCACCTAATGAATTTTCCAAACCAGCACATATAGCCGCTTCTTTGCCAAAATTTCGACTCAATTTAATGATCAAAACATTGGCATAGTCTCTGCTCAATCGTTGCATCTCACTCCAAGAATTATCTGACGAGCCATCGTTCACCAGGACAATTTGATGTTCAGTTTTATTTCGTGCTAAGATAGAAATTACCTTAACGACGTTAGAATATATTTGATTTCCTTCATTATAGACAGGCATGATAACTGAAATCAACAGAAACTCCTCCCAGATATTGGAATGTTTAATTAGATTATAACATATTCCTAATTTAATTACTCTTTTAATCACTTGAAAATTCATGTTCTGACTTAAGATCAATTTGCAGGATCTTTACTTAATTTGACAAATATCCAAAAATATGCTTAATATTAAAAAATAACGGGCCATATATAAAGGGTGATTTTGTGTTTAAAGGCATAGTGGGAAAATTAAGGAACAAAAAATATCAAGTGTTTTGCTTACTCCTGATAGTTATGCTGTTAATTCATCAGCACATCTTCCTTTACGCTGATGATCTATATTACAGTAGAGATGCATCCTATGGTCTGAGCAATCTACCTAATTTTATGCTGGGCCAATTAAATGGTAATGGCCGAGTCTGGATCGGAACCATGATGCTCGTTATCTTGAAGTACAATATCTATGTTTTTAGGCTTTTTAACCCATTAGTCATTACGCTAACAGCCATCCTAATTGCCAAAATTAGTACTTCTTATCCTGAAGATCACAATTCTAGAATTAAGGATGAAATTGTGGTTGCTAGTCTTTGCTCAAGTCTTTTTTTTATCTTCCTACCTATACAAATAGCCAATACTACAATATATTATGCGGCCTGCGCCTTCAATTACCTTTACCCAACTGCCCTCGTGCTACTGTACGGATACACCCTTCATAATCACTATGTAAAAATGCCGAATCCTAAAACGAATTATTGGATTCTATTGCTTGCTTTTTTGGTTGGATCATCAACGCAACAAGTTGGCGCGATGGGCATTGGCTATATGGTTTTGATTCCGGCGTACTTTAAAATTTCTCGAAAGAAAAATATCTTACAAAGTCTAGTTCCCTACTATTTGGCTCTATTCGGTGGGTATAGTATTGTAACCTACGGCTCAATTAAACGAATGTTATTTGAAAGACAGACCGGTCACGTCGTGAATTTGAAAGATGTTGCCTCAGGACTATTAAAAACCAATATCTTTTCAATTCCTGCCTCAGGCTACGTACTAATTATTTGCTTATGTTGCCTAGTTTGGCTTTATAGCTTTAGAAATCAAGATTTCAAGAAAATTGCCTTTTTATGGCATAGTCTGCTTATCGCAGCTTTAACCATAGGTATTTTAGGTTACATCTATGTTGTTCTGTATAAGAAATATCCTATTCATTTATTTTCAGGGGGGACTCCCAATACACTATTGAGTCTTTGTCTGATAGTCTTTGCAGCTGTTTATTTAATTAGCATTGTTTATATAGCCTTGCTGATTTTAATTAACCAACGTTATCCATTCTTGTTTTATAATAGTATCAATGCTATAGGTGCCCAACTGATGCTCTTTGTTGCTGATGCAAGGTTTGCCGAAGCTTATAAAATCATGTTCCCGTCACTCTTATTGATGAGTATTTTTATAGTTTACTCCTTTATCAACTTTTATCGGTACAAAGTATTTCTATTACTTTCCATGATTGTGATCCTTTTAAGTCTAACCCATTTGGGAAAATTAACACTCAACCCCCTTATTGATCATGCCAATAATCCCCCTATTTATCAACTTGCCCTTGTTATTATAGGTGTGTCCTTATTTATGATAATTGGATATTATAAGCAGCGGACTCTTAAAGATCTTGTCGTCATAACTATAATCATGTTAGGATTATTTAATTTGGGAACCGAATATAATGGCTATAAACAGGCATCCTATGCCCAGGATTTTAACTTAGACACTATCAGTCGATATCATTTAAATCATAATCCAAATGAATTAATCCTTAAAAAAACTCCGGGAACTATCTATGGCTACAATGTAAGCAATTGGAATAGGATGCCTTATTTTATGAAGCAGTGCTATAGAATACCTGAAGAAATGTCAATTCGATATATCGATTAATTCTTAAAAGGCCCTATCTCCATAGGTATGCAACAAGACGCCCCTTATCTGGAATTCGAGATAAGGGGCGTCTTGCCGTTTACTTTTGACTGAGCGCAACGGAACTGTGACCAATGAAAGTCCTTCCGCCGCATAGAAAAGCCTATATTCAACTGATCGATTCATACCCCTCTGGATTGTTTTTATGCCACTTCCAAGCGGAGGAAATAATTGTTTCCAAATCACTGTACTTGGCCTTCAACCCGAAGGCCTTTTCTATTTTGTCCACCTTAGCAACGAGCACATCGGGATCTCCCGAACGTCTTGCTGCTTCAACCACCGGAATGTCGATTCCTGTGACCCGTTTCGCGATATTAATTACCTCTCGTACCGAAAACCCTTGACCCGTCCCAACATTAAATATTCCACTCTCCAGCTGTTGATCCAGAGCTTTAAGAGCTAAGATATGTGCCTCTGCCAAATCTAACACATGAATGTAATCCCGAATACAAGTCCCATCCGGAGTGTTGTAATCCGTCCCGAAGACCTGAATGGCCTCTCGCTGCCCGAGCGCAGTCTTTAAGACTAAAGGAATCAAGTGGGTTTCTGGGAAATGCTCCTCACCGATCACCCCATCGAGCGCTGCCCCCGCTGCATTAAAGTAACGTAAGACAACCCATTTTAGGCCGTAGGCCTTTTCCAGCCAGCGAAACGACTCCTCAATCATCAGTTTTGATAATCCATAGGGATTGATCGGCATTGTCGGTGATTCCTCTGGAATGGGGATGGTCTCAGGAAGCCCGTATACCGCCGCAGTCGAAGAAAAGACGATTTTATTAACTCCTAACTGCAGCAGATTGGCGACAAAGAGATTGGTTTTGGCCGTATTTTCATAAAAGTAAAGATCCGGCTTAGTCATCGATTCACCCACCAAGCTGCGCGCCGCAAAGTGAATCACCGCCTCCACCCCTTGGGATTCTACAATAGTCCTGACCAACTCTGCATCACAGATATCCCCCTGATAGAAAGGAACCTCTGCGGGGACTGCTTTTCTATGCCCCGTTACTATGCTATCCAGGACAACAACTTGTGCTCCTTTTTCGCGTAACACTCGAACAGTGTGACTGCCAATATAACCTGCTCCGCCTGTAACTAAAATACTACTCATGGTTTCTCCTTCCAGGTTGTGATTGTTGATGATCGCTTTGTAATTTTAGAATCTCTTCAAAGGGAAGTCCTGTTATTTCTGCGACGAGTTCGACTGCTAACCCTTTCTTTAAAGCCGATTTGGCCGTCATTATTCGGCCTTCTTCTCTGCCTTCTTCCCTACCTTCCTCTCTAGCAGCATCCAATATCCCCAACTCCTGTCCAAGATAGGCAAGATAGTCGTCATATCCCCGTCGTTCTTCCTCGCTCATCATGAGATAATCCAGCTTCTTGGCTGCTAACAGGATGCCTGGTGACTTAAAGTCCTCACGTATTGCACCATGCTTAAAGAAATACACCCATTCATCAATAGCCTCATTAATCATATCCTCAAACTTTTCCACATAAATCATATAGTATTCTGGGAAGACGTTTTTACTGGTAACTACGGGCGTTTCTTTGTGTTTTGCCTTAGACTCGTGAAGAATAAGCGGTTTCTTCGTATGCATTCCAATGAGCTCTGTTGTACCGTAATAGATAAAATCTGTATTCTCTTGCTCATCCACCCGCATGGTATGATACAAGATACTAATCGATATAACCTTCACAACTTCGTTATAGCCCGTCCCAAGCTCCAAACCTTCCACAACTGCTTTTGAGGTACCCCAAAGCAATCGTTGCAGGTAATCTGCCTCACGTTGATTTTGTATTTCTATGATGATTTGTTTCCCTTGGGAATCTTTACACTTTAAGTCGACTCGGTTGAATTTCCTATTTTCAGCTTCCTGGTTGCTTTCGCTTTCTAAAATATTCTCTATAACTATCGACTCTTTCAACAGGTTAGAAATAAACGCTTCCAGTACGTCAAAATTAGCTTTGTTACGGAGTATATATTTTATAGCCCAGTCAAATCGCACAAGTTTTTTAATGACCATAGCTCTCCATCTCCTTTCCATAGCACTACAGTTAGATTTTACCATTAAAAGAGTGATTATTCCACCTCATCTTACCCAATAATCCTATGACTAAGAGATGGAGCTGTTTAGGTTTGAACCTAATCGCATTCTTGAACCTTCTTTGTTTCTTTGATATCATTGATTCAAAGAAAATTTGAATACTTGACATTTGATTTGTATATATTAAAGGGGGAAGGGTAATGTCTCAGGCCGTTCGAAGGGGAGGTAATCCAATGCTCAAAAAACGTATATCAGTATCTCAAAAACGTCAAATAACCATCCCAATAGAGTTTTATAATGAAGTGGGGATTGAAAAAGAGGTAGAGTGTTATATCCGAAATAACACCATTGTGATACGCCCTGTACGTGAGAGCGGCGGTGAGTTTGATGAACAAATCTTAGCTGACTTGATCTCCCTAGGCTTATCCGGCGAAGAGTTGCTTACCAAATTTAAAGAAACACGGAAGAAGATTCGTCCCGCAGTTGAAGGGCTAATTACAGAAGCAGAGCTTGCGGCCAAAGGTCAAAACAATTATTCCACCTATGATGATGTTTTTGGCACGGAGGAGAATTGATGAGGCCTAAGCTCGTCATTTTACCTCCCGCTGCTCACTTCCTAAAAAAGCTCAAAGAAAAACAGCTTAAGGATCTTTTCAGAAAAACAGTAGACGAAATTCTTATTGATCCTTACATTGGTGAATCTAAAAGCGGGGACCTATCTGGTATTTTTTGCTGTGATATATATTACAATAAAACCAGTTATGAGCTCGCTTATACGATTGTAGAAACGCCAACTGAAACTATCGTAATTGTTCTTGCTGGCACCCGTGAGAACTTCTATGAAGAACTAAAACGATATATGAAAACTCTCTAGAATAATTGATTGATCGGCCTTCATTTCTACGCTTGTTTTCTGGCTTCTTCGAAACCCAAACCATTCAATAGACGGTGGTGCAGTTGTTTTAACGTATTGTTGAGAGCTTCGCCGTTTAATATAACGGGAACGACATAATCTCCCTTGTAGAAAAGCTTAGAACCGACAGGTTGGATTGCCTTACCAGTTGCCATGTGTAGAAGTCGAAAAAGCTTTGGCTCGATAAGAGCTATGCCGTACTTAATGTCCTCATTCATAAAATAATCAAAAACGAGAAGAATCAGTTTGCCAAAGTCAGGTGTCCTTCGGTACTCTTTAAGTATGGCCATTTTATCTACCTCGACAACGTTTCCTATTTTTAAGTCAGCACATAATTGAAAAAAGGGAAAGACTTGATTAATTGGGCTTTGCTTGTTATAACTTTTAAATTCTACAGTACCAGACGGTTTGTATCCAGAATAAATTATAAATTTTGTTGAATCGTCGGAATGCTCTCCTTCAGTTTCGTAACCCTTTTCCTTCCAGACCGTTGTCCAAATGGAATTAAAAATCCGTAGTTCCTTTTCATCTGTTACCTTGTACATTTTCAAATTCCTCCTATTAATTCAGATTCAAGAAAAAGCCGTAATTATACGCCTTACTAATTAACCTACCGTTTTAAAAAATAAAACCACATATAACACAGTTATACGTACCAGTTGCGTTCTGATATGCAAAATTTGGTAAATTATTTAAAAAGAGACATGCCAATTGTTAACTAATTGGCATGTCTCTAGTAACCATTATTAAGATTTTCGTAATCAATATGCGATTATCGCATATTGTGGAATAGTGCCCGGGGTGAATACAATGTACCAACGTTTAAGGGATTTGCGAGAGGACTGTGATACGAAAGCGGTGCCCTTGATATTCCTAGCACCTCACTTATTAAACTTGCCGAATTCTATATAACCAGTATCGACTATCTTGTGGGACTGACCAATAATAAAAAACCCTATCGTTAATTAAGAATTACTCTTAAAGATCTCCGTACTCCGTATAGATAACTGTGTGAGCAAAGTGAGTACGGGATCCCAAGAAGGATGAGCGCCTGGGTGTAGGTCAAATTCGTCACCGGTGACGAATTTATAGTGAGCCAAATATCAATTACTCCATACTATTTCATAAAGTACTGTTGAATTTTCCGATATAACAGAGGTTCCAGGAACCTGCCGTAACTGGCCACCGGGAGACGTTATGCGAGTACTCAGCCCCGTAAGTTATTTGACATTGTCGACCCCGAGGGATTTGACAATATCCGGGAAGATCGAGTAGCCGGGATCTCACGACCCCAAGCCCTCACAGAACCCCGATCATGCCAGGTTCGACCCACCCCCGATTGCTTGGTAAATAATTGGGCGGTATCGTGGTTCTGGGATTAACAGCCCTTCTGCTCTAGCCGCATCAAGCCATGCCTTTTTGGCTTCTTGCAGCTCCTTCAACGCCTCTTCGGGTGTAATTCCAAAGGCCGAGCAGCCTTTTAGGTCAGGAATATCTGCTATATACCCATTATCATCTTCACTGTAGAATATATTTACGTGGTAATCCATTACATCCATCATTCTCCCATCCTTAGATTATTCAGCTCTACAAGTTTCAATAGCTGCCTTATTTGATAAGGCTTGGCCATACCATTGACATTTTGAAGATTGATTAACTCCCGTACCTCTGGATGGACAAAAATATGATGACTACCATTAATTCGGGCTAGCCGGAATCCATATGCCTGCGTAAGTGCAACTATCTCTTCAAATCTGATGTTTTTGGAACCAGATAGAATACGTTCCAATATCCGCCGAGCGTTCAATCAAAAACACCGTCCCCCCCTCGCTAAAACACATCCATTTCTTGGTATATCATATCATGTCAGTTGCCTCATATCAATCAGACCATTTTGCGGTCTAATCGATTTTCCAAATTCAATGCGCCTCTGCTACAAAAGCATTTAGCGGCTTCAATATACGATAGAAAAAGCGACCCCTAATAAATATCGAATTATTGAAGAAATGGAAGTTTCCAAATCACTGTACCGACCCCCGGAGAGGATCTTCGAAGGCCTTTTCCGACCCGAGCATTGATTTTAATCGTTATTTAATCCCCTTTTTTTGAATAGGGTAATAAGCTCTTAAGAACCTCAACAACTTTATCCGTTCCTAGCTTCAACTCGAAATGAAACTCTGAAGTACTAGAGTTTTTTTCTTGGATCCTTTTACGATCAACTTTTAGATGAGGCTGAAGTATGGCCACAGCAACAGCATAAATTATGGGAATGAGCTGAGCAGTTGAGGGAATGTCCAGGAGCAATGTGTCCTCAATAAATCCCTTTTTAGAAGCTTCAATAATAGAAGCTTCTATTTTCTCTCGATACTCAGGAAAACTTTCAGTAATGCCTATTAGAAAATCAGCAGCAAGTTCCTTTATGGCTCTGAATTCCCCGTAATTTTTGTCTTCAACGTTACTTTCTAAACAGAAATCTTCCAATAAGGCGCGATCTTTTTCTAGTTTACGTTTTATGTCCTTGGGGGTGATAAGGAGTTCTCTTTCAGGTTCCAGCATCTCAAACAGATTGACATAAACATCCTTGAGCTGCAGTAAGTTCAATTGTGAAATTTTATCTGCTAAAGATTGTACTTCCATTACTATGTATCTTCCTTTCTTGTTAGGTTAAACTCAATAGCCGAAGCCTATCAACTGAAAAGCTGCCCAGTGGATAAAATGAGACCACAGGGGAGACTCTGACCCGGATGCCAGTTGATGCTGAGCATTGGCCCAGGCTTTCCACTTCGGTTGATGGTCGATAAGCCAATTATGGTAAAATAGTTCAAAAAATCTTGTTGAAGAAAATAGATCAGCATCCCAAAGGGGCGCCGCTACACTATTGGCTCCAGCAGAAATTACGGCACGGCAAAAACCCCAAAATTCATTACCGTGATCTGCTAATCTTTTACCCAATGAACAGGCTTGCAGGGAAACGTGAGACGCAGAAGTACCATTGAGCATTATCATAGTGCCCGTCGTTTTCGGAGATGTCTTTTTGTCCGGCAATCCAGAGGGCTCAGCCAGCAGTAAGCCCGAGTCCATTGCCTGCCGGCCTTCAAGGAAGCAGCCATGGGCAAGGACATGGTATAGACTTACTTGATTAAGGTCTTCCATAACCTTGTCTCTCGTTACCTGTATCCCGAAAGCATCTCTGATAGTTACTTCTGTACCTTGCAGCAAAGTTAAAAAAGTTTGGTGGGCCTTCATATACGATTTTTCACTTTCGTCTGCAGAATATACTGTTGCCAAACCATAATGATTATATTGCAGCCGGCGATTGTTAAAATGTCTTTGATTTAAGATTTCTAAGAGATGAGTACTTGGTGTGTAAACAAGGCCCGGCACCCTGCCCTTTTCCCAAAACAAAGGAAGCAGAAGAACATGAATGGGAAGAGAATGCCATGTACCATGAGGAGAAATATAAATAAGATCCACATCATCGAGATGTCGAATAAGAGGCTTTAGTATGTCGGCCAGAGCTAAAAACGGAGCAAAAAAGAGTTTATGCTTTTCTGGCTCGTTATAGATTATCTGCTTGGAATAGGTATATTCATTTCCGTTGATTCCAGTATGTAAGCTTTCAGATATTTTTCTCAAATCGCTGCTGCTTATATTTAAGCGAATAATTATCGGGGTTTCAAAGGGGTCTTTAAGGATATAAACGAAGGTTTCTCTATCGGTAGCATAAAACATGACTACTGCCGTTCGATATTTTTGCTGAGAAAAAATTGATTGTATCCGTTTAGAATCTAAGGGCTTCTCGAAAGACTGATCATAATTCTCCAGTACCGATCGGTTGCCGGCATCGACATCCCATTTTAAAAACCATTGATAGTCTGCCATTAAGAGACGATGGTCGATGTTATGCTGGCTAAGTGATTTACGCAGAAACCGGTATTTGCTTTTTAAATAGGTTGAAAGTTCGTGGTCCGCTGCTTGGCTGTGAAAAAATAAGTCTCTTCTGAAAAAGCATCCTTTCTGACGTTCGCCAGTATCTAAGGCCTGCCAAATTAAAGCCTCGTTTTCATAAGAATCATGTTGTACGATAAGAGCATTTTGAAGCTTTCCTGCAATATCAATCGCCGCAATACCTCCGCATTGAGAACCGGGACCAGAAGAAAGGATTACATTTTGAAGCAATAATTGTTGCCTTTCATAAGCTGCTGAAAAATATGCTGCAGCATCTTGAGGATTTTCTAAAATTAATAAGGCATCTCCTATTAAAACACTTAATAAACATGCTTTATCAGGAAACGCAGAGAATATATTAGGGAGTATTTCCGCAGCTTGGTGCAAGTACAGGAAGTACTGTTTTCGCCATGCGAGATCTTTTTGCGAAAGATTTCTTAAGGCTGTAAGGCTATAGATTATTAACGATATCATAAGTTTTGGGTTCTCATTAAGGTCATTGTCACCATTAGTAAGATTTCCAAGTCTTTTTAAAGAATGTTGATAGTTGCCACGTAGATCATCAATACGAGCTAGATCAAGCTGAATAGAACATCGAGCAAAGGCTGCGTTTTTATCCGGTAATTGATCAAACATAGTAAGGGCTTCTGTAAAATAATTCTGGGCGGGCGCAAGAATTTGCTGCTCAATCGTTTCACAGGCATCCTCATCTAATTCTTCAAAATCCAGATGGGAAGAGAGGACTATCATGGAAATACCGAAGCTCATTAAAAATTGGGCTTTTTTCCGTAAATCACTGACATAATCAAATAGCAACATGCCATTCTCATAGGCCGCTTTCGATGCATTAATCCTTCCCAGGGCTTCGTTTACAATTCCCAACCAACGGTACCCGACTAAAGCTAATTCATGCTCCTTATGAATACACGCCAGGGAGGTCGCCCATTCCGCAGTCCAATCAGCATAATCATAGAACATTCTCGCAACTAAAAATTTCGTAATCTCTAAACCGATGTTTATTGCTTCTATGATATCTATGGTTTCATCCTGATTAATTAATTGTGCGTAACGAACAAAAGACTGAAAGGCTTCCAGGGGATATTGCTGTTCAATGTATAAAATTACTTCTTCGCGATAACTATCTACCGAGAATGTCTCTAACTTATCCATAAGCTGAACCATAAGCCCTAGATCTGCGGGATTTTTAGCCATCACAGAAGTGCTAAATACTGTTCCTGCATTTTTAATTGTATATTGAAAAAAGTCTGTTTCAGCAACATTTCCAAATTCGGTGATTTTAAAGTCCTGCTGGTTGAATGTTTCTGATTTTTCAATAATCATGTCTTCTAAGACAAGCGCTGCAATTCTCTCAGCGTTATCTTCATTAATTGACGAAGGATATATCTCAAGTTGTGCATTGCCATTTTCCCCTGGTTGAAGATTACAGACATAGAGAGGGATATCGTACCATGATTGATATTTCTGAGAGGCATAATTCATAACAACGTCAAATAATGACGCATAATTTTTTTCGATTCTCGTTCTTTGCAGGTCATTGTTAAGAACGAGAAAACATAATGTACATTTAACATTTAAAAAAGCACCTTTAACTACATAAGCCGCAAGATTGAGTTTGTCTTTCGGGTTATATGGACCTGAGACAACTAAAAAGTGATTTTCATCCAACTTCAACCACCTCCCTAAAGATCATCTCTTGTTAACCTTTTCCCCTTGAGTGTCCGGCATTCAACGAACCTCCCCGCATATCGCTGCCATCGCAGCCTTAGCACCAATTTATCCGGAATTAGAATTGCTAATATTTAGCTATTCGCTGCAATCTGTCGTTATCCTACTTATTATCCATAATCTTCTTTGTCCTAACTATTTATTTTAACTTTTGTCCCCCTAAAAACAAAAAGCCATCATCCTGATGAGATCTTCTCACACCTGTTTCCATGAGAAACTCCATGCCTATCCTAAATTGGACCGCACAAGCAGGCACCTCAGAATAGTCTCTCTTCTTAAATAGTCCTATCCACTATGACCTTCAACTTGGCGGATAGTTATAAGGACCCTGCCAATTGTTAATTAATTGGCATGTCTCTTTAATGCAATATATGCTAATTTTTTCAAGTCTATTGTTTAAATTGGCTTCTCACTCCGTAACCATTTAGTAACCATTATTAAGATTTTCGTAAAAATCCATTGAATTATATAGTGTATTGTATAAATGGGCCCTATGGGAAGGAGGAAAGTTTACATAGCTAATTGAAATTCAAAACTAAAAAAGCTTTGAGCTTGCAGGATAATACTTGAAGAACAGGAATATAAAACATGATAAATTGAAGAAAGTGGAAATATTTCACTTTCTAGCTTTGAACAAGGAGGTAAGCAAAGCCCGAAAGAAAGTAAAACCAGAAAGGATTGATGGAAAATTGTTGTTAAGAAAAATTCGCTATTTAAACATTGTGGTTATCGTTATGCTTCTTTTGCAGTTAATGGTTTATCCGGCCAGTGCCCTAGGCAGTGAAAAATCAAGCATCACAGTTGAACAGGCTGTCCAAGTAGTCAAGAAAAACTTTAAGATCCCAGAGAACTATTCACAACTGTCCACAGGCTATAATGACTATAACAATCGCGCTACCTATTCCCTAAATTGGAGTTCAGTCGATCAACCGAACGGTAACTTCCATGCCGAGGTCGACGCAACGAACGGAGACATTTTAAACATCAATCGATGGGATCAATCGCCTCAGCCTTCTTTTAAACTGCCTGTCTTGACAGCGAGTGATGCTGAAAAAATAGCTACCAATCTGGTCACAAAACTAGCGAATAAATATCAATCAGAAATGCAGCTTGTCAAAGATGACCAGCAAGTTCTGACGTTAAATAACTCTCAACCCTTTACCTATAATTTCCGCTGGATCCGTATCGTCAACAATATTCCGTTTCCTAATAATGGGGTGAATGTCAGTGTCAGCGGCGAGGATGGCCAAATTATAAACTACAGCTATACTTGGACACAAGATCTGGATTTTCCAACAGCGTCCAATGTAATTTCTGCCGAACAGGCACGACAGGTGTTTATTGATACTCCGATGCTTGAATTACAGTATTATTTACCTCCCATCATGAATCCTCAAGCACCGGAACCACAACGCGTACTGCTCGTATACCAGTTGTCCAATAACTCTTTCGGGGGTGCCATTGATGCCCTAAGCGGAAAGCCCGTAACCCCTGATACCCAGATGGCCGCTCGTCAATTTGTTAGTGTGGGTCGTAGTACAACAGTTGTCTCGACAGCTTCCACATCATCTGCAAATTCGACCTCAGCTAAGGTTTCTTCTCCGTCTGGAGAAGCTTCATCCAACCAGGAGAAACCGGACACTTCTCAACAAATCAGCCAAGCTGAAGCAGTCAATATCGTCAAAAAAACGATTGGAATTCCTAAAAACCTTGTACTCCAGAATTCCAGCCTCAATCCGGACTGGCAAAACCCCAATGAACAAGTCTGGAATCTACAGTGGCATAGTGAACCTTTTAAAACGGGAGAACAGCATTACCTTAGCGCTCGCGTCAATGCTAAGACTGGGGATTTCATCGGATTCAATCAGTCCTCTGGAGTAAATCCTGGCAAAGCTAAGCCTATTACCCGTAACGACGCCCAAAAATTAGCCGAAGATTTTCTCAAGCGTGTACAACCTGAGCGCTTCAAGTTGGTCAAAATGAGATCAGATGACTTCTATGGAGGCAAGATGCCTTCCAATATTCAGATGTTTTATTATAGTAGGCTCGTCAACGGTATTCCAGTTTCAAGTAACGGAATGAGTATCACCATAGATACTGTAGCAAAAGAAGTGAACAATTATGATCTGAACTGGTCTAACTCGGAATTCCCCAGTTCCTCAGACGTGCTGCCGCTTGACCAAGTCACAGAACACTTCTTACAATTACGCCCGTTGACTCTAAATTACACCTTAATTTACCTGCCAAATGAACAGCAGGAAATACGCCTGGTCTATCAACCGAATACAGATTATAGTATGTACATTCCTTCAATGCTCGATGCCAAATCTGGCGACCCTATGGATGGGTATGGCAAATCACAGTCCCAGTGGTATAGTTCCCACACCTATACAGATATTCAGGGAAATTATGCCGAAAAGGAAATAGGTATCATTGGCTTGACCGGGGCCTTTGGAGAATACGGAGAGGCCTTCCATCCAGATGAGAAAATCACTGTGGGTATGCTTCTGCGGGCCATGCTGACTGCAGAGGGAAATAATCGGGATCGTGTCTTAAGCGATGAGGATGTTCTAAAGATTGCTAAAGATCGAGGTTGGCTGCATGAGGATTTGAGTCTGGGATCTGAGTTAAGCCGACTAGATCTGTCCAAAATAATAATCCGCTATCTTAACTTGGAACCGTCAGCGAAAGTTAAAAGCATCTATGCTGTTCCCTTTAAAGATGCTAATACGATTCAGCCTGATTCGCTGGGCTATATTGCCCTGACTTGGGGACTGGGCATTTTGAAACTTGACGGGGATACTATGCAGCCAAACCAAACTGTAACTCGGGCTGAAGCTGCCTATGCGCTAGTCCATGCTTATGCAGTCGATCGTCCAGTAAATCCTTACATGAAATAAATAAAAGGACAACCGCGTTGTCTGACTTTTATCCTATTCTTCATGGAAATAGGAAGCGCTGCAAAATAGAAGCTTAGTAATTCATCGAATCTCTTTTCAGCCTGTTCACCGCGCACCAAGCAATAAACTAAATTATCTGTGTGCCATCCCTCTGGTTAAAGGCGAAATCGTGTCCATGAAGAATATATCGAAGGAAACTGTTGTTAAAGAAACTATGGCTTGATTGTCAAGATTAAGACGTTCACTAATACTATGGACGAGATTGCATAAAGCTTGATGCTGAACCCTTCGCTAATCCTGTAATTAATTAGGATATGCAATAAACTATTAGGGGTATTACTCTTATAATTTCTTTGTTTGTCCAATTATTAAGATATTTATTATTGTAAACCTTGCGATTCTGTGATAATAATTCATTATAAAGGAAGGGGAGGCGAGGAAAATTAAGAGGACTAAAAAATCACTAACCTGGGTTGCGTTGGCAATAACTTTACTCCTAGTTTTAACAGGGTGTAGTCCGAATCAGCAGGA
This sequence comes from Desulfosporosinus sp. OT, assembly GCF_000224515.1. Taxonomy (GTDB): domain Bacteria; phylum Bacillota; class Desulfitobacteriia; order Desulfitobacteriales; family Desulfitobacteriaceae; genus Desulfosporosinus. Next base: position 46,730 of record NZ_AGAF01000187.1, on the reverse strand, counting down.
GATATTTAAGGCCGGCATGAAAATGCAAAATCTCAACTCTGTACATTCAAAAACAACAATGACCTTTCAATTGAATGGCACAGGTTTTGAACCTGATGCGCAACAACAGATCAACCAGACAGCTATGTTTGTGAATAACGCTAAACTGGAATGTGATGTTAAAACAAAATCCAATACCCAGAAAACCATTAGTAAATCAAAAATGGTTGTCGATTATGCCACCGAGGGGATGACCATGAATATTCCTCTTTGGGTCGAATCCGATTTAACAGGGAGTGCTCCAAAAATCACGGAGATTATCAAACTTCCACCCATGGCAACCGCAGTTCTACCCCCACAGTTTGCAAGTAAGGAATATATGGTACTAAGTCCCACTGATATGAGTGGCCCGGCAACTGGGAGTATCGACATGACCAAGCTCATGAATTTCAACAAAGACTTTCATGATACCTTCATTAAATTCCTGAACAGTTATTCTCAACGCTTCAATCCAAGTATTGATGTGACGGACAAAGGCATTCAGCATGTGACAACAAGGGATGGTTCTAGATCGGCACGAATTTATGAGCTAAAACTTAATGACGCTCAATTTAAGGACTTCATCCGCTACACTGTTAATAACTTTGTGCAGGACGAAGAAGCTATGGATTTTGTGAAGGAGTTCATAACCCAAGTTATTGAATTAAATCAAATTCCGGATAACACAAACTCCTTAAATGATTTTAGTCAGGAATTTGATAAGTTCAAGGCTGATAGACCCCAGTTCTTAGTAAAATTTAATAACATTATGGATCAATTGAACAAGACGACCCTGCTAGGCGATAAAGGTATCGATTTGCAATATGCTATTTCTAACGGTTATATTGTCCAAGAAATTGGAACTATTGATTTCAAGTTCAACGTAGCTCAAATTGCTCAACTGATGAACACCCTAAGTGGAAATCAAACTGCCTCGCTTGATGGCGTTGGGACTTTGAACCTACAAATAAACTATAGCACAACCAATTCTGGGATTAACGATCAAATTGAAATCCAGATTCCAAAAGTGAACACGACTAACTCGTTTAATTATCTTGATTTAATGAATTCTAATAACTTATTAGTTCCTGAGAAGAGCTAATAATGAGAACAAGAGCGAACCCGCATTTAATGTGGATTCGCTCTTGTTTGATTTTACGTCCATACCTTTTTTAAGAAGTTTTTTGTTACTTCCTTCTTTTCTTCTCTACCTTCCTTTTCACTCTGCTTCCTCAAGCATGGCCAGTCGAAGAAATGAAACGTCAAATAACCATCCCAATAGAATTTTATAATGAGGCAGCTTGCTCTACCATTGACTGATTTTCCACCTTAAAAACAGAGATTTTCTGATTCAGAACCGCCTTCTCCAATTCAATCGCACTGGTATGCTGGACCAAATTTCCGTGGACAATTTCCTCAAATACGGCTTCTGGGATAAGAACATCATCAAATAGAGTCCATAATAGATCTAGCTTTCCAATCGTAGAAAGACCTATGATTGGGCTAGAATTGCAAACAACCCTAATCATTTTACGGCTCCCATTTCATCCAGCAACTTCCTAAGAGACTCATCGTCCTGGGATTGCTGCTCTGCTGTATACTCGCCCCAATGCAACCCTCGGCTTCTCAAAATCTCCATGAAATCCAACAGTGACCGTCCAGAAAGCTGCGCTGCTTGGGCTAACGAGGCGGCCTTGCTTGCAAAAAGACCTATCGCAAGGGACAGTCTGACCCTGTCATCCAACGAAGTCCCGACCCCCAAGCTATTAACAATTGGCACAAAATCGTCTGGAATGTTCACCTGTACCTTTGATTGCTCCACAGCCATCAGCATCACTCCCTTTTGCATTATATTATATACTAAATTTGAAATCATTTATACCCAAACAGGTATAAATTGTAAACTAGCTATCCTTACGGGGTGTCCTATAATGGGTATTATGACAATGGCACCAATAGTCTCTAGCTTACATCAAGTAAAATGTCGAACTTTTGAAGAAAAGAAAGGTTCCATGACACTGCCCGGAACGATGACCAACGGGAGGCCCTCCCTCGTTGATATATTTAACAAAATAGGTTAAGCTGTATATACGACTGAGCTGTGAAAGCTGGTGAAACGAGTGGCCATTGTACAACAAATACAAAAAAGAATGATTGTCAGTCTAGCCCAAATTGCCAAGGACCTTAATCTACATGAGGGAGATTATGTCATAATTGAGGAGAAAGATGGTGGGATCTTTTTAAGACCAGTCGACTGGGTAGATAAAAATCAAAAATACTTTTGGACTAAAGAATGGCAAGAAAAAATGAAGCAGAGCCAAGAAGCCCTAGAAAACGGCGAATATAAAACATTTACCAACATGGAGGAGGCAATTAAAGATCTGGAGGAGCTTTCCCATGCCAATAATAATAAGAACCAAACCATTTGATGCTGACTTTCTCCTGCTGTCGCAAAGGGAGCAAAGACAAGTATTAAAAGCCCTCCGCTACCTTGCCGATAACCCAAGGCATCCATCCTTGCAAACTCACAAGATCGAAGACACTTCTTTTATTGAAGCATATGCAAATATGGATATTCGGATAATTTTTGAACGGACAAGTGATACGATTGTATTGCGTGCCGTAGGACACCATGATGTCCTAAAAAGCCTCTAATTCAAACCTTAAGAATGTATTGTCCCAAACACTCAATGTAACACCTTTGCCACAACGCTGGGCAACACATTTACGCTTACGCTGCCGGCACCGCGGGCAGATCTGACCGCCGCGGAAGCTGAGGCCGCTATGGAACTAATTATAGCAAAAAATATGTTTCTCACCACCGGCGGTGAATTGATCGGTAAACGAGATATCAAAATCACGGATTTAACAACTACCGATTTATATGATCCGCCTCTGTATTAATACCCGCCAGACGGAAATGCATGCCTGCCGATGGCAGTTGTTATTGCGGCCTAAGGGCCGCTCTTGTGGACAAAAACCCGGCCCGCCTCTGACCATGGTAATTCAAATTCGGAATCGATTCCGAATTTGAACCTGAAACCAGGCCATACCTATCATTGACTTCACCTACTCTAAACCCTTTAGTTTTCTATAACTCTTGAGTCTCCCTGTCCGGAACGCTGACCAACGGGAGGCATTCCGGTGAGTATCGTTAAAGTAAGATTTCATTATTAAAAGGCGTCACTGAAACATTACCAAATGGGGTTTTCTGGTGACCTTCCCCATTGGGAATGAGGTATCCAACAGTTTGCGTAATGGATGTATGAACAAATTAATGGTATACTATATTTAACAGATGACCTGAAATACTGAAAGGCGGTAATGACATGCAGGCTCAAGCAAAGAGAAAATCCTTCGGCTTTGTGCGACTAGGAAAACGTTCTGTGGTAACGCTTGGGGCCGAGGTCAAAAGGGAGCTTCGATTGGTCGATGGTGACATTTTTGAGTTGTGTGTTGAAGATGGAAGAATCATCCTGGAACCCAAAAAGCTTATTCCAGCCGACCAACAATGGTTCTGGACTGAGGAATGGCAATCGGGGGAACGTGAAGCTCAAGCCGAAATAGAAGCCGGAAACGTTAAACATTTTGACTCAATGGAAGAGTTCCTTTCTGATTTGGGGAAAGAAGATGAAGATTGATAGTATCTCTCGTTTCAAGCGAGCTTTCAAGAAGTTACCTAAAGATGTTCAAGCTCTTTTTATGGACAAGATCTATCAGTTTCAGGACGATTGGCAACATCCTTCTTTCAGGGTTAAACGTATTCAAGGAACGGATAGTCTTTGGGAAGGCAGCTTGAATATGTCCATACGTTTTACGTTTGAATGGATTGCTGACGATAAAGGTAACGATGTTTGTTTAATGCGAAACATCGGAGACCATGACCATTGTTTGCGTCCTCCATATTAATAAACGAGTTCTTGCAATGGGCGTTCGAAAACGCCCATTGCAAGAGCTTTTAACAACCCCCCTGAATTCATCGACAAATTCCAGGAAGTACCAGTCCTCGTGTGAAGAGGCGACCGGACGGGTTCATTGGCTTAAGTCTTCTTTAACTTTCCGGATTATTTCCAGAGGTAAATTTGTGATTAAGGTATCGATTTGCAATATGCTATTTCTAACGGTTATATTATCCAAGAAATTGGAACTATTGATTTCAAGTTCAACATAGCTCAAATTGCTCAACTGATGAACACCCTAAGTGGAAATCAAACTGCCTCGCTTGATGGCGTTGGGACTTTGAACCTACAAATAAACTTTAGCACAACCAATTCTAAGATTAACGATCAAATTGAAATCCAGATTCCAAAAGTGAACACGACTAACTCGTTTAATTATCTTGATTTAATGAATTCTAATAACTTATTAGTTCCTGAGAAGAGCTAATAATGAGAACAAGAGCGAACCCGCATTTGATGTGGATTCGCTCTTGTTTGATTTTACGTCCATACCTTTTCTAAGAAGTTTTTTGTTACTTCCTCTTTGTTAAGTATGAGCCCCTCGTTCAGACTATTTTATGGTATAATTCGTCGATTCCCTCGAGCACTTCTTCGAATCTTACACGACTTGTTTTATTACATTAACCAACCCCAAAAGAGATTCGACAAATTAAACACCTTGATTGTCTCGGCATTTAGGAACTTATCACACCTATTCTGCATCAAACCCCATTCTCTTAGCCACGTCCTGTATATCCGCGCCCACTAATTCACAAAGGTTAGCGATGTCGTTCATGGGCAAGCCAAAAGGTTCATAGACCTTTATCAATTTAACTAAAGACTCTGCAAAGAAACAACCAATTAAGTTTATTGGAAAATTTGTCAATAGGCTGGTTGAGGTATCTAAAACACAAGCACCTGAACCTAAAAAAGCTACAATTACAGAATTAATAGAATTATGCATCATTAACTCAAGAAATCTTGAAGTTATCAGAGAACTGGAAGGCAGAACAATTTTCATTGGAAAGTTTGCTCAATTATCTTAGCAAACAAATAATGAGGAAGAATTTGGTAACACGATCCCATCGCGTAACATTAAAGAATCCCTGAACGCCTAATGTTTTGGCCTCCAGGGATTCTTTGCAATTTTTATAATAGTATGTACTGCATTGAGTAAAATATCGAATTATCAAAGAAAAGAAAGGGTCCTGTCCTCGGTGCATTGCACTCTATGGTCGCGACCTTTAGCCCGCTTTATGACGACGATGTCTCTTCTTCGGGTGTTTCGATTCGTTGTATTCATAGTAATAATATTCGCTGGGTTTCATGTCCACTTTATTGAGAACAGCCCCCAGAAACTTGGCGTCTACTTTATCCAGCAGTTCTTTGGCGTGTTGGACATAATTTTTGTTCTCTTCACCTAAATCCATGACCAAGACGACCCAGTCAACTTCTTGAGCAAGAATACTACCATCCGTAACCGCAATAATCGGAGGGGTATCGAAGAGGACCATGTCATATAGTTCGCTCACTTCTTTGACCAACTGCTTCATTCGTACAGTACCAATGAGTTCAGCCGGATTCAAGGGCACCGGACCTGCCGTAAGAACCATCACACCGGGCACTGATGTCTCCTGGATATATTGGCTGATGTCTTGATCCTGAGTCAGAGCAACCGACAACCCCTTCCCATTATCCAACCCAAATAGTTTGTCCTGAGTAGGATTCCGCAGATCGGCATCGACCACAAGCACTGATTTTCCATCTTGAGCCATACTCACCGCGAGGTTAGCAACTGTGAATGATTTCCCTTCCCGACGTCCCGCGCTGGTGATCATTATTTTGTTGTTCTCTGAATTCACACTTCTAAACTGGATATTCGTCCGCAACGTCCGATAGGCCTCTGAGATTGGAGATTTGCTTTCTTCTAAGGTAATTAATGAATATGCCACTTGAAATCTTCTCCTCTCACCCTTATTTGCCGATTTGATAGTTCGGAATGATACCAAGTACCGGTATCCCTAAAAGCTGCTCCACATCAACTGATTTCTCACTTGAGGTCTTTACGGTGTTTTTCAAATATTCCAGGACAAATACCAGACCAACCGCGGCCATTAGTCCCACAACAAAGGCAATCAAGACATTCAGCTTTTTATTCGGCTTCACGGGATTAATCGGAGTCATCGCTTTATCTACGATACTGACACTGTCAACTTTCTTAATTTCGATAACTGCTTTAGAAAATTCTTGCGCAACCTCATTAGCAATTGAGGCCGCCAGTTCTGGGGTTGTATTGCTCACCGTAATTTCCAAGATCTCAGTATCCTTCACAGGGTTCACAGAGATTAGTTTGTCCAGCCCTTCGACAGTCAGTGGCAACTCTAAGCCATTGATCACATTCTGTTCAACCGTACGACTCTTGGCAATTGCAGCATAGGTTTTGGTGAGTTGCTGGTTCGCCAAAAGCACATTATAGTCCAACATGTGCTCTAACGGTTGACCAATATCCAAGCTCTTTTTCCCGACGATCAAGGTAGTCGAAGTTTGGAAAACTGGTTGAATACAATAGAAACTAACTATTCCACTCACTAAGGCTGCAATAAGCGGTAACATAGCGATAATCTTCCAGCGCTTTTTAAGCACTTCCCAATATTGCCTTAAGTCAATTTCTTCTTCCATGTCGTCCGCCTCCTCTCTCAGTGCTTTTCGTCAAATCCCTCTATGGCTTGTTCATATTCCTCTAGAGGATCTCTCAGCATATCACTTAACTCGTTCTGAACATCGCCCAGATCTTCCCCACAGTAAGGGCAATCCCAGTTTGTTCCACTGTAGCTGGAATATGAGCGTCCACCACAGCTGAGGCAAGTTCTTCTATTCACATTGTTATCTCCTTTCTCAAAAGTACGCCCTAAATTGAATACAATCCCCTCATTTTATGTTCTTTATAAAGAACTATGTGTTCATAATATATTACACCGTTCATTAAATAGAAATATTTATTTTAGACGTAATATTGTTCATATTCGCTATAATGACCATATATCTTGGCCATCCTTTTTATTACGCAGTTTTATAATTATTATTCAGATATTTAATTCCTCTGAATTTTATATAACGAACGAATTTTTACCCTCCGAATTTTTTTCTGTTCTTAATAATGAATTATATTTGTGGAATTAATCACAACACAGGTCTATTTCTGGGTTTATTTATCATTGTGTCGGTATTTGCGTCGTGTTGGGTGCTCCAGATTCTTGTCATTAACCGTAGGTATAGCTATAATTAATTATGTCTATTATTTCAGTTCTTTTAAGGGCAAACTTACTTAAAGGTGAGGACGCAAAATCACAGGTCTAAGGTTCCTTCAGAACTATGACGGCTGGATTGAACAAAGGCTGACCTTTTGGAGGGATTTGAAATGGATTCAAGTGACCCCAAACAAGAGCAGGCCCTAGATCCAGAATGGATTGAGTTGATTTCTCTCGCTAAAATGATGGGTTTTACAATTGAGGAACTCCGTATATTTATAACAAGTAAAAACTTGCAGAATAACTAAGAAAGAACGACAATTTAGGTCGTTCTTTCTTAGTTATAATCTTTTGCACATAAATCAAAATAATGATATAGTTTGTATAAATGTCTCATTAGATTGGTGGCGTGATTGAAATGATAGGTAAACGAATCCAGGAACTACGAATACAAAAGGGTTGGTCTATTTCCGAACTTGCCGTTCGCGCACGTATCGCCAAGTCTTATCTTAGTACTATAGAGAGGGATATTCAGTCGAATCCTTCAGTTAATGTTTTAGAAAAATTATCTTATGTTCTAGAAGTATCAATTAATGAATTACTTGAAACTCAAGCCCCCCCCCCTCCATCACTTGACTCAGATTGGTTAAAGCTGGTCGAAGAAGCGATGAATTCGGGTGTAAGTAAAGAGCAGTTTAGAGAGTTCCTTGAGTTTAATAAATGGCGAAATACTAAGCAAATCTGAGACTTAAAGTTATTCAAACTCTTTGCTTCTCACGCCCGGTTCCATGAGAAGCTCCATGCCTATTCCAAATTGGACTGCGCAGTTCAATTTGGAATAGGCATTTTTAGATGAGGTTTATCCATCAACATTTATTCATCCTTTTCCTCGGACAGGTCTAAAGTTTCACATGACTTCAGCAGAATAAGCTCACTGTCTTGGCCTTGTATGTACATTTCTTCTGTCTGACGCTGTATCTGCTGGATTTCTTCAATAATATCCGTCATTTTGTTAAATAAGATACTATACATTTGCGCATGAGACGCTATATAGCGTATTGGCTTTACTCCTGTTTAATGCCACTGGTTCAAAAGCCGTATTATCATATTTTGGCAACCGTGTATGCTGCATCAGACGAAGTCCATCATGTGTTTGCACGAGGTCGCGGACCAGATACGTGATGTAATTCTGGATTCGCAGCAGCTGTAGTTATGATATTTACTCGGAGGAACGCCTCCCGCTGGTCGCTGTTCCGCGAAGGGGCCAGGAACCTTAGTTATCTTGGAAAATTCGACATAATATACGACCACAGTCTCTACTACCCGTTTAAATTGACTATCAAACTCTTACGAACAACTAGGTTCAGAGAACTTGATTTCTTTCTTTGGTAAATGGATTGACTGCTTTATAACAACCTCTATTTTTAGCTGTAAAATGTTGATCACTCTCCCCGTTTCATTCTAAATATTCTTGGGCGCTTATTCGCTTAAGTTGCACTTTATATTGTGATCACCTCATGCCTATCCTGATCACGACAGTTGGTTAGTTAAACCCTACTTGGCAGGATCACACACGCTATGCGTTTTGCTTGGCGAACGGTACAATCCCATGGTAAGGATGTTCGAACTGGAGACCTTCACTGGAGTATCTCAGAATTTGTTTGATGACAATATCTGTTGCAATCTCGATAGAAAACTTACTCGTGTCAATCTCAATATCAGGATTTTCAGGTACTTCATAAGGACTTGAAATCCCTGTGAAATTAGGTATCTCACCTGCTCTCGCTTTTTTGTAGAGTCCTTTTACATCTCTTTTTTCACATTCTTCAAGAGGTGTACTGACATATATTTCAACAAAACATTCACCAATTATCCTCTTTGCATTTTCTCTATCATCCTTATAAGGCGAGATAAATGACGTAATAGTAATAATTCCTGCATCATTCATTAGTTTAGAGACTTCTGCAATCCTTCTGATATTTTCAATTCTATCGGCCTCTTTAAAGCCTAAGTTTTTATTTAATCCATGCCTAATGTTGTCGCCATCAAGCAACATAGTATGCTTGCCCATCGTAACAAGTCTCTTCTCAACTTCATTAGCAAGGGTAGACTTGCCTGAACCCGAAAGGCCAGTGAACCAAAGAGTAAGCGGTTTTTGGCCCTTTTGTTCTGCACGGATTTCTCGAGTGATATCAGTATTCTGCCACACAACATTCGTTGATCTTCTCAACGAATGTTCGATAACCCCCAATGCCGAGGTTTTATTAGTAATCTTGTCGATTAAACTAAGAGTCCCTAACGCTTTGTTATTCTCAAATTTATCAAATACAATATTTTCGGATAGAGCTATATCACAGACTCCCAACTCATTACTCAACAGACTGTTGACACTAATCCTATTACCAGTATTTATGTCAATTTTATGTTTAAGTGCCATTACCGTTGCTGTCACAACTTTGGCCCCTACCCTAATGTGGTAGCTTTTTCCCGCGACAAGCTCTGTGTCATCCAGCCAAAGGATTGTAGCTGTAAACATATCGGCAATTTGAAGATTAGCATCTTTCACTAAGACACATCCTCTTGTTACATCCACATCTTTGTCAAGACAAATCGTAACTGCTTGCCCCATAACTGCCTGATCTTTTTTACTATCCGTATAAATACCTTTTATGTTGGTCTTTTGATTGCTCGGAAGTGTAAGAACCTCATCACCAACAGAAATGGTCCCAGATTCTATCTGTCCCTGAAGTTCTCTGAAGGAATCATTAAATTTCAGTTTTGCCACCTTTTGAACTAACATGATAAAACTATCACTGTTAGGGTTTGAATTAGCGTCGATCTCTTCAAGATAAGGAAGTAGGGGCAATCCCTCATACCAGGGCATATGATTAGATGGCTTAATAATATTATCTCCCTGGGTTGCCGAAACTGGAATAACCACTATACTTTTTAAATTACAATTAGCTGTAGAATTTAAGAAATCTTGTTTGATTTCTCCAAATCTCTTAAAATCATAATAAATCAAATCCATCTTGTTCACAACGAGAACAACGTGTTGAATCCCCATCAAGGTGCAAATTCTGAGATGCCTTTTAGTTTGCTCAGAGACGCCTTGGACCCCATCCACGACAATAACAGCCAAATCAGCAAAAAAAGCTCCCAACGCTATCTCACTCATGGATTGCTCACGACCGAGCTTATCGGCAACAATAAAAGACCTAGAAGCGGTTGCATAATAACGGCTAGTTACATTCTTAACAATCTCTTGCTCAGTTAGCAAATCGTTAGAGGCAATAGAATCATTAATTTCTTCACCATGAATGCCAGTTTTGCTATCTAGTTCTCCGGCTTTAGCATTAGAAGTTATTAACTTTTCCTTACCTAACATACTTTCGATCAGTATCGATTTACCGCCATCAACCGATCCGCAGGTAAATAATTTAAGTATAGTTGTCATTATGAAATACCCTCTTTTTCTTACCTTCTGACAGTTTCTCAAACCCAAATATTTTCTATCCTATTAACTACATAAAACCCTTTTTCATTCAAAGTGTTTTCACGATTATAAAGCATCTCCGAACCATCCATTTGCCTGAAAATTCCCCCAGCTTCTTCAGCGATGCACTGCATGGCAGCGGTATCCCATTCAGAAGTTAAACCAAATCGATAATAAACATCAGCTTTACCTGATGCCACTAGGCATCCCTTTAATGAGCTTCCAGCTAATAATGTGTCTTTAATCTTACTCTTATTCTCCTTAATTAACCTCGCTTCCTTCTCGGAGGAATGAGACTTACTTCCTACCATAATAAGATTTTCTACCATATCTGTAACTCTAATTCTAAGTTTTTCAGATGCATACCCGCTTGTAACTTTTTCAACGTATGAGCCATCACCTTTACTTGCATAGTATAGTTGGCCAGTAACTGGTACGTAGATGACTCCCATTACAGCCTTATGCTTATAAGTCAATGCAATATTGACGGTAAACTGACCATTTCTATTAATAAATTCCTTTGTCCCATCCAGAGGGTCAACGATAAAACAATAATCATTTCCTAACCGACATTTATCGTCTCTTGATTCTTCTGATAGTATTGCATAATCTGGGAAACTTTCTTTAAGCCCATTGACAATAATTTCATTAGCTTTACTATCAGCTAAGGTAAGCGGTGATCTGTCCTCTTTAATTTCAGAAGTAAAATCTGTATCGTAAATTTTTAAGATTTCTTCTCCGGCTTTCATAGCCAAATCTCTACATCTCGACATTATCTCTTCTAAAAAACTCATTCTATTCATCTCCATATTCTTTATACTAGCTTTACTAAGTAAAACTAATTTTTTCTTAATAAACCATTTCGCTATTTAGGCACATTTGTATATACATCTTTTAAAGTATTAGGAATCTTTGGTGAAGATAGTACCAATATTGCCCAAAGATGTAGGTATAATTTTAATTCTTTTATAAACCCATATTGACAGAATTACATTCCACAATATCATGCTTATTGAAGTTGCAATAGCTGCGCCAGTAATACTCCATTTAGGTATCAATATTAAATTAAGGATTATATTGGTTATTGCGGCTATAGTTACTCCTTTAGCACTATCGACTTCATGTCCCGTCATATTTAGAAGCATACCAACTGAGCCTGCAAAAGCATTACAATATTGCCCAAAACTTAATATGGCTAAAGCTGTAGACCCAGCAACATAGTTTGAACCAAATACTCTATACAAAATTGATGCACCAAACAGTACAAAAACAATAAAAAAAGGAAACGAAAGAATTGCAATAGCCTGGGCACTTCTTGTTACTATGTTTTGCAATTGCTCCATTCTTTTTTTTACATATAGCTCCGAAAAGATTGGAGAAATTACCACGCTAACAACTAATAAAGGGATAGACACAAGCTGTGCTCCGCGCGTTACCACCTGATATATTCCTACTTCAGTTGCTCCTTTCATGATTCCAAGCATAATAATATCTATACGATTATTTATTAACATCATACCTCCCACTATAAAAAGTGGGAGTGCACTTTTAGTCCACTTTAGCGTGTCATATTTCGGCTGAGATGCTTTGAACTGACTAGGAAGATGTCTTACTAACATAAACGTCCCCACAATTAAAGAAACAATTGACGCTATATCTTGAAATACCATAGCCCAACTAGAATTTAAATTAAAACCTAAGAAGTAAAACAGACTAATGAATAGTATAAAAGTGAATGGCTGTACAAAACTTCCAGGAATTTGACTAATTACTGTTTTATTTAATCCGGTAAGCACGGCACTCCGAATAGAATTAAGTGCAAATACCGGTAATAGAATAAGTGCTATTAAAAAAGTATAAAATAAACTCGACTTAGTAACAATTAATCTCCAACAAGCTAGGCCAGAAAAAGCAATCATTACGATCGATATTATAATTACTAATTGATTAGTTCTGCGCAAAAGACCATTCATTAAGCTCCATTCAGAATTAACTCTGTACCCAGCAAAGAGTCTAATAATAAGGTTAGGAAGTCCTAAGGTTGTAGGCACTACAAGAATTGAGATAATCGCCATTACATAAGCATATGTACCATATTCAGCAACCCCAAGTGTTCTAGCCAAAATAATTGCTGTTATAAGTGAAAAACCTATTGAACATGCTTGTAGAAAAAAGTTAGCTATTATTTTGGAACCAATTTTCAGATTAATTTCACATCTTAATTTATTGCCAAGTATTTCTCTTATTATTTTAATCAAATACATTATTACACCTTTTTCCGATTTTAGTTCAAAATACTTATATCTTTACTATATGATTTAGAGATTTCATGGATGGGTTCATTTGTTAATTTATATACGTTTGACGATAGTTTCAATTACTTTTAGGAGGCCTCTCTTGGGCGAAGTATTTAAACTTTGGGGCATTTATGCCTCATAATTTCGAATGTTGAATCCTGAGGAGCACTCTCCGAAGGCAGAGCCAAGCTCAAGCATTCTTTACAGCGTGCCAGTCCGATACTTAATCAATTTTGCAGGCACTCCACCAACAACGGAAAATTGTTCAACATCTTTTGTAACCACTGCATTAGCAGCAACTATAGAACCTGTACCAATTCTTACCCCTTTTGTTATACTAACGTTTGCCCCAATCCATACATTATCTTCAATAACAACTTTTGACGTAACAATACCTTGTCTAACCATATCTATAGATATATTATCAAATTTATGATCCGTATCCCGTATTGATACACCCGTTGCAAGCATAACTGCTTTACCAATTTGTATTTCTTCATTACATCCAATAACCGAATTTTCACTAATATATGACTGGTCGCCTATAGATAAACGTCCTTGTCCTTGAATTATCACATTAGATTTTATAATTGTATTATTGCCCAATGAAATTTTAAGATATCTGTCTGGATCAATATTAAAAATATTAATCCTAAATGGCGCTCTAATTACTACATTCTTACCTACATTTTCAAATATAAAAAAGTATCGTGTCAATATATATCTAGTCGTAAACAAATCCGATATCCTACGATATTTTTGATTAAACCTATAAAAGAATTTATCCATCGTACCCTCCTAATAAACAACGCACCTGCTGAAGTAAGTATATTTAATGTCGCGAGTAAACTCGCTATAAGGCTGAACGCCTTCTTAAAAAGCCCATCTGCTAAAGCAAGCTAAAGGCTTCTAACTGAAACTTAGTCTTTAATTTTAAAATTATCTTCTTTATCATTCAGTTCCTGATTCTCAATATAATTTCAAACTGTCTCTTCAGTCACTGTACCTACAGTTGCACCGAAATAACCTCTTGCCCATAAATATAGACCCCAGTATTTTTTCTTCAATTCTGGAAACTGATCTTGGATCAAATGCGACGATCGCTCCTTCAAATACTGAACAATTTTACTCAGAGCCAATATTGCTGGACAAGATACTAGTAAGCGCACGTGATCTCGGGCTATGATCCCTTGTACGAATTGTTATCCCTCGAGCTTCACATCCCTGCCGTATAAGCTCTCTCAATCTTAGTCAAATCTCCCCTTTTAATATTTTATATCGATACTTGGTTACCCATATAACATGGTACTTTATATCATATATGGCATGACTACTTTTTCTATATATAAACCACAATACTCACCTCTAGTTAATATAGCTAAAAACGAATTTGCTAAATCCCTTCCCGCCAAAAAGGCGGGAGATTTAAACCTTGCACATAGAAATTAAATCTTGTCAAAATCTAACCAATACGATAAATCTCTTTTTATTAAACCTTCTAATTTAAGAATATCTTCTTTATAATAAAGTGATAATTCACAGAAGGTTTCTTTGTTTATATGTTCCCCCGGTATTTCTTTGAAATTATGTTTCTCTATTATTTTTACAATCATAGTCCTTATTTCTGGAAATGGTATTAATTTTTTTAGAATAATCTTTATCCTTGGGAAAAATTCTTTCCGATATATTAAAGACCATAAAAAAGTTGATTTAGGAGCAATTGCTTTATTACTCTTTTGATTATAATTTAACGGAACATTTCTATTAACCCCTAAGAAATCTAGAATTTCTTTTATTAATTCCTTAGGATTTTTTATAAATTCTTCAAATAAAACAACTTTCATATTTTCATGCGAGAAGTATTTTAAATATCTTGAAATTTGTTGATAATAAAGTCCCCTGGTTTTATAACTTAAATGATTTTTTTCAAAATCACCCTGATTTATTCTTTGCTCTTCCGTTGAGATTGCTTCTTCAAAACTTAATCTATCGTACCCCCTTCTCTTACTCATTAAATAATGGGAATATGCTCTAGTCATGGGGTTTCTTAACAAAAAAATTATTTTTATATCAATCCCTAGTAAATCATATATCTTTTTTGGGACATCTTCATAAAACATATATTCTGGATCTATCTCTCCTATAATTTTTTCATTTGTTACTTCGTCAAAATACTCATTTACGTAAAATTCTAGACCTTTATGAAAGTCATTTTTAAAAAATTTTGTTTCCTTTTGCTTAGGTAAATATATATCGTAATGTTGCTGTAAAATATCATGCAATGTAGTTGTTCCAGATTTTTGAGCACCAACACAAATAAAATTTGGTTTCATAAAAACCAACCTTTCTCTGATAATGTTGTTCCCTATAGCCTATTAATAAATGTAATTTATTGGTTTGTTCAAATCTTGGTGCTGAGGGGACAAGGCCTGGATGGATATAATGAAGCTAATGTCCGCTTTCCTAAGAATCCGAACCATCGGGAGCCATACTACCGAGTACTCAATTCACCTTATAATAATCTACATACCAATCCGCAAATTTCTGCAAGCCAACTTCAATGCTCGTGCTCGGTTTAAAATCAAAATCTCTTACAAGAGGCGAACTATCGCTGTAGGTAGCCTTGACATCACCGGGCTGCATGGGAAGGAACTCCTTCTCAACGACAATCTCTCTTCCAACAGCTTTGCTCAAGGCTTTTTCCAAAGCGGAAATGTAATCCATCAATTGCTCAGGCTGATTATTGCCGATATTGTACACGGCATATTGTATGCCATTTAAGATGCTGTCCTCATCGACTTTCTTAGCCGGCGGATTACATAATATCCTAGCTACAGATTCAATGATATCATCAATATAAGTAAAGTCCCTATAGCAATCTCCAAAATTAAAAACCTTGATTGTCTCACCCTTAAATATCTTCTGAGTGAAACTGAAGTAGGCCATATCCGGTCTCCCCATAGGTCCATAAACCGTAAAAAATCTTAAACCTGTCGAAGGAATCCCGAACAATTGACTATAGGTATGGGCAATTAATTCATTGGATTTCTTGGTTGCAGCATAGAGAGAAACAGGGTTATCCACTTTATCCTCTGTAGAAAACGGCACTTTCGTATTTGCGCCATAGACTGAACTGGAGGACGCATAGACTAAATGTTCCACGGGGTTATGACGACAGGCCTCCAAGATATTATAGAACCCGATAATATTACTCTGAATATATGAATCTGGATTCTCAATGGAATAACGGACCCCTGCTTGTGCTGCTAAATTCATCACAATATGGGGCTTATATTCTTCAAAGACCTTTATCACGGTTTCTTTATCCGATATGTCCCCTTTAATGAAGGTATAGCCCTCCTGTCCTTCTAAAGCCTTAAGTCTGCTCTCTTTTAAATTCACATCATAGTAATCGTTCATATTATCAATACCAACGACTTTGCATCTTTGCTCTAACAGCTTCTTAGATAAGAAAAAGCCAATAAATCCTGCGCCACCGGTAATTAAATAGGTTTTACTAGGGTCTAATTCCTTATATCCTTCAATCATTATCAATAAAGTCTCCTTTAATTAAGATGAAATTCATCATTTCCTACCTATAGAATAATACTCAACTCCGTTTTTTCTCATCTTGTTCACATCATAAATATTCCTTCCATCATAAACAAGGGGTGTACGCATCAGTCTCTTATAATCTTCCGGCATTACCGCTTTAATTTCTCCCCATTCGGTAAAAATAAAGCAGACGTTAGCGCCATCAAGTGCTGCTTCAGCGCTCCTTACATAGTTTATACTCCCCTTACCATACTCCCCTTCTATCTCTGAACTCGTCTCAGGAAATCTCTTCCTAAAGTTTTCGCTCCCGACCGGGTCGTATGCATAAATATCTGCCCCTTGAGCTAATAACAAAGGTATATTATCTAACGATGGAGCTTCTCTTAAATCATCGGTTCCGGGCTTAAAGGTTAACCCAAGCACAGCTACTTTTAGACCAGCAAAGGTGATAAGCCTCTGACAAGCCTTCTTATATAAAAGGATTTTTTGATCGTTATTCACGTTAATAGCAGCCTTGACCGTCCTTAGCTCATACCCATGCAGGGTCGCCAGATAATCTAGGGCTTTCGTATCTTTCGGGAAGCAGCTACCGCCATAACCTATACCGGCATTCAAAAACTTACTGCCAATTCTACAGTCAAAGCCCATCCCTCTGGCGACATCTTCAATATCCGCGCCGACCAATTCGCAAAGGTTCGCAATATCATTCATATAGGATATCTTTAAAGCAAGAAAATCATTCGCAGCGTATTTAATCATCTCAGCAGACCGTCTTGAAACGGATACAATCGGCAAACCAAACGGCTCATAGACTGCCATCAGAGTATCCTCGGCTTCTATACTATTCGTGCCAATAATAATTCTTGCCGCTTCTAATGTATCCCGCACCGCTGTGCCTTGAGCTAAAAACTCAGGATTCGATGCGACTTCTACTTTTATATCATTCACTAAAAAATCCTTAATAAACTGCTCTACCTTGTCATTAGTACCCACAGGAACTGTGGACTTTACCACAACAAGGCAGTCCTTTTCTACGGTTTCTGCGATTTGTCTTGCTACTGTTGCTATATAGGACAAGTTGGCAGACCCATCCGGTTGCTCCGGGGTTCCTACGCCGATGAAAATGGCATCAGCATTTTTGTAAGCGTATTTATAATCCGTTGTATAGTTTAATCTCTCTTCATTAAGAGACATCAATTCTTCTAAATCTTGTTCGTAAATTGGAGAAAGACCTTGTTGCATCATTGTTATTTTTTTCTCGTTAATATCGACACAAGTTACATAGTGTCCTCTGTGGGCCATGCATACTCCGGAAACCAAGCCAACATAGCCTGTCCCTGCTACGGCGATGTTGAGAGGTCGAGAAGTACTTAATGGCGTTTGGGATTGTGGAGATAGAGTTTTAAATGTTATATTGTGCATAATTGTTCTCCTTTTAGTATTGATTTTGTCTTGGAGGAACACTCAAAGGGGTTCGATAAAATTTCGAAAGGTATAAAGCTCCGAGTAAAAAGGCGACCGGTACAAAGAGTATGAATTATAAGAGAAAAGCAAGGGGCCGGGAACCTGTCCGGAACAGGACCAACGGGAGCCGTTCCGGCGAGTAGTAACGGACAAGAAAGCCCATGAAACTGCCTACTATATCGGCAGCGTAGATAATGTTACCAATTTTGATAAGGCGCAATTCTTATTATCCAATCCACCTTCTCTTCTCTACCTAAATCCATTCTGCGAAATCAATTCGCTATTTTTCAATAGCTCTTGCCATTCGTAATTGGTAATATCTAAATTCCATATAAGCAATACAAATTGGAAACAATAATATAACAGCAACACTCATATTAATCAAACTGACAGAAGTTGCCACGCAATAACATAAAATGCCTAGGCAAAAAGTATTATATTGAAGAGCATTTTTCTTTTGCATCATAACTACAATATAAATCATTCTAATAATGTATGTACCATATATCATTAGACCAAAGATGCCCAACTGAGCAATAATGCCAACAATACCTGTATCAGAATAACTCGCTATTCCTAGCGGGCCATTTGTAATATATGAATACCTTTCTGGAGCCGCAAATCCACTACCAACAAGAGGATTATTAAGGAAACAACTCCAATAGTATGGGTAGGCATACAATCGAGCTAAATTACTGCTCATTTTAACGTTGCTGCTATCATTTATAAATGACCTTAGCAATTCTTGTGCATAATTTGTATTTAAGATAGCAATTAAAACCACACATGCTATCAATACATTTCTCAAAACTCTAACCGGATTTCGTGATTTAAAAGTATACATAATAATACATGATGCAATAATCACCACATCATATGCACGAGTCTGTTGTATTGCCAAAAGACAGAACATACCCAGCGCAAATTGTATGTAGTTCAATGATTTACCTTTCTTCTCCAATATAACGCTAAAATTGTATACAATCATAAAGTTAGGAATACTTATAAGGCTAATCCGAAGTAAGTTTGTGCTCAAAAATCCAGTCCAACTCAAATCGATACCACCAAAAAACACTATTCCTTTATATGCGTACAACATACTTTGCGTAAAAACCAAGATATACCAAGCAAATGAATAAAGGTTCAATGCTTTAGATATTTTCTCTTCTCCATTTTTATATGAAAAAACAGCGACAAAAACGAGTGCTAAAATCACCAAGTAATAATGGTGTGCCAAACTGAAAGTTCTTATAATAGTCTGCTCATTATACATGAATACAGAACACAGCATAACAAATGTTACTGAAATACATGTTGCGATGGTAAAATGAATTAAGAATTTAAATTTCGAACCCAGCTTTCCATATTTTACAAGCGTGATAAGGAAAGCCACAATTGCAATAAACAAAATTATTTTCTTTGATTCCGTACTATTGTAGGAAAGTATGGAAGCTGGCAAGCTAAACAATCTATCCCAAGGAAAATCGAGAAATAAAATGATCATCAATATACCTCTAATCAGGTCGATATATTGAATTCTTTTTTGTATTCGGATCATTAGCTACGCCCTCCTTTACTCCTATTTTAAAAAATCGTATTGCCCCATAACACCTTTTGAGAAATCTCTCAGTGCCTTTAGTACATACTTGCTGTTAAGCCGTCCTCTAGCTACATCTTTAAAACGCATATAGAGAAATTTTGCATAACCAAGCATCTTTCTCTTCGCATATTTCCTAATAACAATCATGGAATTTCTGACATAGTAATACTGGTTCACTGCGCTTCTCTCCCCAGTAGATGCGCTCACTTTGTGGTAAATCAAAGATGAAGGAATATACAAAATTTTATATCCGCTCAATAGCACTTTTGCACAATAGTCCGTATCTTCACAATACAAGAAATAATCCTCACTCATTAACCCAACCTTTTTAATTACTTCGGTTGGGATCAGCATAAGGCATCCTGTCGCAAATGTTACTAATTTTTCCTCATGACTGCTGCCATTTTCCTGGACAGTGTAGTGCCTGCAGGTACCAGATTCAAAATTGAACTCTCCACCGCAATACCAGGCTGTGTCAGGATCGCTATAATAATTGATTTTACCAATAGTTATTCCAATGTGTTCCTGCCTCTCTGCAGCATCAACCAGCTTATTTAAAAAATCTGCCTCTACAACCGTATCATTGTTAAGCAGCAAATAATACGCAGGCTCGAACTTCTCGCTTTGGCGTATACCATAATTGTTCCCTCCGGAGAAGCCCAAATTTTTACCCGTTTCAAAGTACCTAGAGTTCTTTTTCAGGAATTCTATTTCATCTGTCGATGGTTTCGTTGTAGACCCATTGTCCACTACAACAATTTTATAATTAGAATAGGTTATTTTCTGCAAACTCTTTATGCATTCAACCGTATCAGAAAAGCCATTGTAATTTACAATGATAATTGCAACCAGCTTATCTTTGTTATCTTGCAAGTCCATTCTCCTTTAGGCATTCTTGGAATCAAGAATCAGTTCAACTACTCCATCAACATCCTTTGCTCTCTTCTTCTGAATTTCTTCATAGCGTCTTCTTATATGACCCTTCATCAGACGCTTATACTCTTTATCAAAACTCTTAAGAATAGCCTTATAAATTGACTCCTCACTATATGGGTCGAAATAAACAGCTGCATCAGAACATACCTCAGTTATAGATGCGGCTGTTGAACATAACGGAAGTGTTCCATATTTCATTGTCTCTATAGGCGGAAGTCCAAAGCCTTCCAGTACCGACGGGTATACAAATGCATGTGCATGTTTATAAAGAATATCCATATCAATTCGGTCAATATACCCTTTAAAAATAAACCGTTCTTTGTGTCTGACTAAACTCTCAAAATATGAAAGCGTGTACGGAATAGCTCCCAAAACAACGACTTTCATATTAGAGCCGCTGTGCTTATCAAAGAAGGTGTCTAACGCACGGATAGCAATCGCATTATTCTTGTTCCACCTGTTGGCACTACATAGCAGGAAATACCCTTTTTTCTCTACACCGTATTTTTCTAAACGTTCCATCTCGTCATCAGGGAAAGTGTTCGAAATCAACGTCTCCGGTGTATAGAAAACCTTAATTTTATCGGGGTCAATTCCCTTGATATAATACACAATTTCAGCCTTGGTACTGTGTGAAACCGTATAGGATATCTGATTTTCGGTCAAATGAAAGATTTTTTTATGCTGTTCAATTGCTGCCTGCTTATCTCTACCAACATTCAGATATTTCAAAATTCTGCGAATTAAGTCCTTACCATCATTTGCAAAAAACTTTTTGCCGTATACTTTACGGTAAACAGATGCCTGCTCAATTGTGCTCAAATCATGTACACCAGCAACAACCCGCTGTTCTTTTTTTAGTTGCAGATCAGCGTACTTCGGATGGCAGATTGGGAAAAAGACGGTGTCAAAACCACCGCCATTTATGATCGACTCTAACTCGCGGTTATTGGCAAAAAACCGTTTTGTTACAGAGTACTTCTCACAAATCGCACTTACAGTTTCATTTTCCCCTTTTGTCTTGCTTAATAAGACTTCAATCGCTACATTTTCCTTGCACAACAGGTCAAACAAAAAGACCCCATATTCTCCACCGCCGTTCACTTTTGTATTTGTCTGCGGCTGTGCAGCGGAAATATCAATTGCCAGCTTTTTCATCGTTTTCCCTCTAATCATTCTGTGGAAACTCATTGTTTTCGAGCAGTGCAGCCCGGATGGCCTCCAGATAGCCATATTTATATTCTTCATCTGGTTCAATATAACCACCCTCAGCCCACTCGTTCCAGGCAAACATAAAAATTATATCTTTATGATAAAAATTCTTTGCTCTCTTAATTTGCTTGGAAAGATACTTCTGGAACTTTTCAGGCGTCGCTCCCATATGAATCGCGCCACGAGTAGGACGTCTCGGTGTATTATCCCAATCAACATATGCGCCCGGAACACATTTTTCGGACACAGGGTTGCGTTTCAAAATATTACCCCACATCTCGTCATAATCAAAATACTTAAGCCCGCTATCCAGCGAAACACGCTCAATATTTATGTTCGTATGCATGTTAAGGTAGCATTCAATCACTCGTTTGATTTTGCGCAAAAACTGATGTTTCTGATGTGTCGCATCCCGCACTGCATATGCTGGTTCATAATGGATGTTAATATCATAGCGCGAATCGTCAGGCATTGTCAGCTGATTCTGGTACAACGCTTGATACGCAAAGCAAATGCCCCGGAACCCAACTTCCTTCGCCATCTCTTGAAAATAATCAAGCATCTCGTTCATATTGGGAATGATATCCGTTTTATACATAATAAACAGCGGTTTGCCATCGACTTTAATATAACGCTCGTCTTTAAAGAAAGGAAGCAGATAGTCAAAGTGTTCCCTCCACTCTTTTGGTCCACCGTATCTTTGTGCGATTAGAACTTTCGCTTTTTCCGCTACCCAACCATTTGTCCAAGGCTCATTTGCCCAAGAAAGGCAAAAATGGATATCTAGACTTTTATCGTTAAGCAAATGCTCAACAGGTTTTTCCAATAGAAGCTTACCATTAAACCAATAATGATAAAGACTCCATCCATATACGCCATATTTTTTAGCAAGGTCAACCTGCCAGCGCATAGTCGCTGGATCAGACAAATCGTAGTAGTTGTTATTCAAAGGTATACGAGGCTGATAATGTCCCTCAAACAGTGGTTTTGCTTTTTTCATGTTTACCCATTCAGTAAAACCCTTGCCCCACCACTCATCATTCTCCGGGATGGAGTGAAATTGAGGAAGATAAAATGTAATGATTTTCATCGCCTTGCTCCTTTATATCTAATTCAAACGAAACACTCTTTTTAATTCCTGCTCCTTATTCTGCTGCAAGTTCTGCAAATCGAAGCTGTCTATTGTCATAAAGTTTTAAATAATAATCCTCGGTTCGCATGATAAATTTGGCTGGTACCCCCCCCCCAAAACTTCTCCAGGGGGTATGCTTTTTGCTATAACACTGCCAGCCGCAATAATACAATTATCCCCAACTGTTACGTTAGGGTTAATAATGCTATGGCAACCAATGAAATTATTGTTTCCAATAACGATAGTACCAAATTTAAGAAACGGGCTTTCCTCAGAGTACAGTCTGTCTAAAACCCACCGTCCTCCATCATGAGTTAAAAAGGTGCAGCCAAAGGAAATACGATTATTATTACCAATTTTAATCAGATACGGTTCTGATCCGAAACATGAGTGATCCACAAAGCTGTTTCCGGTTCCCACTATGACGCCTTTCTTTTTGGCATACTTCACTGGATTGTTGAAATAAACCAACCTCCAGAAGCATTTTTTCAATATATTCATAATGTCACCTTCATTCAATTCTTCCCTTTGTTTTAAAGGAAATGCTTATATAGGTTCTGATATTTCTTGCTCATAATCTCCGCAGTAAAATTATTCATGACTGCTTTATAACTGTCCGCGCTCATTGAACTCAAATCATCATCCAACATACTGTCAATTTCAGATGCCAGAGCACCAACATCCCCCAGTTTGTAGTATCGTCCAATTCGCATATTCACGCTAAACAATTCCATATGCTGTGGGATATCAGATAGCAACACAGGCAATCCAGCGGCCATTGCTTCAAGCACACCATTAGGTAACCCTTCAGATTTGCTGCTTGACAGATAAACATCAGAAGCATGCAAGTAGTCGATTACATTGCTAACTTCTCCCCGGATAAGCACGTTTGCATGTTTCCTATAATTATCCACTAAGCTCTGCCTGTTGATACCATCACCGAGAAGTACCAACACAATCTCAGACGACCGTGCAGAGTGTAGCACACTCTCAATGGCTTCCTGCTGATTTTTCCTGTCAATCAAGCGACCGCTGTATACAAAGATGATTTTGTCATCAGGCAAAGCCAAGGCTTTTCTAAGCGCTGCTCTTTTTGACAAATCTCTCTTTGAATACTTGGAAACATCAACGCCATTACAAATAAATCCAATGTCAAGCTGCTGCTTCTTCTTATACATATCTGTAAGACTATTTGAGCAGGTCACAACAGGTTCTCCTTTGCTCATTTGCTTCCTGATTAATTTCATATCCATATCTGCCAAAACAGGCCCAATCTTTTTTCCATACTGATCAGGATAATCTTCATAGCAGTAATTGCGCAGCGTAACAAAATGTACGCAGTCTTTATATCCTAAAGTCATGCGGTATGGTGGGATACCAACTCCCTGAACAATATCCGGCTTGATTTTCTTGAGAATATTCCCTACGACGACTTTACCATAGAGTATGCTCTTGACCTTGTTCATCCCCGCCTGATAAATTTTTATATTCGTTTTTCGGTACCCATCAAACATCGTATTATTTTCTTCTTCTGGGAACATCGTAATTAGGGAAGCTTCAAATACGCCTTTATCCAGATTTCGAATTATATTTAAGGTTTGATTGATTGGACCTGTTTTCTTACAATTTGTCACCACAAATGTAACCTTAATTTTCTTTCCCATCTCATTTCCCCCACAACTATTTCAAGCGATTGCTGTCCAGGACTGAATTATTTACCAAATATAGATTCGACCATTTTTTTAAACTCATCATTAAACTGCGCATTATTGCTCTTGATCCTAGCTGGCATATTTTGAGCTATGGTGTCATAATTTAAAATCGTCTGCTCAAGCTCATCCATCTGTTCAACAACAATAATGTTTCCTTGACGTTTTACTACCGCATTCGTAAATTCAACCTGATGATTGTTAATATGCTCACCATATTGCTTCATTCTCGGTACGACGATAGGAATTTTACCAAGCTGCAAAGGCATGATGAAACTGGAAGGGCCTCCATGTGTAATCACAATTCGTGCATTATTTACATTTTTAATCATTTCCTGATATGGATACAACTTGCTCCACTGGCAATATTTTGGTTCATAGGTGCAAAATCCTGTTTGCATAATGACATCTTTATTAATCGCACCTTTTTCTTTCATTTTATCAATGCACTGAATCAATCGATTAAAGGGCTGCTCGTGCGTTCCAACCGTTACAAATATCATTTTCATCACGCGCCTATTATTTTATTTATAAGTAATGTTAGAAGATGCTGCCCAAATTTACAGCATTGGGATACACTTTTTTCATTTCTTCCCACTCAACTACAAATTTATCAACAATGGGATAAACCATTCTTCCAGTCATTGTGGGTTTATCTATACGATCAAAGACCTCTATGAAAATTAGTTTCGCACCAAATAGCTTACCAAGATAGAAAAAAGGCACAGCTACAGCGGCACCCGATGAAATAATCAAATCTGGCTTCTCGGACCGAAGAACCTTCCATGCAAGTCTTGTATTAATAATCAATGCTTTCAGGCTTCTATTTGTCGGGAAATAGCACGGATACATCTTTTCTTCGTGCAGGAGACTCTGTGCATCTTCTTTATCAAAAGTTACCCAAAATCGCTCTTTATCCTTCCAAAACGGTTTAAGCATATATAAATGTGTCAGATGCCCTCCTGAAGAACCTACTAAACATACTTTCATTTTTTCTTCCTTCTATACCACTGAAAACTTAAATGTATACTTCAACCCCAGCCACCTCTGGTCTTTATCACTGAGATTTAGCTTTGCACCATCTTCTAAGTGATAACCTTCAGCACTGGCTGTCCCCAGATACTCACCCACAAGCTGCGACCACTCGATACCGATTTCAGGATCATTCCAAGCAAGGCCGCCCTCATCGCCAGGATGATAGAAGTCAGTTACCTTATAACAGAATTCAGCAATATCACTGAGAACCAAAAAGCCATGAGCAAAGCCCTCAGAAATATAGAACTGCTTCTTGTTCTCCTCTGTCAGCTCCACACCGTACCATTTCCCATAGGTCTTGCTGCCAGAACGCAGGTCAACAGCCACATCGAACACAGCCCCCTTGATGACACGCACCAGCTTGCCCTGCGGATACTGCTTCTGGAAGTGTAAGCCACGGAGGACCCCCTTGGTGGACATACTCTGGTTATCCTGAACGAATGCCATGTCCAGTCCGGCTTCATACATATCATTCTGGTTATAGGTTTCCATAAAATAGCCACGGCTGTCGCCATGTACAGTCGGTTCAATTACATATAGACCCTCAATCGGACACTTTGTTACTTTGATTTGTCCCATTTACCGTTTTCCTCCGATTCTTATCATTTATTCCAATAGAATTCTTCCAGTTCTTTTCTTGTGGAATTCCAGAAAGGTTCATCAGAATTTGCTCTTTTACGCGCCAGTTCTTGCACTGACCCGATTACTTTTGCCGGATTACCACCGACAATTGTTCCTTCTGGCACATCTCGCGTCACAACAGCTCCACCGGCAACAATAGCATTAGGCCCAATTGTGACGCCGGGCATAATCATTGCCCCCCCCCGATACACACGTCGTCTAATACCTCTATTGTTTCAAAATGCGGCACATACTTGCCATATTTTTTATATTCAGCATGTTCATTAAACATCTGAGAAAAAATGTCGTGTGTCACAAAAGTAACTTCCATTGCCACACGCACATTATCATTAATGCTCACCAGGCAACCATCTGCCGGTAAGCTGGTCGGCTGAAAATAAAAATTTTGACCCATGTGGTGGAGAATATTATGCTTTCTTAAATAGTCAGCTCTCCAACGTCCATCTTTATTTCTGTAAATTGTTTTCAGAAATAAAGATGGAACTTGTTAATTAAGCGTTTTTTTCAATGTGTTGTTTTCACGATTTTTATCAAAGCTGAACATCATTTATCCCCAGCCATTTTTATCTGAATAATTTGTATTGATTCATCTTTTCCAGGTAACTCTATCTTTTAGCACTCTCTGATTACTTCCTATAATGGTGTTTTCCTTTACAAATGTTCCTGAAATCACACTACCGGCTGCAATAACTGTGTTACTTGGAATACTGCTTCCTTTAAGAACGGTACATCTGCAGCCAACCCAAACATGGTCTCCAAATTTGATTTCCCTTGGTTCGTTCACAGATTTCTCCAGCTTTTCTAATCCATAGATTCTGTGAAGATCAGTGTCCATTACTAATGTGTCCCAGGAAAGCAGGACGTCATCTCCAAAGGTTATGCCTTTCTTACAAATCAAGCTACTATTAGCGCTTACTGTAAAATCATTTCCCAAATGCAACTTTCCATGATTGGATATTCTAGTGCCCTGTCCAAGAATTGTTCTGTTTCCAACGCTAATCGTGCCGCCATTTTGCCAAATACTTTTTTCGTATTTGGTATCAAATATGCCAACGGTCGGAAATCCAATCTGGATGATAAATCTTCTGGGTTTATCTCTAAATTCGATTGTTCCGCCGAGTTTTTTAATATGAAGGTTTCTTGCTGCTAAAATATAGCAACGCAATACCCCTCCCCAGCCAAAATAGTGATAATTCATTCGTAAGGTATTTATTATTCCGATATTTAATAATTTACACATATCCATGAGTCAGCCCTCAATTCCTTTCAAATACCGACTCAACGCATCCTGCCAGGTAGGCAGCGGCTCAAAGCCATTCTCCACCAACTTGTTTTTATCCAGTCGGCTATTAAACGGACGGGCAGCCTTAGACAGGCCATATTCCTCTGTGGTAACCGGGATTATATAGTTCTTAAGACCCGCCTGTTTGTATATCTCACAGGTAAAGTCATACCAAGAGATATAACCACCTTCGTTAGTCGCATGGTAGTAACCGTACTTTTTGGTCTCAATCATATCTACCAGCAGACGGGCCAAGTCATATGTATAAGTAGGAGTACCAATCTGATCCTTGACTACACGGACAGTATCATGAGTCTTACCAACGTTCAACATCGTCTTAATGAAGTTATTGCCATTGACCCCGAACACCCAGGCAATACGAACGATAAAATACTTATTCAAATTGCCGGACACAGCCAGCTCGCCCTCCAACTTGGTCTGGCCGTAGACATTCAACGGTTTATAATCCTTGCAGTCCGGCTGCCAAGGCTCGGACCCCTGGCCGTCAAACACATAATCAGTGCTGATATAAACCATCTTACATTTCAACTTCTTGCAGACTTTAGCGATTTTCTCCGTTCCACCAGCATTGATGGCACGGGCTTTCTCAACCTTATCGTCATCTTCGGCCATATCCACAGCAGTCCACGCCGCGCAATGAACCACCACATCCGGATTCATCTCTGTGATAGTCTTCTCAACCGCGGCTTTGTCTGTAATATCCATCTGGACATAGGACATTGTCGTAACAGCAGAGCCGTCTGCAACTCCGCAATATGCAGGCGCAATATCACTGCCAATGCCCACATATCCCCGCTTTTCCAACTCATTCATCACATCGTGTCCAAGCTGACCAGCTACACCTGTTACTAATACTTTCATTTCAATTACCTCCACACTTGAACACAATCGTTCAAAACTGATTAGCGGTTCCCGTACATCTTCTCGTAGTAGTTCTGATATTCGCCAGAGATAATGGTTTCCCACCACTCACGATTGTCCAGATACCACTGGATGGTCTTTTTGATGCCGTCCTTGAACATCGTCTCAGGCAGCCAACCTAACTCATTATGGATTTTGGTCGGGTCTATGGCATAACGCATATCATGGCCCTTCCGATCAGTTACATGGGTAATCAAGCTATCCGGCTTACCTAATTCCTTGCAAATCAACTTTACAATGTCAATGTTCTTCATCTCATTGTGGCCGCCGATGTTGTAGACCTCACCGACACGACCCTTGTGGATAATCAAATCAATTGCCTTGCAATGATCCTCCACATACAGCCAGTCGCGGACATTCAAGCCCTCACCATAGACAGGCAGTGGCTTGTCGTTCAGTGCATTGGCGATCATAAGAGGAATCAACTTCTCCGGGAAGTGATACGGTCCATAATTGTTGGAGCAGCGGCTAATCGTCACATGCAGACCATAGGTGCGGTGATATGCTAGAACCAGCAGGTCAGCGGCAGCCTTGGAGCTGCTGTATGGAGAACTGGTGTGGATAGAGGTTTCCTCACTGAAGAACAGGTCGGGACGATCCAGCGGAAGATCACCGTAGACTTCATCAGTAGAAATCTGATGATAGCGAGTAATGCCGTACTTACGACAAGCATCCATCAGGGTCGCAGTACCCATGATGTTGGTCTGCAGGAAGATACCAGGGGCTTCGATGGAGCGGTCCACATGGGATTCCGCCGCAAAGTTAACCACAATGTCAGGATGCTCTTCTTCGAACAGCTGATAGACTGCCTCCCGGTCACAGATATCTGCTTTCACAAAACGGAAGTTGGGATTCTCCATAACAGGAGCCAGTGTGGACAAATTACCAGCATAGGTCAGCTTATCCAGGCAGATAATCTGGTAATCCGGTTTTTTTTTAGCATGTGGAAAATGAAATTACTTCCGATAAATCCGGCACCGCCGGTTACAACCATAGTCATGATTTTATTTCCTCTCTATTTTAAAGATTCTCAATACAACACATCGATAAACTTGCCATCCAGAACATCCTTCAGGTACTGGCCGTACTGGTTCTTCTTCAGTACCTCGTAAACTGCCAGAACATCCTCACGGCTGATCCAGCCGTTCAGGTAGGCGATTTCCTCTAAGCACGCAATCTTACGGTGCTGGTGGGTCTCAACAGTTTTTACGAAATTAGTGGCTTCGACCAGGCTCTCATGCGTCCCGGTATCCAGCCAGGTGAACCCCTGCCCTAGCAGTTCCACATTCAGGTCGCCGTTCTCCAGATAGATACGGTTTAAATCAGTAATCTCTAACTCTCCACGGGCGGAGGGCTTCAGGTTCATTGCATACTCCACCACGCGGTTGTCATAGAAGTAGAGACCGGTTACGCAGTAATTGCTCTTAGGCTTTGCAGGTTTCTCTTCGATAGAAACGGCATGTCCATCCTTGTCAAACTCCACTATGCCAAACCGCTCCGGGTCGTCCACGTAATAACCGAACACAGTTGCGCCTTTGCCAGACTCTCCATTCTCGGCAGCAGCTTTTAGGCGCTTTTTCAAACCATGACCGGCGAAAATGTTGTCACCCAAGACCATAGCCACAGTGTCATTACCAATAAAATCAGCGCCAATAATAAATGCCTGCGCCAGTCCATCCGGAGAGGGCTGAACAGCGTAGGTGAGACTCACCCCAAACTGATGCCCGTCACCGAGCAATGACTTAAATCGCGGAGTGTCCTGTGGTGTAGAAATGATCAGAATATCACGAATGCCCGCATTCATAAGAACAGACATCGGATAATAAATCATTGGTTTATCATAAATAGGAAGTAACTGTTTCGATGTCACTTTGGTTAGCGGATACAATCTGGTGCCTGATCCACCAGCTAAAATAATTCCTTTCATGCTGCTACCTCCTCATCAAACACGCTTGGAATATCTCGAGTGTAAACCTTGTCTTTCACATCGTCCAAACAGCTATTATAGCGTTTGCAATGATGGCATCACATTTTTTCTTGAACTCATTGAGATCATTGACCACAACGCTATCGAAAAAGATCTCGCCGTATTTCAGTGTCGGCTAATAAATAATCACAGTGGCACCTTTTGCCTTAATCCGCTTCATGACGCCCTGAATGCTACTCTTTCAAAAGTTTTCGCTGTTACTCTTCCACTGACTTTTCACTGCCAGCGCCCCAGCTGTTATTCGCCTCATAATAACCAGTGCCTGCTACAGTAATATTCAAGTCGTTATTCATACACATAATTCCTCTCTACCCCATCACATGACAGATGTTCTCAAAACTCTGCGTACCACTCAGCAAACTTACTCAGACAATGAGATCCACACGAAAGTCCGTAAAATATTAGCATTTTCACCAATCCGCACCGGCTAGAATTTCAATGTACACCCTTAACACCGTAGAAAAATGAGGTTATCAGCATCTAAGCCCTTTGACACAAAAGTAAAACTCCGGGGTGTTTTCAGGTGTCTCTAGCACCCATCAGGATGCCACTAATAATTGAGTAGACATTAATCGGTGCCTCTATAAAAACAAAATCGCAACGCTATCGCCTCTTTTGCATCGAACCGTTACGGTTAAATTCAAGTCTTATTAGTCAGATATACTTCAACCCGCTTGTTCACAATGGACGATGTCTTCTAATTTAATAAACTTCAAAACTTCTCTTCTTCCGGTCACATGATGTCCCCAATGTGGATAAAATCGCTTTATAATTGCCATAGCTATCTCAAACGAGTTGATGGAATGTCAAACACCTTAAAATATACATAAATCATCAGCTGTTTGTATAACGATACGGCCTGGATATTCTATCCTTGCTAATATGACTCTATTTCAACTTGCCCCTTTTCTTGCCAACACCACCGGTACCGTTTTCGCCAAAATCTCTATATCCATCCACAACGACCACCGGTCAACATACTCGGCATCCATTTCCATCCACTCTTCAAAATCCACTTCATTTCGTCCACTAATCTGCCAAATACACGTAATCCCCGGCTTCACCGCCAATCGTTTCCTGTGCTTAGGATCATACATATTAACCTCATTCGGCAGTGGAGGGCGTGGTCCGACCAAACTCATCGACCCAAGGAATACATTCCACAACTGCGGTAACTCATCCAAACTGGTTTTACGGAGAAACCTTCCCACAGTAGTCACCCTCGGATCGTTTGAGATCTTAAACACCGGCCCACTCATCTCATTAAGATGAGCCAACTTCGCCTTCAGTTCTTCCGCATTCACAACCATCGATCTAAATTTATACATTTTAAAAGTCCGACCATTTAAACCAACCCGTTCTTGACCAAAGAAAATCGGTCCATCGGACGATATCTTAATTGCAATGGCAATTGCTAATAAAATCGGACTGATAATGATAAGACCTAAACCCGCGATGATAACATCCATAGCCCTCTTAGTCAGTTCATGCCCAGGAAGTCTCGGACGGCCATCATAGGCAACCATCGGCAGACCATCGAAATCAATTGGTCTACTTCGTGCTACTTTGGCTACAATATCGTCAAGTAAAATCGTTACTGCTTTCCCCATGACATCCAACAGCTCTACGCAATCCTTCACCCTTTCATCTGACAAGGGTGCTGCGATAACTGTAACATCAACAACCTTCATACTTAAAACGGTTTGAAGATTTGAATAATCACCTAAATAGGGTATCTCTAGACCATTGCGTTCAGGAGCCAAATAACCGACCACTTTATAACCCAGCTGAGGGTTTTTATTAACTTTCTCTAAATAAGAGTGCGCTGCTTGACCGCTACCAAGGATGAGTACATACCGTGTGTTTCTTCCAATGGAACGCCAAGCTTGTAGAATCAAACGAACAACTAAATGTGTACCTAAAGTTAGACCCAGTGCTATAATCTCAAAGTAAAATACAAATCGGTTATGTAT
The DNA here is from genome assembly GCF_000224515.1 of Desulfosporosinus sp. OT. Classification (GTDB taxonomy): domain Bacteria; phylum Bacillota; class Desulfitobacteriia; order Desulfitobacteriales; family Desulfitobacteriaceae; genus Desulfosporosinus. The sequence goes on along the minus strand of NZ_AGAF01000187.1, from coordinate 14,264 downwards.
CAGAGTGGGTTGGTATAAGGTAACGGACATAATTGTTACTGCAAAGGTAGCTCCATGTGTTTTAATGAGTTGTATGGTTTCATGACCTACAGGCATAAACCTCCTGGACTGGTATATTCGATTAATGTTAGAACTGATAATCCAACATATGATATAAACCAAAAAGATAAGAAAGTATTGTTCCCATACTCTTCCCGCCGAGGGATGTTTATACCGATACAATTCGACAGTAAAGTAGAAACCCAAACCAAGAATAATTAAATCTACCAACTGTGAAATATCATCTAAGATCGTCCCGAACTCTCGTAACACACTTTTCCCTCCCCTATGGGGTTACATAAATCTCATCCCTTTTATAGGCAACAAGGACTTACGCTGGCTTCTCAGCAACTTCTAGAATGGGACGCCTCACACAACGTTCTTCTACCTCATCCCAAGTCATGAAAAGCCTCACAATGTCCTCCTCAACAAGCGCTCTCCCCATCTGAACTTCAATGAATTCCAGATCCGAGACTGCTCGTATCCCATGTTTAGCCTGTACGGGTATATTCACTACATCGCCAGCCTTAACCGGATAGATAATCTCATCTAAGACAAACTCCCCAGTCCCACTGACGATCGTCCAAACCTCGCTCCGCATATAGTGCATCTGATAACTCAAATTTTTCCCAGCCTTAATCCCAATGCGTTTGGTTAGGACTTCCTGACCGCTCGGGGACGTGGTGTGTTCAAGAACCTTATACCAACCCCAACGCCGTTCCTCAAACATCGGCCTGTGGTCGAGCCCACTTACCACTTCCTTAACCCGGGGACTCGCACCTTTATCTGAGACAAGTATCCCATCCGGGCTAGCTGCTACCACAATATTTGATAACCCCAGCACGGTAACCGGAATATCCAACTCATTCACCAAATGGGTATTCTTTGAATCCTCACTGATGATTCCGTTGCCAATTAATTCTCTGGACATTTCTTCTGTGAGCGTATTCCAAGTGCCAAGATCCTTCCACTCGCCATCATATCGTAAAGCGCTTATATCCTTCGTCTTCTCGACAACCTGGTAATCGAAACTAATCTTTGGCAGCCCCCCATAGTGCTCCCGCAGTACTTCATAATCGGTAGCAAAACCTAGTTCCCGTATCTTGGCAATCACAAACCCAAGTTTAAAAGCAAATACCCCGCAATTCCACATGGCCTGTTGCGAAATCAACTTCTGAGCTTGTTCTTCAGTCGGTTTTTCCCGAAAGTGGCTGACTTTCACAACCTCATGGTCCATTTGCCCTGCTTCCGGTACGATATATCCATATTTCTCAGACGGATAAGTTGGCACAACTCCCATCAATGCTAAATCCGCCAGCCCGTCTTCGAGAATCTGTTCTAAACCCTTGACCCTCTCAAAAAAGCTTTCATCTACGTATGGATCTACAGGAAGCACTACAACAACTTCATCAAGTTCAACGCCTTCTACCGAATAGAGATATGTACTCGCCAATGCAATCGCCGGAAAGGTATCCCGTCTCTCCGGCTCCACGATCAGCTTCATATCAGATCCAAGCTGGTTCTGAATCATATCCAACTGCGATTTACTCGTCGCAATATAAGAAGTCTCCCCGAGGCCTGTAGATTCTAGCTGCGACCACACGCGCTGTACCATCGATTCTAACTCTCCACGTTCATTTAGCAGGACCTTCAGAAACTGCTTGGAACGTGCATCATTTGATAATGGCCATAACCGTTTACCTGAACCCCCTGAAAGTAATATCAGTCTCACGATCCCACGCTCCTTCTCCATTATCTTCTCTATCTAATAAACCCAGAAAATCTATTTACGGTCTAATGTCACCTTAACGATGTAATAAGGACAATCAAAAATTAGAATTCCTTTATAGTACCCACCCTATTTCTTGACTCTCCAAATCACACTTGAAACGCTTCGACGTTACCCTACACAACGCAAACCCGCGCCAACACAGGCTTTCACTGTGCATCTCTTTGTAATCCCCAGCGCTCCTCTGGAGATTTAAACAACCCTCAAACCCTTTATTTGCAAGACATCTAAACATCGGGGATACACTTTTCTCAAACACTACATCTAGTGTTTGTTCACCTAATCAGACACTATATGTAGTGGCTCTATGCAATCCCCAGCGCTCATATCCCCTTTAAAATGAGAAACTTTCACGAAAGGATGACCCTCTTGCTTCGACCCTGTAAACACATACCCATATTTTTCAGAAGACTAGGTGGGTGTGACCCCCACAAGAGTCAGGTCTGCCTCCGTATTAATCAGTACATCCTCCAACTCCTTAACCCACTGGAAGGAAGAAACGATCATCCACAAAGGAATCTACCGGGAGTACAGCAACGACTTCATTAGGACTGACATGTTCAACCGAAGATAAGTAAGCAGCCGCCAGGGCAATTGCCGGGTAGGTATCCCTTCGCTGCGGTTCAACGACTAGCCCTACAGAGTCACCCAACTGACTTTGAATCATATCCACTCGAGATTTGCTCGTAGCAACAACAGCAGAATCCGCCAACCCCACCGCTTTTAGCTGGCCCCAAACCCGTTGCACCATCGACTCACTGTCCCCGTTCTCATTCTCCAGCACCTTAAGAAACTGCTTAGACCGTGCATCATTCGATAACGGCCTCAGGCGATTGCCCGAGCCGCCCGAAAGTAAGATTAATCTCATTGCCAAACTCCTTTTCCTTTGCCATAATCTCAAATGACGTTAGTACCATCCTAAAGAATTATAGACCGTAGACCTAACCGCGTTAAGTCTACGGTCCTAGTACAGTCCTAAGGCTGTACTAGGACAAATGTACTATATTTATGTATTCGCCTTTAAATACAAATGTCCTTTATAACGAACGAATTATATTTTTAATCTTTTTTCTTTTAATATGAAAATTCGAATAGAAACGTTATTAAACTTTAAATATCGACATGAATCGCCTTAAAATCCACTATAATAAAATCAAATGCTCATACCTCGGAAATTTCATGCACTTTCATTGAACTCCTCTAGATATCAACAGTACTCCCCTCTTTTGACATTCTCTAACGTCTGAACCAACTCCAAAACCCACGTTTTCTCTTTTTCATTACAGATTTATTAAGGGAATAATCTCTACTACTATCCAATGCCTTACCTTCTAGTATGCTTTGAGGATTGGCCAGAGTCACTTCTCGAAACCTTTCCTCGCCAACGATATCTTTTACTCCCTGAAGCGCCTCCAAATAGCAGGACTCACTTCGGGACACGCGGTGGGCATCTGATCCAATCAAGTGGATAAAATCGCTATGGAGCATCAGTTCAGCTAGTCGTTTAGCCTGGGGACCGTATTTCCCGTTCAAACTTCTTAAATCCAACTGAAAGAAAACTCCCTTTTTGGCCCATTCAATTAGACGCTCCGGCTCGTCGACAAGCCCTTTATACCGTTCCGGATGAGCAAGAACCGGAGTCACCCCCTCAACTTGGAGCTCAAAGAAGACTTGATCGGTATAGTGCGGGATTTCGAACAGCGGGAGCTCTAGGAGAAGATGCTTGCCTATGTTTCCTAGGGTCAGTAGTTTCTCCGCGCGTACCCATTTCGCCATATCAGGGAAGATGTAGTTCTCGGCGCCTGGCAAGATTTCCACGGGAATCCCCACTTCGGCCACTGCTTGGCGCACTTGCTCTGTCGCCGCTAGGATTTCCGCAGGAGTCAAGTAAGCAGCCCCTTCCAGGACATGCGGTGTTGCGATCAAGGTCTTAAAGCCTGCATCGTGCAACTGGCGCACCATTCCCAGCGTTTCATCCATATTTTTTGAGCCGTCATCCACTCCTGGCAAAATGTGGCTATGAGTATCAATCATGTAAGCTCTCCTAAACTTCACTATACCTCTAATTTCGAGCTATTTAGTAGATTATCTTAATTAACATAGTTCTGTTATACTATAGTTCGTCATGCATTCATATTTTCCTCCCTCAAGCCTCTTGTAAAAATTTACACCCTGCAAGTTTTCTTTGTTATCTCCTTAAAGAATGCTACAATTTAATTTAAGTACACGCTTGAAACTGTCAAGAGAGGAGTTAACGATGTTTAAACTTAAGTTACGACACATCCTAACAGGCCTGGGCGTTATAGTCGTAGTGATCGGCGGTTATGTGGGGTGGCAAGTATATCAAGGGCAGCAGATGGCTAATCAATATGCGTCTGATACTCAACAGTCTGCCCAAACGTCGGGTTCCAAAGGGACCACATCAGGCGACTCACCCGATTCGACATCCCCATCGTCTACCACCCCCAATCCTGCTGATTCTTCCTCTACCTCTTCTGCCCAAACCCCTTCCTCCTCTGGACTCTCTGGGAATTCGAGCACTTCGGCCCCCTCGGCAACATCGTCTTCCGGAGATTACAAACAATTGATGACCCAGACTTATCAGCAGGCCCTGCAAACCATGCGAAACGTGAAGGAAAATACCTTAGCCTTACAAGGCAAAAAGCTCTCACTTTCCACATATAAGTCCAGCATCCTTCAAGCTCAAGCGACATTAACCACTGCAGAAGAGTTTGTGAAAGCAAATCCTCCGACAGAAGAAAAGCTAACCCCCTCCTACCAGAAGTTTTTGGCAGGAATCAGCTTAGCTAAAGATTCCATGGGTGTCGTCTTAAAGGGAATTTCCTCTTTCAGCCCCTCTAAGCTCTACGCCGCTCGTGAGATGGGTAAACAGGCTCAACAACAAGTGATCGATGGATACTCCCATTTCTAAACAAAGCAGTCCTCTTCCACTTGTAGTTGGAAGAGGGCTGCTTTTACATTAGCGTGCTTTATGGCGCTTAGGCTTCTTCGCAGAATCGTCAGACCCATGATAGTAGTAGTAATAGTAGTATTCGCTGGTTTTCATGTCCGCTTTATTGAGAACCGCCCCGAGGATCTTAGCCCCTACTTTATCCAGCTGTTCTTTGGCCCTTTGGGCAAATTCCTTGTTCACTTCGCCTGAGGCCAAGACCAGGATGACCCCATCGACTTCCTGAGCTATAATCGCAGCATCCGTAACCGCAATAATCGGAGGGGTATCAATGAGGACTGTGTCAAATTGCTCACTGAATTCCTCAATTAAACGCTTCATCCGTTTGGAGCCAACAAGTTCCGCAGGGTTTGGGGGGATGGGGCCTCCTGTGAGCACCATTACGCCGGGCACAGCAGTTTCCTGGACGTATTGGCGATAGTCTTGATCCTGAACCAGGGCCACAGATAACCCTTGCCCATTATCCAAGCCAAATAGTTTATGCTGAGTTGGATTGCGCATGTCAGCATCGACTACAATCACAGATTTCCCCGCTTGAGCTATGCTAACTGCCAGATTGGCGACGGTGGAGGATTTGCCTTCCCGAGGGCCGGAACTGGTAATCATGATTTTTTTAGTTTCCGAGTCCACACTCGTAAACTGAACGTTCGTCCTGAGCGTCCGGTAAGCCTCTGAGATTGGAGATTTTGATTGCTCTAGGGTGATTAATGAATATGCCAATAAAATCTACTCCCTTACCCTTGTTTGCCTATTTGATAGTTGGGAATAACGCCCAGTACGGGAATTCCCAAGAGCTTCTCGACATCCTCTGAGGTCTTGATAGTGTTATCCAAGTATTCCAGCAAGAAGGCCAAGCCAACCGCAGCCATCAAGCCCACAACAAAGGCAATCAGTATGTTCAGGGTTTTATTAGGCTTAACAGGCTTATCCGGGGTCACCGCAGTGTCCACGATACTAACACTGTCCACCTTTTTTATTTCAATAACGGCTTTAGAAAACTCTTGCGCCATGGTGTTGGCAATCGAAGCGGCTAGCTTAGGGTCTGTATTGCTAACCTGAATTTCTAAGATTTCTGTAGTCTTCACAGGATTTATGGAAATCAGTTTATCTAGTTCTCCAACTGTGAGCGCTAGGTTTAAGTCATTGAGCACACTTTGCTCGACGGTACGACTCTGAGCAATCGTAGCATAGGTTTTAGCAAGTTGTTGGTTCGCTAGGAGTACACTATTATCCAGCATTTGGGTAGCCGCTTGACCTGCCTCGGCAGCTTTTTTCCCGACAATCAGCGTAGTAGAAGCTTGATAAACTGGTTTAATGACAAAAAAACTAATAATTCCGCTGGTCAGCGCTGCGATAAGGGGCAGCACCACCACGATCATCCAACGTTTTCGCAGCATATCCCAATACTGCCGTAATTCGATTTCCTCTTCCATTTTGACCTCCCAAATAGTTACTGGGAAACTGGTTCGACCTTATATTATTCGCGTTAATTCTTTCATTTCCTCCAGGAATAAATAATGTTTTTAAATTAGTATTGCAGGTGAAAGGCCGTATTAAATACGGCCACAGAAACACTAATTGATTGCAGATCCCTTACTTTGCCAAAATTAATTTGACCTTTAACTTTCCTACGGATTCTCCGCCGATTAATAGCTTGCCTTCCAGGGTTTTAGTATTAGTATCGGAATAATATTCTCTTAATAATTCCATAGTTGCCGTTATATTCTCGCCAAGATCACTCAGGGTAATAATTTTCTCATCATCTGCTGTTAAAGAGATATTCTTGGTTTTACCAAGGAACGTTAGTTTCATGGTACAATCCTGGTCTGCCTTTACCGCAAAACCCAAAAGCTGGACTGGATCACCAAGTCCGGAAAGATCAATTTCCGCCCCATTCTCGAAGGGTCCCAAGGAATTTGACGGATCAGTGATCACACGCAGGCCGCTAATGTTGACGGAGGCTGGATCAGTAGGTGTAGTAGGATTTGTCGGGTCTTCGGCAGGCGAAGAGCCTGTTGAACCGGACGTAGTACCAGTTGAACCGCCCGAAGTTGCAGAACTGCTGGCTGGAATTGCTTTCGCCCCCGTTCCGGTGATTACCACGAAATTTCCTTTGTTATCATATTTTGTTACTTTTGCTCCCAGGTCGACCAAAAGAGATGTTTTAACGTTGGCTATAAGACTTGGGAGGACTGCTGTGGCACTGAGATGAAGTTGGGCATTTTCATTATTGATCACAACCGGCTGAGTAAATATCCCGCGCAGCTCGACAAGAGGACTCTGTCCGGGGGTACTCAAAATAGTAACTCCACCCAGCGAACCATCTTGAACGTCAAGGATTGCCGAAGAACGAACCTCTGTATTGGCGATTGCCGTAGTCCCTGCCGACTCAACCCGCACATCACTGCTGCTGTCTATGTCAAGTACATCCGCCGTTGTATTATTCAGATGAATGCTGTCATTGCCTCCAGAGCGAATGACAATTTTGGCCGCGTCGACACCCTCTAGGGTTGCCGATCCGCTGTCGCCGGGATCAACAAAGACTGTCCCTTTGACCTTTAGATTCTTCAGGGTGATGTTCTCACCTTTGACATAGACGCTGTAGTCGGCCTGAGCATTTTCCAGGGTTATGTTATTCCCTGTAATCCGAATGTTGTCCTTCAGTTCCGCCGAATTAGCAGAGTCCAGTGAACCAACTGTGCTATTGTCCGTAGCATATTCAATGCCAGAATCCAAATTATTTAGGACTGCAGAAGGTACTACGGCTTCGCCGCCTAAAGCGACCATATTGGATGCTGCCATCGTCAGTTTCATAAAGTCCTTGGTGCTCTCTTCTGCCTGTCGATTGACCAAAACAATAGGAGCCTCGTTTGCTGCAGCCAGGGATACACCTGCCAAAGCATCAACTAGGGTTTCCCCATTGGCAATATAAACTTGATCACTCTTATATTCATCTGCCAATCCCTTCAGGATTTGGACATTGGTGTCATACTTTGTCTGTCCTGCATAACGGCTGACTGTACCAGGTAATTGATTTTTAACGGCGTCGGACACTACAGCTGTTCCACCGACCACATAAGAACCGGTAACCTTAGCCTGGATACTGTCTAAATAGGTTTTTACTGAGGCCGGCAGCTGATCACGGGATGTGGTTAAGATCGGCATCCCCTGGGCTGCGGCAATGGGAGCGATGGACAGAGCATCTGCCGGGCTTAGCCAACCGGCAGCTAAGACAACTCGGGTAATATCAGCGCCTTGGCTGGCTAATTCACGGGCAATGTTCACAGAGGTCTCATATTGGTCATAGCCTCCGAGCTGAACGGGCGTGATACCTAAAGCTTTAATTTCGTCAATAACTGAGGATTTGATCACTGCCGTACCGCTGGTTATGTAAACCTTTTTAGGTTGGAGACGCAATAATTCGGCTTTGGCATAGGAATTCAGTTGATCTCCATTATCTGTTAAGAGAATAGGCGCTTTCAGTTTGGCGGCTAACGGACCTGCTGCCAGAGCATCGACGAGTGAGTAGTTCATTCCGGCTGAGAGCACGACATTATCTGTTGTCTCTGGCCAGCCTTTTAGAGCCATCAGGGCTGCTGTGGCGTACTGGTCAACGCCACCGATCCGGGTAATACTATTTGATTCATTGACTGAAGCTGCCTTCGCCACCATTGGGGTTAGAGTCGGAGACAACACAACAAGCGCTGCCATAAAACTGCTGAGCAGCTTTTGTTTTGTTTTTTTACGCATAATCGTCCTCCTAATTTATATTTAAACCTAAAGAGACATGTCCCTGTTAGAAAATAGACATTGTTATTCATTTATCGTAACTATTCGCTATAATTCTGTTTTTTCCTGCAAGAATTTTCACTTCTATGTTCTTCCAGCTTTTACTCAGCTAAGTGCAGAACGGCGGTGACACTTATTGGCCAACCGGAATCGTAATCGACAGAAAGGGCCAGCCTTACAAAGCTGGCCCCACAAATATTACCAAACTTACTCGCTGATAATGAAGGTGTAAGTTTTAGTACTTGAACCTGAATTAGCATCAGTTAATGTAACGGTTGCCGTTACATCGCCAGTCGTTCCATCTAAGTTTCTCAGGAAATGGAAGAAGGCCTCCTTTTTATCCGCTCCAAATACCAGGGCATTAAGCAAGTCAACGCGTGAAATACCTGAGTCAGCAGCAATGGTGTCCATGGTGCCGAGGATATTCTCATAAATCTGCTCTTTCTGAGCTTCATTTGCCGACTTAATCGCGTTGAAGAGATCCGTAAAGTTGACAGTTTTAAACATCTTAGCTCTTGTCTCAGGCGTGAGATCATCCATCATTGCTTCAAAAAGTTTCGCATAATCCAGATTGTCGACAAGAGCCGCTTTTTGCTCTACAGAAAGGTTAAGAGCTTTGAGTAAGGCTGCCACATCTGTGTTGTCGTCCGAATAGAAATCGAGTAATATGTTCTTCTGATCCCCACTTAAACCCATCTTACCAACGACGCCCACCATAATACTTTCTACATCAGTTTTAAAGTCAGCACTATTTTCCTCTAAGGATTTATTAATAACTGCCGTCATATTATCTACAATTTTAGATTTTAAATCCGGACTGGCATTGCGAATTGCCTTATAGAAATCGCTAAATCCAACCTGCTCAAATACAGCATTTTGCGTATCCGGATCTGCATCCTGAACAAGTTCCAATACTTTGGCAAAATCAACGGTGTTTAAGATGGCTTCTTTATCCGTTGAATTTAAATCCTTAATGGCGTTAAAGACCGCTGTCATATTGGTTTGAGCTAAGTTGAGATTGGTTGGTAAGGGGGCGGTTAGAATGTTGGTATTTACCCCTGCTTTTAGGTCAAAATCTCCAATCGGTCCTGAATTACCAATGGTAATCGACGCCTTAGCGTCTTTGGAAACGGTAATCCCCGAATCTTTTGTCAGTTTAGCAAAGGAGAATGATAGGGTATCGCCAATTAATGTTGCTCCATCGATTGAAGAAATGTCCGTAATTTTGAGTGCTCCCATAGTAACTGGTTTAACTTTATCTTTTTCTTTACCAGAGATTGCTATCTCAATACCCGGTGCGGTTGATGTAGCGCCAGGAGCCACATTGGCTACTAGGTTCAGAGGTGCATAGGTTGCCAAACTTGATAAATTTCCGTTGTTCGTAACGGTTGAGCCGCCAGCCTTTGCTCCAATAACTACGCTGGTAACATGTGCATTGGCTGCAACTTTGAGGTTCACAGGAGCATTGCAAGTAATGTTATTAATTGTCGCTTCTGCATTAACGTTGATTGTTAAAGACCCAGCTGCATTCTCACTGACTGTAACTGAACCCGGGCTTCCATTTATGGTTATGACTGCACCGTCACTGTCGGTTATAATTAGTGTGTTGCCATCTGCGGATTCAGTCCAAGTACCAATTTCAACATCGGCAATACTTACATTGCCACTAACACTTACATTGTTTTCAAATGATGCGTTTTCTGTATCAACAGTTAAATTACCAATAATGCTGTCCGCTGCAGTTCCCTTTAAACTTGACGTTCCGATATGGGTATGGTCAAAGGATACGTTACCTGTTAAGACATATTTCCCGAAGTCAATGGACAGGGAGCGGGTAATATTCAAATTCTTTGTTATATTGGCTGTGAATTTGATTTTGGTGATACTCTTGTCATCTAGTGCATTGGCTAACTCCGTTGAATTCTTTACGGAGGCAACTGATGAAGAGCTGCTGCCGCCACCGCCTCCACCACCACCACTAGGCACAACAGGCACAACAGGGGCTACATAAACTACGCCTGCGCGTACTGCTTCAGGCACAACTGCTGTCCCCCCTAAAGCTGTGACAACGCTGGTAACGGAAAGCTTACTGCTTACGTATTTTGTACCCTCATTAGCTGTTCCTTTGGTGAGAACAATACCGGAATTGTACTGCGCGGCAAGAGGCGCTCCGGCCAAGGCATCAATAGCTGTTTCACCGTTGGCTATGAAGACATGATCATACTTCAGAACGCTGTCAAATGCTTTAAGCACGGCAAGGTTCGTATCATACGCTGTGTTGCCAAACTGGCGGGTTGCATTTGGCAACTGAGCCTTAACCCCGTCACTGACAACACCTGTACCACCAATTAGATCGGTTGCTGTCACACTCGGGTTTGTGGTTAAAAATGCTTTTACGCTTTCAGGAACTGTATTTTTCTCGGTTAAAAGAATTGGCTCGGTTTGGGCAGACGCTATTGAAGCGATGGAAAGTGCATCTTGATTTAGCCATCCATAAGCAACAGCGACTTTATTGACGTTAGCACCGAGGGCAACCATTTGCTTAGCAATGTTCACGGCTGTTTCAAAACGATCTGAGCCACCCAATGGAACAACTTTAATACCCATGTTAGTCAACTGATCAAGAACGGCTTGGCTAATGACCGCAGTTCCGCTTGTTACATAAACTGTCTTAACCTCTAGTTTAGTGAGTTCTGCTTTGGTATCTGGATTCAGTACATTCCCAGCTTCTTGCAGAAGAATAGGCGCTTTGAGGAACGTGGCAAGTGGACCAGCGGTCAGCGCATCTACCATACCGTAGGAAGTCGATGATGCAAGGATTGCTGTACCTGTCCAGCCTGTTTGATTAGCAATTTGTACCGCTGTCTGTGCCGCTGCAGTTCCCCCTATACGAGCTGGGATTGCATTCTCTGCAAGGGCATTGAACGGAATCATAGAAAGCATTCCTGCGATAGCTAACGAAGCTAACGCCTTTTTGGATTTCTTCATGTATTGAATTTCTCCTCTCAAAATTAGGTTCAAATTTGGTAATAAAATGGTTATCTTGCTCCCACTCAGGACGTTACGCGGTCGTCCTTCACCCCCTTAAAATGAACTATAAATATCTTAATGTCCTAAATGAATCCAATACTTCTTGAGATACTCTCCCATTAAGAATTCTTCTAAGGAAGTAGGCATAGAACCAAATAGGTATTATTAAAACACCCGCAATCGCCTCATCCCATTAATATTAATTAAAGGGAGTATCCCCGCTATACAATTGATTCTGTATAAAATCAAATATTCCTGCTTACTTAGACCTTTTATTAGAAATAAATCACTTTTGTGGAACTTATCTTGCAACTGAAATAACGCGCTCTCCATCTTAAGCTGTGTGATCACAGCAATTGGCACAATTCATCCCTAGTGATGGAAGATTTGTATGGCTCTTCTAAAAAAGAAAAATCCTCGAAAGCCTTTCTATATGAAGACTTTCGAGGATTTTGGGCTTCTGTTGAGTTGTATCTTCCTAGACTCTTCCGCTCCCATCACAGGTCGGACAGGGCAAGGTATAACGCACCGCTAACGTCTGACCGACTTTTTTCCGGGTCATTTCCACCAACCCCAGTTGGGTCAGCCCTAACACCTGGGACTTCGTCTTATCCCGAGCGCAGGACTTCTCCAGTACTTCAATCACCTGCTGCTGATCTTCTCTAGCCGCCATGTCGATAAAGTCAATGATAATAATCCCGCCAAGATTTCTCAGACGCAACTGATGGGCAATCTCACGAGCAGCCTCCAAGTTCGTATGGAGCACTGTTTCCTCCAGAGAACGTTGCCCCACATATTTTCCAGTATTCACATCAATTACGCTTAAAGCTTCTGTCTGCTGAATTATTAGATAACCTCCGCTTTTTAACCAAACCTTAGGGCGCAGAGTTTTCCGAATTTCATCATCGACACCATACTTGGCAAAGAGGTCCTCTCCCGTGACCACAAGAATGTGTTTTGCTGCCGGATGTTCAATCTCTCGCAAGGCCTTGCGCAGGGTTTGCGCCACTTCATCCTTATCAACAATAATTCTCCCCACGTCTTGATCAATCCAATCGCGCACTAACCGGGAAATCAAATCCACATCCTTGTGGACCAGACCCGGCATAGAAACATGCGGAATCCTCGGTTGCAAAGCTCTCCAGGTCTCCACAAGCTGAGCAATATCTTCCGCAATCTCTTCACCGGCAATTCCCTCAGCCAGAGTGCGAATAATAACCCCCATACCCTCCGGCTTAGCGCTATCCGCCAAATCTCGCAAACGAGCCCGTTCATCATTGTCTTGAATCTTCCGAGACACACCAATATAACTTACCTGAGGAAGCAGCACAACATACCGCCCAGGCAACGTCAAATTGACACTAATCCGGGCCCCCTTTGAGCCCACCGGTTCTTTAATAATCTGAACCAATAGTTCTTGACGAGGTTTAAGAATGTGCTCAATCCGAACATGAGCAGCAGGATCAACCTTCTCGTCCTCCTCAAAACGCGACAGCACAGCATCACTAACATAGAGAAACGCATTCTTATCCAGCCCAATATCAACAAACGCCGCCTGCATCCCAGGCAAAACATTCTCCACCCGACCCCGATAAATATTTCCCACCAAATGAGTCGAACCGCCCTCTTCCTCGAACACATCCATTAAATTGCCCTGCTCAAAGACAGCCGCCCGTAACCTCTTAGACTGGCTCTGCAGCACAATCTCTTTCAAACCAGACCCCGCACTTTCATTTTTCAAACGAACACACCTCCCTTACCTCCTCATAGTGTTATGAACACATCCTTAAGCGAACGCTGGCCTTGGCCTCGAGCAGAGAACGCTAGCTAAGCATTCTTAAGTGTCTCATCATGAGCGCCTATGTTCCTGAACAACATCCCATTTTCTGTATACTCGAAGGTAACCCGGATATCCATTGTCACTGTCATCTCATATATTCCCTTTTTGCCTTGAACCCCTTTGACCCTTAGCGAAGGGTGAAGATTAGGATGGCTGGTACGGAACTTTTTCAACTGACTGTAAAATGCATCTTTGATTTCTTGTGGAAGCTTCTTGAAGTTGCGTTCAAACCGTTTGGAACGTCTAAAGCTTTTCAAGGTCATGAATAAAATCCTCCAGATTTTGAGGAGCGCTTATCTGGCCTGTCTTGATTTCCTCATCCACTTCTCTTTCTTCGGCCTGCCACTTTTTCGTCCAAAACCAAGCTTGGTCCTTTGGTACTGTTATGACTGGTCGGAGGATCAGTGCCCCATCATCCGAAATCTCATACTTTAATTCTTCACCTTCACCGATACCTACATATTCTGCATATTCTCTTGGAATTGTAATTTGATTCCGATTTCGAATTACAATTTTATTATTTCTCGTTTTCACCTTAGACTTGGAAACCCTTCGCCCAATGCTTTCCATTCTATCTCAACTCCATTTTCAGTTTGTACGAAAATCAGATTCTCTGACAATATTATATCCTAATCGAACAAGTTTGTACCTGAAAACTTCGTTCTCCTCAGCGCAGCTCAGCACCGATACAGAGGTGCCGCATGCTTGGAAAGCATGTCCACGGCGTTACGTCAAGCCAACGCTAACAGAAATCCCTAGAGCCTAGCACCAAATCCGTTCCAAGCCCAGCGGCGCAGCTCAGCTTC
>NZ_AGAF01000188.1 GCF_000224515.1 Desulfosporosinus sp. OT | reverse complement strand
TGGGTCAATGAAAGTTACTGAAAGTGGCAATTCAAAACACAGACAACTTCGAATAGAAGACTATCTGCAAAGGGTATCTGCGGAACAGAGAGAGTATGCAGAAGTGTGCGCGTCACCCAAGATGACTGAAACCGACAACACCAACACAAATGAGCAGACGGAAGTTTTGCTTGAGCAAATCCTTAGCACCGAGAATCTAAACCAGGCCTATAGGCAGGTTAAAAGAAACAAAGGTGCAGGTGGAATCGATGGTATGCAGGTGGATGAACTTCAACCCTTCCTGAAAGAACACAAGGATGAACTATTGCAATCCCTCCGGGATGGTAAATACCGTCCAAAACCCGTACGAAGGGTAGAAATACCCAAAGAGAACGGAAAGACAAGAAAACTGGGAATACCCACCGTCTTAGACAGGTTAATTCAACAAGCGATAACTCAAGTGCTAAGTCCCATCTTTGAGAAACAGTTCTCAGACAATAGCTTTGGATTCCGACCGAACCGTAGTGCCCACGGTGCTCTAAGAAGATGCCAAACCTATATCTCAGTAGGTTACAAATATGTAGTGGATATGGATTTGGAGAAATATTTCGATACGGTAAACCAAAGCAAGCTGATTCGGATTTTGTCAGAGACGATAAAGGAGGGCCGGGTCATATCTCTGATTCACAAATTCCTAAAAGCAGGAGTTATGATCAACGGGATGTTTGAAGAAAGTCCAGAAGGCGTACCGCAGGGGGGCCCTTTGAGTCCGTTACTTGGCAAC
>NZ_AGAF01000189.1 GCF_000224515.1 Desulfosporosinus sp. OT | reverse complement strand
GTCTAGCAAATTATCCGAAGTTAGGCGTAAAAAAGCTCAAACTCCGAATCTGAGCTTGAGTAAATAGAAGGTGGTTCATGTGGTGAAGTGTTTACCTAACTTTGGATAATTACAATGCACGAAACCGCGATGGTTAAGGAAAATGCTATGGGGATTGAATTTCTAATCTCCCGTCTAATTCATATGACATTTATGTAAAACTCAGTAGGAATTGTATCGAAGTAGCGTTAATTATGCTGAAACAGATATAGTTTCCCCCTCCCCATAACAGGGCACTTTCTTAAATACATACAGTTTGGACAGTGATTGGGGGAGATTTACCCAAGCTCAAAAACCGTTTGGGTTTTTCTGATCCGCAATTAGGGCATTTAGATAAATCTAATCCTGTGAGCTTCTGGACGAGTTGGAGGGTTGTAGCTTTCTCTTCAATTAATAAAGGGGTATTGGTAAGTTGCTTGCAAATCTTCAGTTTGGTTGTCTTGTTACGATTACCAAGTAAGCCGTAGTGCCTAATTTTCATAAAGCGACTCGGCAAGATGTGGATAAGAAATCTGCGGATAAACTCCTCTGAGGAAAGAGTCATCACCTTATGCTTACTGTCGTCTTTGTAGTCCCGCCATTTGAAGGAAACCGTATCCTTTTCCATGCTAATGATGCGCTTGTTGGATATAGCCACTCGGTGAGTATATCGCCCCAGGTATTCAACAACACAAGCAGCATTTTTAAACGGTGGTTTGCAGTAGACAATCCACTCTTTACCATAGAGAGAGGTGAGCAACTTTTCGAATTCTTTATCGTCGGAAAGATATTTTTGACTTCCGTGGAATTCAAGCTTGTTTTGGTAGTAGAGCTGTTTAAGGTAATACAGGAATTTGCCTCTGAACTTCCGGGATAGAACTTTAACTGGAATGAAGAATTTCTTTCTGCTGTTCATCCATTTTCCGATGGAGGATAATCCGCCGCCGGGTACAATGCAGTGAATATGCGGGTGGTGCATGAGGTTTTGTCCCCAAGTATGCAGAACCGATGTAAAGCCAATCTTTGCACCAAGATATTTTTTGTCAGAAGCTAAATCGGTGAGAGTTTCAGCAACGGTCTTAAACATAAGGGTATAAACTGCTTTTTGATTTTGGTAGACCATTAAATTGAGAGTATCCGGGATGGTGAATACCACATGGAAGTATCCGATGTCGAGTAGATTGCTTTTCTGGTTTTCAATCCAACGTTCTTTGGCCAGAGCTTGGCATTTAGGGCAGTGCCTGTTGCGGCATGAATTGTAGGAAATACGGGTATGCCCACAACTGTCACAAACCTCCTTATGGCCACCTAACTCTGACGTTCTACATTTTTGAATGGCAGACATCGCCTTATGTTGTGCGAGAGTGAGCTTATGGTTGGTACGATAGTTTTTGCCGTATTTTATGAAGATATCTTGGACCTCAGTCATTGGCTTTGTCCGATTCAGTCATCTTATCAAGGGGACTTATTACGTTGAGAGATTCAATCTTAACCAAATGCAAGTAAACGCAGGTCGTGTTGATATTTGAGTGGCCGAGTAGTTGCTTGATGTGATAAATACTTGTGCCGGATTCCAGCAGGTGAGTCGCGAAACTATGCCTCATGGTATGGACTGAAACGTTTTTAGAGATGTTAGCTTTCTTTACATATTTATGAAATAGATTTTGTATTGCTTTGGTAGTCATGTGGGTGCAGGTGTGATTCCTGCTGTAAAAAAGCCACTCTTTGGGGTGGTAAGCTTTCCAGTAAGCTCTAAGCATCTCAAGATTGGTTTGAGAAAGTAGAGCATAGCGATCTTTGCTTCCTTTGGCATTGCGGATGAACAATTGCATTTTATCACTATGGATATCTGAAACTTTAAGCGAGGCTACTTCGCTTAGGCGAAGTCCTGCACCATAAAGAGTCATAAGAATGCATTTATCTCGCAGGTTGTCGCAGACGTTAAAAAGGGCTTGTATCTCCTCTTGGGTAAGGATGTCAGGGAGTCTGCGTGGTTTGCGGTGGCGAGGAACTTGTCTGGGGTTTAAATTAACGTTCAGAGTTACGCCATACAAAAAGCGGAGGCCGCTATTGTAGGTGTTTACCGATTCGGGAGCAAGCTTCTTAACTGTCGTGAGATAATGAAGAAACTGTCTAACATCTTCTACACCTAGCTCAGTTGCAGGTTTACCGAAGTGCTCCTGAAAGAGTTTAACTTTGGTATAGTATTCAGCCTGGGTATGCTTACTAAACCCTCGAAGCTCCACATCGAATTTCAGTTTGGCTAAAACTTCTTCTTTTGTCATATTCAATCATCTCCTGCAAAATAGTTTTACAGGAGATGCAAAGCTTCATAACAGCTAATAGGAATATTTGCATGAAAGTAAGAGATTTGCTACGGAAACCACCGCGCCAGCGGTTTAGTGCAATG
>NZ_AGAF01000190.1 GCF_000224515.1 Desulfosporosinus sp. OT | reverse complement strand
AAAACGCCTACAGCAATACGTCATCATCCTAATTTAAAAGCCTTTAAGTATTTCACTAAAAAAGGATATTTACTAGAATAACTTTAATCATCGCATAATTCCCTTGCGAAGTAAGGTGAATCCTGTCACGAATACAAAAAGCTCTTACCATAAAGAGATAAGAGCCTGAGCATATTTCACTCAACTTTCAAGCGACGCTCCATCTGCGATAGAAATTAAAACCGCTTTTATTCCGTCGAATGTTCAAAATTGCTTATACATCTTCATCGGTTGCGTTAAACCCTTTTTCTCCCAAAGACTTAATCAGGTCTCGAACATATGATGTAATTGTTTCAAAATATATGTTAGTCGTGGTTATTTATTTCCGAACGGATTTTCAGCTTTACCGCTTGAACTCTCCTTCGCAAAAGGATTTCTTGCAGTTCGTTTTTTAGCGCTTTTCTGGAAAGGATTCATAACCGTTACTTCATTTGGCGTGAATTGCGTTCGCTTGGCATCCGCGGCATTAATCTTTTCCACCTCTACCTGTAATAATTGAGATAGCTCTTGAGCACGACCTGGCAATCCCATTCCGCTAACAATGGTATAAACTAATAACTCATTTTGCCCCTCGATTTGGGCATGACCAACATAAGTTCCAAGGAGTGTGGGCATTTTCTTTTTTAGCTCGTCAATTATGGTTCGTTCCATCATTGGGCCAAATTCGAGATTCGGAGGCATAATCAATTGTACTCCCGCGTAACGCGCTTCAGCCAAATTCTTGTATTCTGCTAAGTATCCTTGGTTCAGTATATTGGAAAGTTCCAAAGCCAACGATTCTAATAGAGCCGGGTCCGGTAAAGATATTCGCGCTTTTCCAAACGTTACACATCCTCCACTAGTAAGAACCTTAGTTAGCTCAGCCCCATCAAAGGTTGTTGGTGAAGGTAGCCCCGTCGTTGCATTCATCTCGTTGATGATTCGTACGATCTCCATATTACTGGCTGTTTTCCAATCCATGTCTATTCCAGAGTCTTTGGCTTGATTAACATATCGATTGTACAAAAGATTATTATCAACCACTATAACCGAAGAGACCAAACCATTGTACATAAGTTCCTGTAATGTGCCAAGGAAGACATTAGCATTTTGTTTTTCTTCAACGCTGTCTAAATTTCTTGGCAATGTGATCATTGCTGTAACTGAATAACCTTTTTCTGCTAGGGCCTCGCAAACAGTTTGGATACCTCCTGTACCGGTTCCTCCACCAATACCGGCGGACACAATGACATGATCGACTTGTTCAAAGACTCGTGGAACTCTGTTTGTAACAAGGTCCTCCAATACTCCATCTTGACTAATCGCTGCATATCCAAGCTCTGGTTGTCGCATAGCCCCCAATCTGTAGTTTGGTAAAGCAACACGTTGACTATCTGGAATATTTCTTAATGCATTTAAATCTGCTAAACAGGTATTTACAGCAATCGCTGGATAAGTCGGTTGATTTTTACCGGGCAACCGGCAAACAGCAAATGAGTCTGTTATTTTACCCCCTGCTTGTCCTAATCCTAAAATGCCAAAGTTTATACTTACCGTTGAATTTAAAACAAACGATTCTTGTTCAAACTTATTTATCGTTGTTAAGGGCTCTGCAACAGACTTTTCAGCCTTTTCACTAGAAGTTACTGATACTTCTTTGACAACGTTATTGACATCGGAATGGCTTTCTTCAGCAATCACAGATCCTTTAATACCAAAGTTTGTTGTGTTGGTCTCCATAATGCTTTCCCCCATATCGTTCTTGTTTTCATCGTTTGTTACATTTATCTCGGGTGGTAAGGTTGAATTGTCTCGTAAACTTGACCGAGCAAACGGTGGTCGAGTGAAAATTTGCATACCCATTTCCTCCTCTTTAGATTTCCTTTCGTTCCACAAGTTCTAGCATTGCTAAACCATGTTCAGAAAGTTGATACATATTGAATCCGTTAATCGCATTGTCACATTCGATTAGCGCTGCTGAATCCAATCGTTCGAACGCAACACCTCCAACATATTGTGACAATCCGATTTTGGCAATGACGGTAGTTTTCAAAAAGGGAGTAGGATAATTCTGCTTAAGGAACATAAGAATCTCACCCGAGGCGGGTGTTACCTTTCCTTTGAGAATCGCTAACGCGTCTTTTTCAAAGGTCAATTTTTTCACCTCCATTGTTGTGCCATCTATATATATAAAAAAATCACCCACAACTGAGTGGGTGTACTGAATGAGTCCATTGAGTTAGTCTTTGCAAAAATACTGGACTGGAGCCAAGGGAAAAGAGCTGCCATCATTGTGGCAGCTCTTAAAATTTACCTAAAGCAACAAGTCCCTAGTATACTAGGACTTATTTTCTGGCGCTGGCTGCTAACTTTTCTCATATACCATACATTGGGTCTGATAACTGAGACTATGTAAAGTAGCCTGTCTTAAATGCTTTTGTTACGTTAAGCCCCCCCGGAATGGATCAGGGTACTATTTTAAACTCTTAAATCAAAGTCATTTGAATTGACTACCACCATTTTAAGAAAAAAATTTCGGAGATTTAATTCTTCTAAAATTTTTTAAAAGAGCGGTTAATAACCGCTCTCGCTCCAATTCACTAACCTTTAAATCCGGCACTCCTCGAAAGATGATAAAGGATTAATTGATTAAGACTTATATTTTCCTTTTTAGCGAGTTCAGATAAATGTCTATGGAGACTCTTTGGGACCCGTACATTAAATCTTCCTGAGTAGTCATCTCTAGTAGGCTCAGGAATTTCGACGCCATCCTCAATACAAGACTCCAACCAGCATTTTTTTGCGTCCTCTATCATGGCCAGTGCTTCATCGGCGGTATCAGCTTGAGTAATGCAGCCAGGTAGTTCCGGAATCGCTACAGCATAACCGCCTTCAGGAGATGGATGAAGCGTTATGCTATACGGCAAACCCATGTAATAATCAAGCGTCTTGTTCATCGTCTATCACTCCTTTTAAAACATCAAGTGCCAATTCAACGTAGGCTTCACCAATATGAGGCTTTTTGAACGGTACAGTTAATCTGGATTCTCCAAGTTTGTATGTATAGTGGCTTGACCCACCCGAAGGCTGCCTCTTTGAAAATCCGTAATGTAACAATATCTTATCTAGTTCCTCGAATCGTACTTGTCGGGGGTTACTCTTGATTCTCTCAAGTAACTTTTTAAGCTTACTCAACCGTTTCACCTCCTATATGCATAGTACTATATATAGTGACAATTATCAAATGAATTTATTTAATGCGTCGTGCCGGAAACAGAATAATTTGCCTTGAAACGGGGAATTGAGTTTTGAACTGTTTGACGTAGTTATAGATGCCGAAAGATACTGTCGATGCACCTGTGGTTATCCTTATTCACGGCAGCGGCTCTCGCGATATGAATGAAACCATTGGAATTATGTTTATGCTAATAGCAAATATGTTACCCCGTCTTCAACCAAATTGGTGGGTCGGATTCCGCACTCCATGGACTTTATCGAGTACTGAAAGTTGGAATCGAACGCATCGACTAGGAGGAAAATTGGGCATCCCACCGGGAATTCTTATAATAATTCTTGCCTGGATTTTACCAACAAACTTTGTGATGGAGGTTAGTTATTATCATACCGTTACTCCTATGGGTGCTCATCACAGTTGTGGCTTCGTATTTTTACGCTAAAAAAGAGTAATTATTCTAACCGAGGGACGGTCTTAGAAGGTCTCTTTTATATGAAAATATCGAATGAGTAACTTCATAATAACTTTAATTTTTGTAAGGGGTGATCTTCCATGAGTTATCAGGATTCAAACTCGCCGCGAGGTTTATTCAACCGTATGTTAAGGCACACCGTTGTAAAAGATATTGTGCAAGGGGTTCCCAGCAAATGTAACGATCCTCACCGCGGGCAGAACTAGGAGGGAATAACTAAATGACCAAAAAAGCGTATAATTATCTATTGACGATCAGCGGTGTGATTTGCAGTTATGTCATGATAAAATCGCTTTTCTTTATCCAAACAAGACCTGTGAGAACAGACGTAATTCAAGGCATTCTCGTCGGCTTCGGGCTAGCGCTTTTCACGGCTCAAATTACCGCAAAGCTGAAGGCCACAAAGGTCAACGGGTGGATCACCATGTTTGGATTGAGCGTACCTGGCAACGGCATGTTGCTGCGAGCCGCGTGTACCCTAGCCCTTCCTGGCCCAGTAAACATACCGCAAGAGGCGATGTACTGGACCACATCCGTAGATGGCTCGAGCCATGACCTCTCCGGAGAGCACAACTATATCATGCGCTTTCCGGCGGGTGGACTCCCGCCGAATAATGCGTTCTGGTCACTGACCATGGGTGATGCGAAGAATCGCTTTGTGGCGAATTCAATCAATCGGTATAGCGTGAGTGATCGGTCGGGACTCGTGCCAAACGCCGACGGCTCTGTCGATATTTGCATTCAGAACACCGCTCCGGCGAATTGTGAATCCAACTGGCTGCCCGCACCCTCGGGTAAATTCATTCTTTGGTTGCGTGTATATATGCCTGGTGCGACAATTCTAGACGGAAAATACAACGTGCCGCCAATTGTGGAGGTGAAATGATGGAACACGTGAGATACGAGCATTTGCTGATTTTCGGTTCATTCATGGTCGCAGCATGGTTCATTGTCATCTACTTTTTGCCGCGTATGCTTCTGTCCGTGTTTAAGAGGGCGATCCTTGTTAAAGGGTTTGGTGAGGGCCCCGTCCCAATTAACACGCTCTATACGCAACCTCAAGCGCAATTTGCAGACCCTCTTCATTCATCAGGCTCTCACTTAACGACTACTGGTGTGAACCGTGACACGCTCATCACGATCGGCTGGTTAGACCTTAGTAAAGGGCCGCAAATCTTGCATGTGCCGGACATGGCCGGTCGCTATTACAGTGTGCAGTTCACCGATCCGTCGAAAAATACTACCATCGCCTACGTCGGTAAACGTACCGCAGGAACCGAGGCCGGAGCCTACCTCATCTGCGGTCCTGGTTGGAAAGGGGACGTGCCGCAGGGGATGTCACAGATTTCTTCGCCAAATAATTCGGCGCTCATTATTGGTCGCGTTTTGGTCGGCAGCGACAGCGACCTCCCGACCGCTTATAGGCTCTCGAAGCAGATACAACTATCTTGGATGACACAGCCATAGTGAGCACGTTCCCTACAATGCGAACTTAATTATTATCCTTCTTGCAAACTCCATTTTTACAACCCATCCAATTGATCACCAATTACCAACGCCAATTAGACTCGTAGATAGTACAACGGATATTTCTACGTATTCCCTATAAGAAGTCGCTAATATGCTACTTACTGTAAGCAGCAGGTCAACAGATATTTTTGCTGGAAATATTAGGCGTAGGGTTTCAATCCTTGAAAGGCCATTTAAAAAGACAGAATCAGCCAACGTTGAGAGTAGACATTGGCTGATTTAATACCTGAAATATTCTATAAAGATTTTTAGTTCTAGAATTAGAGCTGATATTATTGCTATTTTATTTTTTAAACCTCAAATCGGCCCCCCCTAGAGTTGTCTGTTGGTTTAATATTTCCTAGTAATTGAACTTCACAAAATCCTACTGATGCCGCCCTACACTTATAGAGATGAGGCGGCATTACATACTATAGGGTATAAGAATAATGTACATTACGAATCCGCAGCAGTCCTATAAACATTTAACTCCTTTAATCCCTTGTCGGTTAACATGAACCAGTAATCCTCAACATATTCATCCATGCTATTTTCAAATTTCACTTTCCCAAGACTAGGGTCGTCGAGGATTTCTATGAGTCCTTCGTTTAAGAGTTGGGAAAGATAGCTTTTTATTTTATCCCGTTCTAAATGGATTCCGTGATTTTTCAAATGGTTAACTACATGAAATAGTGTTTCTTCTTCATAAAAGAAAGTATCAAGAATCGCGATTATTATATTTGAGTAATCCATAAATACTCCTTCATGACCTAAATAAGAATAATTGGAAGCATATTAACGTTCATGCATACCCGCAGCTCCATCCTGCTTTCATATTGGCAAAGTTGTGGGAATGTTTGAGTTAGGCAATGTTGTCCCATTGACTCTTAACTTAATAAGTATTTGCCCTTAAAAAGAGTTTATGGTATGTAGAAAAAAGAGGGGTTTTCACTTTTTAAAGAGAAAATTATATATATTATTCAATTTTAAATAGGACGGAGAACAAGGAGGTTACGAAATGAATAAAAACTTTGATCAAAAGAAAGCCGAACGGCAGTACGAAAAAGCAAAAAACAAGGCACAAGAATTGATTGACGATCCAGAAAAGGCCAAGAAAGTTTTAAATGATGCTATTAAAAAGGCCGATTCTGCAAAAGGTCCTTTAGAAAAGGTATGGCAAGACCAACTATTGATGTTTGGAATCGTCCGAGATTGGTTTAAAGGTGAGTATAAGGAAATACCAGTCGGCTCAATAATAGCCATTTTGGGAGCTTTAATATATTTTGTCTCACCAATTGATCTTATTCCTGATTTTATACCAGGTGTTGGATACATAGACGACGTATTTATACTTGGCTTAGTTATAAGCCAAATCAGAGCTGACCTTAATAAGTATAAACTTTGGAAAGAAAGTAAAATTGCATAGTTTGGCTTAAGTAAGACGCCTTAAAAGCGTCTTTTTGCTTACTCTCTACTTTAATTAAACAATATCGCCTAACGTTCCGGATTCCCGACGTCCCCTCGCCTTAGATAGCTCTTATCTTAGGCGAGGAGATGTGGTGCCTGAACCTTCCCCAAACTTTCCTCTTCTGGCACCCTTGCGGGAATCTATTGTTGTTATCTGATGCCGTACGCCCCCATATTCAGAGGCCGCCAAGGACGGCGGCCCCTTTAGTCTACGTATCATTTTAGTGCGCTATATCAGAATGATGCGACTTAATTGGAGTGATAACAACTCTTAAAAGTATTCTAACCGAGATTACAAAGCACCTGTATGAAAGCCTACAAAAATTGTAAATAGCATAACGAGAAATATAAAAGCAGATGCTCCTATATGCAAATAGCCTAATTGATATTTCTCTTTTTCCTGTGAAATAGTATGCATACCCATAAATAGCATCATTAAGCTAAGACTTCCTTGCATAGAAATACGAAGGAACCAGTTTTCTATATTAAAGAACCCAAAAACTGCAAGAATAATTGTTGTAAGGGAAAAGAATTTATGTAGAATTTTTAATAGTCCCTTTTCCAACACGACTTTCATAAACATACAACCGCCCTTTCTGAAATATTTAATTTGCTACGCTATCTCCAACAAGTATGCAATAACTACTATTCCATGAAATCAATTCTTAAAACTATATTCTATATGCCTCTTGAAATAACCTTTTCAGAGTCAAGTTACTTGTAATACATGTAATACATGTAATCCATTTATTCCCATTATCCTACTAAATATAACTTAGCCCAAGCTAATATTAGCTTCCAGTTATCGC
>NZ_AGAF01000191.1 GCF_000224515.1 Desulfosporosinus sp. OT | reverse complement strand
GGGAGGATAAATATGGACTCGTTTGATCTATTCGGTTATCATTTGCTTAATCAGTTTGCGGGACATCTCCACAGTCTTGACCTCATTATGTCATTCTTCGCCCAATATGCCCTGGAACTGTATGCATCTTTATTTGTAATTACCTGGTTCACCCTACCCAAACCATATACAGATCGCCGTCATACCCTAGTCATTATGGGGTTATCTGGTATTTTGGCACTAATCATCAATCTCGTTATTTCTAATATTTGGTTTCGACCACGCCCTTTTGTAACACTTCCCAAAAGCACATTTACACAGCTTATCCCCCATTCGGTAGATGCGTCATTTCCCAGTGACCACACTTCAGGCAGTTTCGGTTTTGCCGCTGGGTCTTGGAATAAAGCCTCTTTTTGGGTGAGATGGAGTTTTACACTTCTAGCCATCCTCGTGGCAATTGCCCGTGTTTACACAGGTGTGCATTGGCCAACAGATGTGCTCGCAAGTGTTATAATAGGTGTTGTAAGTGCTAAAGTTACATGGCTAATTAACCCGATATTTAGACCTTTAACTAATCTGGCGGATATGATATTCCATTATGGGAAATACGCTAAAGAGAATTCAAATTAAGCATTTAATAACGCTATCATGCACCAGAATCAGCTGAAGTGACCAGATCAAATCAATTATAGGATTATGGAGTATTCGCCATGGAGGATAAAAAACTTAAAACGATAATTAGTGAAGATAGCAGGAAAGAAAAAAGAATTCTGGGACTTGAACGGAATATTTTCTTTGTTGGAGCTACCAGCTTTTTAACGGATACTGCAACAAAAATGATCTATGCAATCATGCCGTTGTTTTTAATGACCTTAGGAGCAACGAAGGCAGAACTTTCATTAATAGAAGGAATAGCAGAAAGTACTGCCTCCGTTCTTAAAGCATTATCTGGCTGGTGGAGTGACAAAATTGGAAAGAACAAGCCTTTTATGATCATAGGCTATGCGTTTACAGCGATACTATCGCCATTGTTCTCGATTGTTACTTCTCCGCTGCAGGTTCTTATTATCCGATTTACCGAAAGGGTTGGGAAAGGGATTAGAACTGCCCCGAGGGATAGTTTGATCGCTGGTTCCACTGAGGATAACACGAAGGGGAGGAGTTATGGCTTTCATAAAGCTATGGATAATAGCGGAGCAATACTTGGTCCCCTTTTGGCTTTTGGAATCTTATCGCTTTTTCCAGGTGACTACCGTAAAGTATTCATATATGCCGCAATACCCGGTTTATTAGGGCTTGTTTCAATAATCTACTTTGTGAAAGAAGCAAAAAGAGATAAGGTGGAACACCTAGGTAGGATTACTTTGAAGGACTTTTCTCCGAAATATTATGCTTTTCTAGGAATAATATTTATATTTACCCTTGGCAACTCGACAGATGCTTTACTACTTATTAAAGCTAGTGATATTGGAGTTCGGGATGCTTATATCCCAATAATATATTTAATTTTCAACTCCGTTTCAGTGCTGTTTTCTATTCCTGCAGGTATATTGTCAGACAAAATAGGTCGCGAAAGGCTAATAATATTTGGGTATTTGCTCTATTCTATTATATATTTTGGCTTCGGAAAAACACACAGTCAATCTGTACTTATTTTGCTCTTTGCTTTATATGGTCTCTATAGTGCAGCAACGGATGGCATTCAGAAGGCCTTGGTTTCGGACTTAATTGATAATAATAAACGAGGCACAGGCCTTGGGCTGTACAATTGTCTTGCCGGAATAACATTACTCCCTGCCAGTATTGTTGCAGGACTGATTTATGATCATGTCAATAACCGTGCACCGTTTTATTATGGGTCAATCATGGCTCTAGTTGCTGCTGTACTTATGCTGATATTTTATTGGAAAGGAAATAAGACAGACCAATCGAATTTATGAATCAGCGTACCAACCTCTTTTAGGAAGAAATAATTGGATTGGACGAAGGATCAGTGTTCCCCATTCCAAATCAGCGCTGGGGAACCAAAGACTGTCTCGATACACGAATTTATGAATATTTTTGCTTTGTTTACCTTGGAGAGGGTGAATCCTACGAATGCCGTCCAACTGCATAGAGATTGGACGGCATTTATACTACTGGGTTTTATGGATAACTGGAAGGTCATTGGGTGGGTAGACTTTCAATAAATGGCCATTATTTCTGGCTTCAGACGGTGTTATACTACTTCTTTATGATCAACATCGTTCGAAAGATTTTCTTCAATGTACTTTAACGCTCCATTCATATTCTTAAGCAAATCCATTTATCTGACCTCCTTTATTAATAGCATAGCAGGAATTAAATGTATCCATCCGACATTTCTTGAATAATTTTGTAGGGTCTCCTATCTATACGTTTGCTCTATTTCCTCTACCCTCATCCTGTACGACCTTGTAGCGCTATCTTTAAAAGCCAAACTTCCAATTGGTACAATAAAAGCACAAGCAGACAATCCCCTAATGAGTGAGTTGAATGCTTGTGCTTATTTTCTTCGGCGGAACTTGTCGTTCCGCAAAGGAACCTCCCCCTATAAATTAAACCTAGCTTGTAAATGCTCCTTTTTTCGTAAATTTTCGCTAATAGTTTGTATGCCCTTAACAAGGGCTGAACCGAAGAAACAGTTGTATAACAGTAAAAGGGCACACTTAACCAAAGGTCTATCTCGTTTTCCACATTATGGTTGCACAATGGATCTCTAGATGCCCTTGGGGTTTACCCTCCCATGTCTCACAGGGTCTATCATAAGTAGCCCTTACATTCCTTCGTTCAACCTGTCAAGGGTTAGAGGCCGGGTGATGCTGGAACACAGGGTCTATGCCCGAATGGAACCTTATGTGCCCCGGCTGCTCCGTGCTAGTGTTGTGTTTTGAGTGAAGATCGAAAAACGAGTGTTTTTCTGCGGACCAAACTGTCGCATGGTTAATAAAGATTCTGTCTGTCCTAGCAATGACCGAATATTTAAACATATCACCAAGTGGTTGATAATGATTTTCATTTGCAGTATACTAATGACATAAGGTTTTCGATTTTACACAAGCAAGGAGAGAAAAGATATGAGCATCTATAATTACAAGGCGAATCAAAACAAGTTTAAGCGTGTAGCAGAAAGCATGAGGAATGGCATTTTTAAACATAATGATGTGAGCCAAGCTATAGATCATTTTAACGATGACGTTAACAAAGCCGTCCGTAGTATTATTCTAGAACTAGAAAATGAAAAGAATTTGCGCTAACTTTAAAAGGCGAACTTCCAATTAGTTCAATAAAAGCACAAGCATCCAATCCCCTATGAGTGGGTTGGATGCTTGTGCTTATTTAAAGTGCCCATTAGTCAATCTCTTCTTAAATATATGGCTGCATAATTGTAGGCTAGCATTAGTGCCAGGCAGATCAGGTATAGAGTAATATACTTCATGCTAACTATACGTCCTTTCTTTGATAATTATGGCACACATTTCACAAGGGCTTTGCTCTATATTTCAACCCCAAATTACTGAGTTAAGTACTGAATTGATCTTAAACCCTATTTGTTACTTTTCAATGACCTTTGTATGTAGAATATGTTAAACCTTATAATGGTATCTGACTATAAAACACCAAAAATCCTCCCACCATTTAAGGCAAGAGAACAATAGATAAAAATGGTATAGTAAACAAACAATGCGCCCATCATCCGGCGGATACCAGAAAGACGAGCATTTTTTAATGCTCGTCTTTCTACGTGTTTGTTAAGATACTAGGCAAAGGCCGACTACTGGGATTTACACCTTTGGGAGATGGACATCTTTCCGAAATCCGCGCCCGGCCATATTGGACTGTCCAACCATTAAAAAAGAATGTATCATAAGTATTTAATTCCCCTTTATTTTACCTCTATTCTTTGCTGCATATTATCTACAAAAATCAATATTCTACCACTCAAAGTCTACTACTGGAATTTATTATACATCATTTATAACGTCGGAGCCAAAATCCCGCTTGAATCGCAAACGGGATAGCTTTAATAATAGTCTTAAAACAATCAATATTGTTGAAAAGCAGGAAATTCAGAATTATTAGCGAACTTTCTATTTATTGAAAAGAAGCAGGAAATGAATGTCGCAAAATGGGGTTAAGGAAAAGAAATGTAATCCTACGGCAGCGAGCGAAGGTTCCATTACATATTCACCT
>NZ_AGAF01000192.1 GCF_000224515.1 Desulfosporosinus sp. OT | reverse complement strand
AAAGGAGAGAAAATTAATGAATTGGTTGTTGAGAAAGTACAACCATATTCAACTATAGGAACGACAGCGACTGAAGATCTTTTTGATGAATTTGGAGTATTATTGTTGGGTAAGGGACAACAGATTACTAATAGCATAAAGGAACTTTTAGAGAAACGAGAAGTTTTCGTATGGGCTAATCGAGAAGACAAAGATTGTAAATCTGAAGAGTTAGAAGGGGGTATTTGGCGGATTTAATTTGCTCATATGTAATTTGACAAAGGGTCAGAATATGTATCAACATATAACGATAAAGGCAAACTTGGTGAGAGCCAAGGACGCAAAGCCACGGGTCTTCATTAAGCTGAAGATAGCCGGGTTACCACATAATAGCAGTTACGTCTTTGTCGTCAAGCCTTTCGCCTGGCGACTTTTTTTTGAAGGGAGGTAATTCATGTGAGTTCAATAGAACTGGTTGTCTTTAAGCTGGGGGAAGAAGAGTATGGCATCGAAATTGGTTTTGCTCAAGAAATAATCCGTATTCCAAAGCGGATTACTAAAATGCCTGATATGCCTTCATATATCGAAGGCGTCACTGATTTACGAGGAAGGGTAATCCCGATCATTGACTTAAAAATTAAGTTTGGTTTTGAGCAAACCGAACGAAGTGTTGATAGCCGTCTTCTAATACTGGATTTAGAGAATTCTTTACTGGGGATTATTGTTGATGATGTCTCAGAGGTTATAAAGATCGAGGAGCAAGCAATAGAGAGGTTGAGCGGTGAGATATCCGGTCTTAACAGCAACCGCATACAAGGAATAGCTCGAATCAATGAACGCTTAATTCTTTTATTAAATGGCCTAAAAATGAAATCGGAATTATTAATGAAATAGTAAGGAGATATTAATATGATAGCTTTAGAAGGTATTGAGTCGTGTAAAACTTTGGCCGAATTCTTGGCAAATTTAATACCCGGTGGGGTTGTGTTTGGATTAGTAGATAAAAACGAGTTTGTATGGGTAAAAGCATCTGATACGTTTACGATTGACTTTTTTACAGTTGGCAACAAATTGAGTGATGACACAACGACAATGTGTGCGATACATGAAAAAAAGGTTTTAACCCAAGATATCCCTCGAACGGTCTATGGAAAAAGAGTATCAATCGTTTCAATACCGGTAATCGATGATAATAGTGAAGCTGTAGGCGCCCTCACTATAGCTCTTCCTAAATTGCATCCTGTAGCTGCTGCTTTTGAAGATTTTGCCCCGATATTAGCGGAGATGTTTCATGAAGGGGCATTTTTATATATGTCGGACTTAACTAAAATTGCTTATACACAGCCTTCAGAAAAATTTGATATGCCGTCAATCCCAGTTGGCTATGAATTAGATAAAACGGATATCGCTTATCGGGTTATCCACTCAAAACAACCTATTATAGAAGAGATTGATGCGTCAAGATACGGTGAGCCTCTTAATATAGCTAATTATCCATTGTATGATGATAACGAAAATATTGTTGCAACGTTGGGAATTGTTACGCCCAAGAAAACTGCTGTTACACTGCGTGAAATGTCTGGTAATCTGGAAAGCAGCCTTGAAGGTATTGCTGCAGCTATACAGCAACTGGCTACATCGGCTACAGTGATACATTCCAATGAGGAAATTCTAAATTCAGATATTAATGAGATTATCAATATCTCTGAACAGATTAATGAAATATCGGCATTCATAAAAGAAATAGCGGATGAGACGAAGATGCTAGGCTTAAATGCAGCTATAGAAGCAGCGAGAGCAGGGGATGCGGGGAGAGGTTTTGGAGTTGTTGCCGAAGAAATCAGAAAACTTTCTGCACAATCTAAAAGCACAGTTCCCAAGATTAAACAATTGACGGATATAATAAAACAGAAAGTTAGTGAGGCAAGCGAGAAAAGTACTAGATCATTGGATGCCAGTCAGGGACAAGCTGCTGCTTCAGAAGAGATTACCGCGAGCATTGAGGAAATAACTTCAATGTCTGGGGAATTAAGTAATATAGCTAAGACTTTATAGAAGCTCGTACCAGAAATGGCGGGGATTACTTCTTATTGTTTAGTTTATATGGAGTTCTCAAATTTAGTTTAGTCCCTTAAATGGGGCTAAACTTTTTAGAGAAATAATATTTCTTTAATTATTAATTATCTGACGATTATCTATTTAGGTCATTATAAAATATCTAATCAAGGAGGGTCCATATGGCTATAAATGGTTTAGGCGGAAATTTTCATTTTGCTCCTTCAAAGACAATCACTATGAAATATTTACCAAAAAATGATCGACTAACTGTAATAGATCAAGGTATTAAAGTAAATGATATTGATTCACCCAATACATCCTTAAGATTTAATTGATATAAATCTTAAGGATGTATTGGGTGAAAACAATAAAATTATTACCTCAATTAATCGTTACTTTTCCAATGAATTAAATACAGTGTTCAAACTAATTCCCATAATCTTTCAAGTCCTGGTAGAAGTTAGCTAAAGCAGTATTGTAGTAAGGAATCACCCACAAAAACCCTAGACCGAGTGTTATTATTCCCAAAAGGAACCAACCTAAATAGCTTAACCATAACTTAAATAGGTCAAATTTATAGCCAGCCATCATGAGTTTGCTTTGTTTTAAGACTTCTAAGGCACTGAGTTGAGGGTTATCGCACAGAATATAATAGGCCATGGAATATCTTAGGATGGCAATAATTCCTGGTATAATAAGAAGTAGCATCCATAATAGCGTAAAAATAGTAATTAAAAGATTCAGGACAAACGTTTTAAGGAAAAATTTAAAACCGCCAAACATATCCTTGATTACTGGTCCTTCATTTCTCATCAGCTTAACGAAATAGCCTGCTACACCGAGTGTTACGGGACCTGTTAAAATGAAGGACACTAAATCACCCAGATCTGAGGAGTGGCTGGTCGTAGGGACACTAATCAGTTCACCATTCTGCCATACATTTCGTATGCTCTGAATCTCATTTCCGTTTGCATAGGCCTGCGTAAGAAGCCACGCAATAAAACATACGATAACCGCTTGGGTCCAATTGCCACTTAACTGTTCTTTAGCCCGGCGTTTTAAATCATAGCTTTCTTGTGGCATACTTTCGCCTCCTTTGAATTTTATAGATAACGAATTATACACTGTTTTCAGACTTTTTAGCAGTAGAAATCTACTCTAAATCACTGTCTTCAAAAAGAAAGATCTCTTCAATCGTTGAATTCAGAATCCGCGCCACTTTCGCAGCAAGCTTAAGTGAGGGATTGTAGTCCCCTTTTTCAAGAAAGACAATCGTTTCTCGTCTTACACCAACTTTTCTAGCCAATTGTTCTTGGGTTAGATCAAATCGTGCTCTAAGTTCCTTTATCCTTGTTTTCATTTATTCAAGATCCTTTTTATTATTCATAAATAACCAGGAAACACCAAATGAAATTGCCATCCCGAGTAAACCAAACATTAATAAATCGTCGCTATCCAAGTATTTATGAAAGGCAAGCAGTACAATCCAGATATACAGAGAAATGAAGTAGGCATAGCCAGCTGAGAACATTCTGATTTTGTAGGTTCTTTCGTCGCCACTGGGTAAGCCAGCTTTTAGATCATTGTAGGATTTTCTGAGCAATACTGAAAGAGTCCCTACCAAAAAAATCATCACTAAAATGAGTATTGTAGCCTCTGTGCTCTTACCAAGTAACCATAAATTCATGGAAAAGATGATAGTGCCGATAACAATTAATATTGAAACTAATAATAAGGTTACGAACTTAATTTTGCTAGTCATCGAGAATACCCCTTTCAGTGTTATATAAATCTAATACTATGTTATAAATATATAACATTTGCTTTGTGATGTCAATTTGATAAGGTGAAAACCTGACCTAATAAGGGTGCCTGACAGGCATCTTTTTTGCTATTTAATTTTGACATCATGCAATTACCTTGTTTACAAATGACACCGATAGTGTAAAATTACACTCAAGGAGTGTTGCTTTATATGACCAGACTTGATTTTATACAAAAATCCTCTGCAAAATTAAAACTAATTCGCATTGAAAATCAGTTTACACAGGATAAAATGGCTGACATTTTGGGTATATCCAAGAAAACCCTTGTTCAGATTGAAAAAGGCCGCTCTACTCTGGGTTGGGCGGGTTCGGTAGCCCTATGTACAATTTTTAGAAATAGTGAAATATTGGAGATGACCTTTGGAGGGGACCCACAAGATATTATCCTTTCTTTAGCCTTTAATGATTATGAACGTAAGGAAAAAACCATGGGGGGAAAGGTTTGGTGGATTAATATTAAGGGGACTGATAAATTTCGAATCCAGCAGAATATCGTCTCTGAGCACTATCGGATTCTTGATGATCAGGATAGGAGAATTTGTTCTTCCTTTGATTATGAGTTTATCAAAACGAGACTCCAGGAGCTTTCAGATGAATGTGGGGTTTGATGAAGTGGTAAAATTCATTAGGGCTTACATCAAATCGATGAGGCTTTACTACGCTTTTGTAACCGGAATTTCAGGTTGGATCGGGATGGCATTTTATGAATATATTGCGAAATCTCCCTTTCAGACAGTGGAAATAATTCCGGCAACGGAAAAAAAAGCATTAGTATTGAGCATGCTGTTTCTCAGTTGGGGGATTAACCAAATTATCAATGATTACTTAGGTTTGAAAGAGGACAGGGTTAATGCGCCTCACCGTCCGATGGTTACCGGTGAACTGGATCCAGGAAAAGCCTTGCTCTTAACGGGTGCGCTGCTGATCATCATGTTATTGATTACATATCTGTATCTGGAACCAATTGCCCTTATTCCTGCCATTGGGGGAATAGTTTTAAACATCTTATATGAGTACGCCAAAGGCTATGGCATTTTCGGTAACCTTTGCTTTGGACTGATGATTTCCATGTGTACGGCCTTCGGGTTTCTGGCAGCAGGCCCAACTCAGTCCCCGTATTTTACATCCAGCCGGGTTTCGGTGTTAATCCTAGTAGCTGTGATGAACGGATTGATGACTTTTTATACTTATTTCAAAGACTATGAAGGGGATAAGGCCACAGAAAAACGGACGCTAATCGTTTTGCTGGGGATCGAAAAATCCAGGTATCTTGCTGCAATCTCTGCTTTTCTTCCCGCAGCGATCTTTGCGTCACTATATTTTAATCATTCTATTGAAGCTAGGGTCAACACTATGTTCCTTATCCTAGCTGGACTAACGTTTTTTCAGGAACTGTGGACGGGGTATCTCTTCTATAAAAACCCCCAGGGAGAGAGAACTTATTATTCTTTGGCAACTAATTTTCGAGCCTGCATCTGTGGCCAGGCAACCCTCATCGCTCTATTTAACACAGAACTGGCCATGATCCTTTTTATAGTTTCCTATATGTTTGTAGGATTCCTATTTGACCTGCACACTGATCCTAAAGCATAAGCAAACCTTCTTCCTATGGCGTCTAACTTGAGCTGAAGCTTCGATAAACTTATTCAAGGGCTAAATTCAGCTTAGATATTCGAACCACGAACTAGGAACATCGAATATCGAATTGGAGGGTTGTTATGAAATTATTTGAACCAGCAACATTGGGCCCCTGCCGGTTGAAAAACAGACTTATCCGGTCAGCAACCTTCGAGGGTATGGCTGATCATCAAGGTTATCCACTCCCAGAATACCGCCTGTTGTATAAGACTTTAGCCTCAGGAGGCGTGGGAGGGATCATTACAGGTTTTGCGTATATCTCGTCCGAAGGAAAAGCGATGCAGCCTGGTCAGGTCAGAATAGATCGTCAGGAAATGGTCCAATACTTTTTGCCGGTTACTAATGAGGTTCATAAATACGACTGTAAGATTTTTATGCAGTTGGCTCACACTGGGAGACAGACCAGGAAAAAAGAAACAGGGCAGGATGTCTGGGGAGTGTCTAATAAAAAGTCCTTATATTTCAGGGGTTCTCCTCGGGAGTTAGCTACAGAACAAGTGTATGCACTGGTCAAACGATTTGCCGAAGCAGCAGGGTATGCTAAAGCAGCCGGATTTGACGGTGTTCAGGTTCATGCTGCCCATGGCTACCTTATCCACCAGTTTCTGCTGCCGTCAATCAATTGTAGAACCGATGAATTTGGCATTGATGCTAAGAGCAGAATCGGTACTGAATTTCTGGGCTTGGTTATCCAGGAGATCAGAAAGACCTGTGGCTATGATTTTGCCCTGTTGGTCAAGGTAAGTGGGGATGATGACTATTTTACCAAATTCACCTCTGAACAGTTTGGCAATCTGATACGATTCCTTGATACTCAAAAAGTCGATGGCTTAGAGATCAGTTATGGGACGATGGATCATGCCTTGAATATCTTTCGCGGGGAAATACCCAGCAAAGTGCTCTTACGGCATAACCCAGTGTTCAAAACCAACCATGGTATAAGAAAAATACTTCATAACTCTCTGATATTTTGTTTGATGAGGGTAAAACTCAAACCGTTTTCGCCTACTTATAATCTTGAGTACGCCAAAATAGCCAAAGCCTTAACAACTATCCCCATTCTTAGTGTGGGAGGTTTCCGGAAGGGAGTTGAGATGAGGGAGTGTCTAGAAAATGGCTTTGCCGATTTTATCAGTCTGTGCAGACCCTTTATTTGTGAACCGAACCTGGCTGAAAAGCTAAAGCAAGACTTGAACTATTCTGCCCAATGTATCAATTGTAATGTTTGTGCCATTATGTGTGATTCCGATCAACCAACACGTTGCTACCAAAAATACTCTAATTCATAATGAAAGGCCTGAACTAAAATGGAAGACAGAGTAATTTCTACCTTAAAACACATTTTAAACAAAAGGTATATGCAAATAACCCTGGAGAGTCGTTTGCGTGAAGACTTGAATGTGGATTCATTAGACTTACTGATGATTCTGGGGGATCTAGAGGATGAATTTGCGACAACCTTATCTGATGAGGATTTTTCAGATGTGGTTACTGTCAATGATATTGTCATAAAGCTAAGAGCTAGGAGGATACAAGATTATAGACATGTATTTGAATGAGTTTTATAACCGGTTTAGCCTGGATGAGCGGCTGGTCGAGGTTGCCGGTCATAATCCCTATTACCAGCGAATTGACTCTGGATTGAATGAAATAATCCTAGTGAACGAACAAACGATGATTGACCTGGCATCCAACAACTATCTGGGCCTGGCAACTGACGAGAGGGTAAAGCTGGCTGCAGTACAGGCTGTCCAAAAATATGGCGTATCACTCTGCGGCACACCCATCGCTACAGGCTACAGCGATTTGTACCAAAGGTTGGAAGGAAAATTAGCGAACTTTGTTGGCCTGGAGGAGACAATCCTTCTCCCGACCTGTTACCAGGCTAATAATGGATTATTTAGTTCTATTTCCGGCCCCCAGGATTTGATTGTAGTTGACCGATGTGCTCATTCTTCCTTGATCCAGGGAATCAAAGCGGCTGGCTGTAAAATCAGGCCCTTTCTTCATAATAATCTGGAGCATCTCGAAGGCATTTTACAGCGCTCAGCAGGGTATCGGCAGGTCTTTGTTGTGACCGAGTCGGTATTTTCTACCGAGGGCAGTGTTGCACCATTTAAAGAAATCGTGCAATTGTGTGAGAACTACCAGGCTCTGCCGGTGATTGATGATTCCCACGGCATAGGTGTATTGGGGGGATCAGGGCGTGGAATTCTTGAGGAGCAGAGGATAAGCAGATACCGAGGGATTTATACAGCGTCCTTAGGAAAGGCAATGGCTTCTTCAGGTGGTATGATCAGTGGCGAAAAAAGACTGATCGACTATCTTAAATATTACTGTCCTCACCTAGTTTATTCTACAGCCCTATCGCCAGCAGTTCTGGCTGGCACCGAAGCAGTTCTGGACATTATTCATTCTGAATTCGGAGCGCTTAAAGGTAGGCTCGTTACCTATCAACAAGAAATTTATCAAAGCTTGGTTAAAGGAGGATTTACCGTGCTGCCAGGTGAGGCCCCTATTAATTCCATTCAATGCGGCAGTAAAGAAGCAACGTTTATCCTGACCAAAATGCTTTATGACCAAGGGATTCTTTCCACCCCGTTCATTGAGCCCTCCGTCCCGATCAATGATGGACGGGTAAGGTTGATTGCTGGAGCCAATCTCAGCGAAGATTCAGTGGCCGAAGCCGCGGAAATTATCCAAAGGATCGGATGCCCATGAACTATTTTTTAATAATAAATCCCGGTTCTGGAGGGGGAAGCAAGGAAAAGATTAAGACAATCCTGGCCTTCTTTCATGACAACGGACTTCAATTTGACTATAAACTCACAGACGCCTTGGATGATGCTTATACCCTATCCGTCACAGGGAATAAATTGGGCTATGATATCATCGTTGCTGTAGGGGGAGATGGAACGATTAACCGGGTAATTAATGGGTTTTATGATACGTTGGGCCATCGAATTTCCAATTCCAAGCTGGGTGTAATTCACACCGGTTCCAGCCCTGACTTATGTAAGAGCTATAATGTACCGCTGGACATCGAGCAGGCTCTTAACACAATTCTTGCGGGAAAAAGTGAGAAAATTCCCATAGGTAAAATAACCTATACCAGTGTCAGTGACATAGAGTTGGAGGGTCTGCCTCTAAGTAAGGGAAACGAAAGAGGACATGCCCAAACGGGCTATTTTGCCTGCTGTGCCAATATCGGTCTGGGGGCCTCCATAGCCAGAGGGGCTAATAGTGGGATCAGACACTATATTGGCGATTTCGCCGGGACATTTGTCTCCTTATTTAAATCTTTGCTTAAGTATCAACCCAGTAACTTTACAGTTAGTTTTGACGGACAAGAACAGGTTCTCAAAAATGTTTACAATATCGCTGTAGGAAAGACAACTTACATAGCTTCAGGAATTAAAGTGAATAACCAGTTAAGCCTCGAGGACAGCCGTTTCTATACCTTGCTTATTAAGGATCTAAGAGTTGCTAATTGGGCCGGTGTGATCAGGAAGCTATACAGCGGAAAGAGGTTTACCAATAACAAGACCATGTCCCTCCAATACGCCTCTTCGATCGAAGTATACGGTAACAATAGAAATCCCGAATTGGAGTTTGATGGTGATCCCAGAGGGTTTCTTCCTTGTCTGATTGAAACTGCCCAAGACCCCTTAGACTTGATATGTGAGTGAGGTTCTTGATGAGTAAAGAAAAAGAAATGATTGAGGTTATCCATAAGCATTTGCCTAGGTGTGCCAGCCAGCGGAATAAGCTCTTTGAGGCCGACTCGGAAATCGTCGATTTTCATGGCCGAAGTCTTCTGTATAATCTAGATGAGTTTTCCCAAGAAGACCTATTTCGGGTAGAGGATCCCTTTGTGTTAGGCTGGAACATGGCAGTCGGCAGTATTAGCGACATCTGGGCCTCAGGGGGAAAACCTAAGTATTACGCCCATAGCTTGGTTATGCAAAATTCTTGGACGAAGGACTATGTCGAAAAATTGTCTCTCGGAATTGCTGAAGTGCTCAAGGAAGTAGGGGCTGTTTTTATCGGAGGGGATTTTGGGATCTCTAAGACCTGGCGTTATACAGGTTCGGTTATTGGGGATCTGGAGGGTCCTCCTCTGTTAAGAAGTGGGGCAACCGATGGAGACGGAATTTTTATTACTGGCCCAATCGGCAGAGGGAATGTTGAAGCCGCCCTAGTTCTGTACGCCGAAAATCCCTTAGTCAAACATCTAACGAGGAGATGGAAAAACCCCTTTCCACTGAGATGCCAAGAGGCAGAGATGATAAAACAACACAGCCGCTGCTGCATTGATACCAGTGATGGAGTCTTTAATGCCCTCAAGGCTGTTTCGGAGATGAGCGGGACGGGTTTTGTCGTAGGCAACCTGCCCTATGTGAAAAGTGGCTTATTACTGGCGAAGGCCCTTAACGTACCTAAAGAACTGCTGTTCTTAGGTGAATGCGGAGAGTACGAATTGCTTTTTACTCTAAGAAAAGAAGCTGAAGAAGAGTTTTTAAATGAAGCCCAGGAGAACAACTTGAAGTTCTATAAAATCGGTCAAGTAAGAGAAGATGGCACAAAATCACTTCAGGAGAGAGGTAGGGAAATTGATTTAGCCACCTACGCTTTAAGTGCTAGAGATTTCCCATATCCTAAAGACTATTTGCAAGCTGTCGTAAATTTCTTAAGTTAGACCTCCAACTGCCCTAACAACTCTAAGAGCGAATGAATATGACTTGTGCTATAGACCTTCCTCATGAAGTCACAATGTTCAGCTTTAGCTGAATGAGTTCATTTGAGACCCGAAAGACTACAAGCACTCGAACTTCGAACCTCCAATTTCGAACCTCGATTAAGGGGGGACAATGTGCAACGAAGAGTTGTAATTACCGGACTAGGACCGGCTACAGCCATAGGGATTGGTAAAAAGGATTTCTCTACAGGTATTTTTACCTTAAAAACGTGTATAGCGGAAATCCCGAATAGTTATGAGCTGAACTATACCTTCAAATCCCGCTATTTCGTACCTAAACCGGAGTTTACCTTGAGCAAATTTGGAATCCATAAATCACTTGAAGGATTGATGGAGGAGTCCTCGAAAATCTCCGTCCTATGCACGATGCTGGCTTTGGAGGATGCGGGCTTTAAGATTAGTGATGCTGAGAAATACTGGCAGGTTGAGGGTCTGGAAGACTCTGGTATCATAATGGGCATTGGGATGAGTAGTCTTCAGACTGCCTTAGAAGCCTACTCCGCCCATACGGCTGAGACTGATAACTCTGCATCTGCATCATGCTCTGGATCGGGATCTGATCTTAATCCTCACAAACCCCGCTACAACCGAATGGTTATTCCGATGCTGATGACCAATTCTCCTGCCGCCTGGATATCGATACTATTTGGCCTTAAAGGGTTCAGTTATACTCTTAATGCGGCCTGTGCCTCGGGGAGCTATGCCCTGGGTGAGGCCTACAGAACTATTTTATCCGGCAGATGTGATGTAATTCTAGCGGGAGGCATTGAAGCCTTAGTAGAAAAGAACGGCGGAATTATGAGGGGCTTTGACATGCTGTCAACCCTCACGAGAGCGAAGGACGGGAGGCCTCAGCCCTTCTCCCAAGAGAGAAGTGGGTTTCTATTTAATGAAGGAGCCGGCTGCGTTTTAGTCTTAGAGGAACTAGAAAAGGCCAGAGAAAGAGGGGCCCACATATATGCGGAGATTGTTGGGTATGAATCCTGTAGCGATGCTTACAGTATTGTCCAAATGGATCCCTCCGGGGACAGTATCTCTTGCCTTCTTCAGAAGATCACCAGCGGAATCAAGCTGGACTATCTAAATGCCCATGGTACAGGCACAATTGCCAACGATGACATTGAAGCCAAAGTAATCCAACGAATTTTCGGATCTAAAAATGCTCAACCATATATCAATTCCACTAAGGGTATCCTGGGCCACAGCATCGGAGCCAGCGGTGCTCTTGAGGTGGCAGTCATGGCCCTATCCATCAAAGAGTCAAGAATCCATGGAAACTTAACGTCTGCCCCTTTAAATAATCTAAATCTTCCTCTAGAGACCCTTGCAACTTCGATTAACTATGCTCTTTCAGCTTCTTACGGTTTCGGTGGGCATAATGCTTTAATTCTTCTGAAGAGGTATGACGATAATGAATAAAGTCATGATTACGGGAGCGACAGGATTTATTGGTAGTCACATTACAAGAGCCTTCTGCGAAAATGGGGTCCAGGTTGGCTGTTTGATCAGAAAGGGCAGCAGCCCTGCTAACCTAGAAGGGCTACCCGTAGAGTTTAGGATCGGTGATATCAAAAATACCAGGGATTTGACCACGGCTTTCATCGGCTATGACTGGGTTATTCACAATGCTGCCAAAGTAGCCGATTGGGGGGATTACGATGATTTTTATCAGACTAATGTAACGGGCACAATCAATGTACTGACGGCCTGTGTTCAGGCCGGAATTAAAAACATCCTCATGACAGGCTCCAATTCCGTTTATGGAGAAGAGAATAGTCCTATCGTTAAAGATGAAAGCTCGCCCTATAATTCTCATTACCGCTACTTCGGAGACCACCTTTTCCCCTGTAAGTTGAATTACTATCGTGATACCAAAGCTCTAGCCAAAAAAGAGGCCTTAGCCTTTGCAGCCACGCTGGACTTAAACCTGACTATTATAGAGCCAGTTTGGGTCTATGGAGAGCGGGAATTGAACGGAGGGTTTTATGAATACCTCAAAACTGCCAAGGCTGGAATTCCCTTGGTACCAGGAGCAAAGCAGAATAAATTCCATGTCATCTATGCAGGAGACCTAGCTAAAGCTTATGTCTCGGCCTACACCAAACAGCTGGCAGGTCTAAACTGCATCCTTGTCGGGAATGAACAGGTTGAAAGCATGGACAAAATCTATCGATTATTCTGTTCTGAGGCAGGACTAAAAAAGCCAGGCAATCTTCCCAAGGCCCTGACCTATCCCGTCGCTTTGCTCATGGAGTTTTTATACACTATTGTTAATTCCCCGAGCCCCCCGCTTCTGACTAGGGGAAGGGTAAATATGTTCTATGACAATATTGAGTTTTCAGTGGAAAAGGCTAGCCGGATTCTCGGGTTCAGAACTTCCTTCAGCCTAGAGGAAGGTATTAAACGAACGGTCTCATGGTATAAAGAACAAGGTCTGATCTAAAAGAAGATTCATTATAGGATTTGAAATGGGGTTGGTCCGTGATTAAGGTATGCTATCTTACCCATTGGCAAAAAACAGTCTTGAACTTGAAACTTAAAGTAAGGATCTTTTTTCATTATATCCCGGTGCTTTGGAAAGGGGATATATCCTTAAAACGGTTTATCCTTCTCTTAAAAAGGCTGTTACTTTTTTTGTCCAGGATGCAGCATAATAAATTTGTCACAATCAATGGCAAGACTAGGTTAGGACTTTATGTACCAGGTTTTCCATCCCCGGCTTTTTACACTGCCTGTCAAAAATTTAGTCAATTCTCGGAAAAAATGCCCTGTACAACGGTCTTATTATCGATTACGTCCGCCTGCC
This sequence comes from Desulfosporosinus sp. OT, assembly GCF_000224515.1. Lineage (GTDB taxonomy): Bacteria > Bacillota > Desulfitobacteriia > Desulfitobacteriales > Desulfitobacteriaceae > Desulfosporosinus. The sequence goes on along the minus strand of NZ_AGAF01000192.1, from coordinate 6,304 downwards.
CCTATAACTGCAATTACTGTTACCAGAAACTTGATAAAGGTCAGGATGTCAAGATAGAGACTCTGATCAGGACAGTAAGCAAGCTTCAAGAGATGGGGATTGCTTTTTTTAATATTGAGGGTGGAGAGCCGTTTTTGGTCTTTGATCGATTAAAGAGGGTTTGTTCAGTCATTGATGCTCGGTCAGAAATCTGGATAAATTCCACGGGTGCTGGTATGACTAGGGAAAGGCTTATGGAACTTAACTATTTGAACGTGACAGCTATTATGTTTTCCCTGCACAGCCCCGATGCTGATTCTTTCAACCGGTTTATGGGGAGTAATTCAGCCTGGAATACTATGCTGGACGGAGTCAAGATGTGTCATAATGTCGGTCTGCCCGTGGCGTTTAATATCTGCCTTATGAGAGACGATTTTTATAACGGGACCTTCGAACAAATTATGGATTTAGTCAGGGACTTAAAAGCTTGTCTGATCCAGATAATTAAGCCCAAACCAGCAGGAGGGTGGCTGGAAAAAGGAGATATTGTGTTCTCTCCAGAGGACCTTGCTTATATTAAGACTAAGGTAAATCAATACAATTTGCAGGAAGAGTTCTCAGGGTATCCAGCCATTTCGGCCCAGATAATTGAAGAAGACAAAGGGGTTTTCGGCTGTACGGCCGGTGGCATCGATCGATTTTATATTAATGCCAAGGGAGATTTACAGCCCTGTGAGTTTCTAAACATATCTTTTGGTAATATCGCGGTGGATAATTTCGAGGATATCTATCAAAAAATGCGCGATTGCTTCGCCTGGGGTGGAGACTGTTATTTATGCGAAAGCTGCTCTAAAACGATTCATAAAATTTATCTGGAGAATAATCTAAAGTCCCTACCGCTTCCTCCCGAGCTGTCAGAAAAGATCTACAGTTCTTGGGACCGGGGGAGAAGAACGGATTTGTATGAAAGGTTGGAGAAGATTAAGTAGTTTAGGGCGTGGATCTATCTGCTTCCGTGGACGGAGCACGTTAAAAGCATCGTTCGCCTCGATAGAATACACACCACAATATATTGTGGCAACCAGTAATGCTTAGCACAATATATTGGTTTTGGAAAATGTTTCCCCAGGAACATTTCGCCTATTAAATTTTACCATTCCTTTATCTAAGCACTAATAGTGCTTAAACACATATCTATTACCATGAGAAATTATGTGGTAGTATAATATAACACTAATTAAAGAATGGAGATACCATTCAAACCAATGAAGCTATGCTTAAGATGTTTGGCTTAAATGTAGTTAATACCATTTTACTAACGGGCGGCAGAGACCCCAACACAGCAGCTAATAATAAAGAACTTTTATTAAAAGCTTATGAAGCTGGAAAAGCAATCTAGCCGACCTTCTATAGTACGCTTCGCGAAGTAACCGGCCAACCAGACTGGGATCAACCCCCAATTTTGGGCCAGTAGGGTTGGCTTCTTAATGGATTTTATTGGAACAAAGTAGGGCATTTCTACCAGGACCTTTTCACTGGAGTAAATGCTCTTTGTGCTCGTGGTGAAGGAAGATAGCTAAAAAGTTGTTACTAGAACATATTACACTCACCGGAGCGTTATGGGCGCCACCGAACCGTACTTGATGAACTTATTTGGACTTCAGCATTTTAAATTTGCTCAACTTGGTCTCATGCCATTTGGGGCAAAGATATACTAAATATAGAAGATTTGAAAGGAGTCATTTGATGAAATCGGATACTGCTATTGAATGTTTTTCATCAGGATTTAACTGTGCTCAAGCTGTATTTTCTACATACTGTGATGACTTAGGATTAGAGAAGGAAATGGCCAAAAGAATTGCTTGTGGTTTCGGGGCTGGTATGGGATATATCGGTGAAACATGCGGAGCGGTAACAGGAGCCATAATGTTGATTGGTTTGAAATATGGAAAAGTCAATATTGAAGATAATGCTGCAAAAGATAAAACCTACGATCTCGTTAAAGAGTTTACCAAAAGATTTAAAGCTATAAATAGCTCTGTAAAATGTAAGGATTTGCTAGGTTTTGATCTTAGTGTTCCGGAAGATCTGGATAGTGTAAAAGAAAAGCAACTATTCAGCATACTTTGTCCCAAGTTCGTCAGAGATTCGTCTGAAATAATAGAAGAATTATTAGAGGTATCCGAGTAATGAGGTTTCTATTTATTGTGGTTTGACAAGTATCTACATAAGGGAAATAGTGCATCCAATTCATAGCGTAGTCACCGCCGGGGCAGATACATGCTGTAACATTCGTTTTCTTACGAAAATACGACTCGCTTTGGGTATTTTCATTCCTCCCTGTGAACTGACATGTTCATGAACGAAAGCTTGATATTAAATAATAAAGCCTAACCAGCGGTCAAGTAAGTGTCTTGCGTGGTACGGGGTTCTGTGGGGGGGGCGTGTTGTAAAATGTAGGTGCGAGTTAGCAGGAAAGGAATAATAGAAATGAAAACTATCGGTTTGATTGGTGGAATGAGTTGGGAATCAACGGCTACCTATTATCTTGAAATAAACCGTTACATTAACCAAAAATTAGGTGGATATCATAGCGCAAAGTGTATTTTATATAATATTCAATATCAGGATATAAAGGATGTTCATAAAAATGGTGATTGGGATCGTGCTGGCGACATTTTGTCGGAAGCGGCGTTATCACTGAAAATGGGTGGGGCTGATTTTATAATACTAGCTACCAACACTATGCATATTGTGGCACCAAGAATCAAAGCAGCAGTTAATCTTCCTTTTTTACACATAGCAGAAGTTACAGCGGATCGGCTCCTTCGGGATGAGATAAAAATAGCTGCCTTATTAGGCACACGCTTTACCATGGAAAAGGACTTCTATAAAAAGATGTTAGAGGATCGTGGTATCAATGTCCTGATTCCCGACAAGGACCAAATTGATAAAATCCATAAAATTATAAACAAAGAGTTGATTCTAGGTAAAATCGAACCTTCATCACGTGAATGTTTCGAGAGCATTATCCATTCACTCCATAATCGAGGAGCACAAGGAGTTATTCTGGGATGCACAGAAATAGGTCTTCTGATCAAGCAGAAAGACAGTATTTTGCCAATATATGACACGGCGCTTTTACATGCGGATGCTGCAGCAGATTATGCACTAAATGAGTAATTTACATAACTGTATGGATAAATCCCCCCGCCTTGCGCCTTGAGTTCAAGAAGAACGTGTGGTTTTAATAACCGCCTTGATAAAGCCTAGCCAACAGCAAGTACTGATTCTTTCTAACAAGAAGGTCCCATGAGTTGGGTTGGGTGGTTATTGTGAAGGGACGCAGTTGAATTTAGACTAAATATATTTATTTACCGGAGCTTTTTGGTGCTTTGGTTATTTGTCATGTCTTCAAATAAATAGGACCGCATTGATAAATATGGAATACATGGTAAAATAATAATAATCGGATTAGTACCTGGTACCAATTACAATTACCTAAGGACATATGGAGGACAAAGAGTTTGTTTGTCATGGCGGAAAGCGTAGCTATGCAGATTAGGTTCGATACATTTAAAGTTGGAGGATAATTATGGACGAATTAACATTTCAACAATTTTTGTATGAGCAAATACCAATAACTGAAGAAAATGAAGTTCGAGGTTATTAAGTTCGAACCTTCCAGTGTAAAAATGCTGGCTAGGCTAGAGCCTAACTTTAATCATAAATGTACTGCATTTGCGGGTAGTATTAATAGTTTGATGACGCTATGCGGATGGGGTGTTGTTTTTGCTAATGTTAAAGAATTTTCTTCAAATTCACATATTGTAATCCAAAGGAGTAATATTGAATATCTATTTCCTATTGAAAAGAACTTCATAGCAGAGTGCAATCTAGATAATAAACATGACATAAAAAAGTTGCAATACACATTCAACAAATTCAATCGTGCTCGAATTAAGTTGAATGTGTATTGCAAAGATGAAAATAAGTTATTATCAAAATTTGAAGGACAATATGTAGTTTTTAGTTAGCTTTTGATCTAAGCTAATGCATTCTTGCTAACATTGAATAATGCTATGCTCGGGGAGAAGTGGGTGCCAGATATTGAGCATGTTAAGTAGTTAAAACTCTATATATTATGCCCATAGCCTACAACAATTCAAAGATAGTACTTATTAGGTAAAATAGTGTTGGCAGGGTGGTCTTGACTCACACCTTACCGTCTCTTTTTGTAAATAATGGGGAAACTCCGAAGAACAGAAATTTTGGGGTTGCCCCGTTATTTATTTATAGAAATCTTGAGTTCCGTTCATTTATGAATTTCTTTCGAGTCCGATGTGGCAGTTCCACGCACGTTGGCATTACTTCATTGGCATTCAATTCATCAACAGGCGTTTCATAGATGACATAAAGGTAAACAGAAATTTGGAGGGTCGATATATCAAATATTATCTGTGTAAAACGAAGGTTGCGATGAATCTTTTTCACACAACATAACTTTTCTACTTTGCAATTCGACAAAAATAAAGTATTATAAAGAAATTAAACACCTTTGCCTGTTTCTATATCAAACAGGTAATGGTGTATTTTCTTTTTGGGGGGAAATATGAAAAAAGCTACGTTTTATACAGAATTAGCATACCTTTTTGGCATTGCCGGTTTGGCACTTGGAACCGCTTTTATGGAAAAGGCCAACATGGGTATTTCCATGGTGGTTGCTCCGGCATATCTGATTTATTTGAAATTATCAAAGGTTTGGACTTTCGTGACCTTCGGAATGGCAGAGTATTCATTACAGGTAGTCCTTCTTGTTATCATGGTTATAACCTTAAGAAAGTTTAAGGTATCCTATTTGTTTTCATTTGTCACAGCAATCATTTACGGTTTTACACTTGACGGCTGTATGGCGCTGGTTGCTAATATCGACACTTCAACTTTTGCCACAGGTATCGAATTTTATATTATTGGTTTAGTTCTATGTGCTATTGGCGTTGCATTCATTTTTCATACTTACATTGCACCTGAAGTGTATGAGCTGTTTGTGAAGGAGGTATCCATTAAGACGCATAGTAATATTAATCATTTTAAGATTGGATATGACTGTTTCAGCTGCCTGGTTGGAATTATATTGTCGTTTCTTTTTTTTGGACTTTTCCATTTTGAAGGTGTGAAGCTTGGTACGATAATATGTGCCTTAGTCAATGGAAGAATTATTGGCACAATTAGCCATTTAATGGAAAAACATCTGAATTTCATTGATGCTCTTCCTTTAAGAAAATATTTTTAGTAAGAAATTGTTGTTGTAGTCCATAGTCTTTTAATGTTTAATAATTGACTGATGTTATATATCATCGATGAGCACCTGCCGTATGCGAGGCTAACTTGCATACGGCTTATTATTTTTTCGGGAGATTTATGCTATGTGGAATATGCTATGGCCAATTCTGATTGTTGTTGCTGCAAATGCAATTTACAACAGCAGTGCAAAATCAACACCAACAAATATCAATTCGTTTGCTTCGCTTTCTGTTACTTAACTAATAGCTATGATTTGTTCAATAATTATGTATTTTGTTACTAGTGAAAAGAAAAATCTTTTACTGGAATTATCAAAATCGAATTGGACTATATATGCTCTCGGAGTTGCAATCGTTGGCTTGGAGTTTGGGTTTCTATGTGTTTATCGTGCTGGATGGAAAATAAGGAGAAGCTTCTGGCAAGTGATAAGTACTATTTCAAAACATTGCAGCCATCTATGCTTGCAGAGAATATGGCGGTCGTTTATGTTATATTTGATAAGTCCACAGACGAAGTTTGTTGGCGCGTTCACGGCGGGGTATTTTCTAACTATGCTGATTTACAAAATAATAGGCCGCCCGTCAGAGCCGGTATCGTATGTACTTTACGGACTTATATTACTTGCCGTGTTAGCGTTGGAATTTTTCGCGTTTTTCTTTATAATCCGACATGCTCAGCAAGGAAAAGAACATGACTGGTTGCATGATAGCTTTTTTAAGGTTGCCTCCGACGCCATGAGTCGAATTGCGTGTGGGGATTTTAGGCGGAGGTTTTGCTTGAACTGCCGTGGTATTTTATAGCTCTTTTGAGCGGACAGAACACGTTGAGACCGTAATAGTGCTATATTTATAGTTTCTGAAAGCCTTGGTATCAGCAAGTTTGAGAAGGTGCATAGTCTTTTTGGAGTGACAGGGTGATTGTGGGAATAGTAAGGTCTGGCTTGCTTGTTGTTTCATGAATATTTCATTTGTTAGAAGGGGATTGAGGAAATATGCGGAATATTTAGTATAAAGATTTATAG
>NZ_AGAF01000193.1 GCF_000224515.1 Desulfosporosinus sp. OT | reverse complement strand
TTCCATAACGACACGGGTTTCCTCTTTAAGAGTGTTAATCTTATCTACTAGAGTTTTTAAATCACTTTCCGTATGCTTTACCTCAAAAGGCTTATGTAAAATCTCACCATACGGTTTCAGAAAACAGACTATACTTTTTCCCTTTGAAACATCAATCCCCACGCTGATCATACTACTCCTCCATATTTGTGTTGGCATCCATCCTCGCTTATTACCCATTCATATTGGTTAGTTACACGAAAGCCTTAGCGGTTTCAACCTGCTTAACCGAATGCACATAACAAGGGGATGGCTGG
>NZ_AGAF01000194.1 GCF_000224515.1 Desulfosporosinus sp. OT | reverse complement strand
GTAAATTCGGATCGTTTACTTGTGCTTTTATAGTACCAATGTGAAGTTGAAATTAGGCAATACTATGAATTTATCATATACGTTATGGAAACCTCATAACGCTTCGTGGCAGTCTATGCTCCTTAAAATAATTTTAATGGTATTAACTGGATGTTTTTAATAACTTAATTTCAGAGATAATATTATCAAACTCAAGGGGGGATATATGTGTTTCAAACTGTCAAATTTTTTATTAACTTTTCGAATAAGATACCTCGTATTAAAGATTCGGCAGTGTTAGGGTTAGTATGTGGTTTAATTGGAACTATTCCTATGGATATTATTGATTTTGCTTTTTGGATGTTTGGTAAACATGAAATGCTCTATGGACATTTAGCTGGTTCAATGATTTTTCGACCAATAAGAACACACAGAAGAGAAAATTTTATTATTGGTCATGTTATGCATCTTCTTACGGGCAGTGGTCTTGGATACTTAATTACAGGATTTTTAAAGAAAACCGGAAAAGACCATCACCTAATTAAAGGTTCATTTATCGGTATGTTAGGTTGGATGACACTTTATGAATTTGGCCAGCGTGTTAAATGGTTTACTCTTAAAGCTCGTAAATCAAGTACATTTTATACAGCTTTTTTTATGAATTTAATTTATGGAATGACCACGGCACAAGCTATTGTCTCTTTAGCTCATCCCTCAGTTTTCGATAATAAAAAGATAAAACAGAATACCTCTATTCAACCTGTTTCTAATTTTTATACAGATTCACAAACCATTGATACTCCAGCGGAATATACAATTTAATGTTAACAAACAAAGAATATTATTAATAATCCGTAGAAAATTATCCGAAAGTTAGACGTAATAAACTCAATCTCAATTGAGCTTGAGTTTATAGAGTTTATCCATATTCGTATCCAATTGACTTGGAAATCAACTCCCAGTTATCCTACTAACTATGACTTCGCCCGTGCTAGTCTCAGCTTCTAGTTATAGA
>NZ_AGAF01000195.1 GCF_000224515.1 Desulfosporosinus sp. OT | reverse complement strand
GAGGCATACGTGGTGGCGTAATGATTCAAATAAGTTTGGTAGTAGTCCAACTGGCCAGTTGCTGTATTTTGCTCGGGTCTATTTTGTTATACCCATAATACGATGTGTCAGGGTTACCTGATCCGACCCTAAAGAAAGACTTGACATGGGGGCGGTGGATGCTACCCTAAATCAAGGGGATGGGGCTTACCCATGAGGAATGCATCCTATTAGCCACACCCCTCGACCTATTGAAGCATCCACCGTGGGGTCCCATGTCAAGTCTTACCCCAGAGTTCTAATAAATGAAGCGAGATTAAATAAGCCTTTGACAATATTTTTTTGATATTTTCCTAAATTAATGCTTGATTTTTATTAGCAGGATTATTCTTATACCCGATAGCATGACTCAGCCACTGGATTGAGAATCTTAACTCATATAGTGACAGAGTTTTCATACAGCTCGTAAACCGCGAGCACCTGCTCTGCAAAGCCTTTCTCGGGACTTTCAATCCATTTTCTGAATGCCATGTGAAAAATTTCAACCGCAAATCGCGCGGCAAGCTCTGACAGCTCGCTATCAAATTTGACTGATAAAGCGTTTGTGACAGACTCAATTAGCACCTGCCTTTTTAGCAGCTCCCGTTCCTGCAGATCAGGGTTGCTTTGAATAATTTGACTTCGAGCCAGCACCTGCTCCCGCGAGACGTCAAAATAATCAGAAACCGATGCAAAGCCTTCAACGGCAAGCTTCAGAGGCTTTTGCTCGACGTCAAATTTGTCAGTGATAAAAGCCGCGACCCGATGTCCCATCGTATTACTCGTATCAAAAAGTACGTCCGACTTATCCTTAAACTGCCGAAAAAAGGTTCGCTCCGTCACACCCGCAAGACTGGCAATCTCCTGCACGGTCGTGTTTTCATAGCCTTTTTTCATAAATAATTTCGCGGCCGCCACCTGCAATTTCTCTTTACTTTTCATTTTTCTCATTCCTATTTTCGTGAATTTTACAGAACCACATTGTCAGTGTCTGACATTTTTCTTGACAGCAAAATTCTGCAAGTGTATACTAATCTCGATGTCAGTTTGTGACATTATTTTATCAAAAAGAAGGTTGAAACACAATGAAAATCACTGTTCTTGGCTCACTCGGCAATATCAATCGTAACTACCTTCCACGCCTCATCGCCGACGGCCACGACGTCACCGTCATCACAAGCGCGCAAGACCGAGTTGACGCTATCCATGCCCTCGGAGCCAAAGTCGCTGTCGGTTCAAAGCGCAACGTCAACTTCCTCACCGAAACATTCAAAGGCAGCGACGTCGTTTATCTCATGATTACAGGCATCAACCCGATATCTGGCACTGACATGTGGCAGGCCGCCATCGAGCTTTCAGAAATATACAAGACTGCTGTGCAAAACTCAAAGGTGAAAAACGTCGTCAATCTCAGCTCGATCGGAGCTGACAACCCCAAAGCCGGCATCCTTTACTTGTATCATTTTATTGAAGACGCGCTCAACTCGCTTGAAGGCGTGAACATTGCTCACATCCGCCCTGTTGGCTTTTACAATAACCTTTTTGCCGATATGCAAAACCTCAAAACCCAACAAGCTATCTTCAGTTTAAACAGACTGGGAGACTGTTTAAATCTGCGATAAGAAAACGCGCCTAAGCGCGTTTTTTCTTTCGTTAACATCTGGTGTTCGTAAAAGGAAACTAAGTTTGAGAGACGCATTTTGTATCAATGCTTTCCAGAGGATAATAAAATAGTATATTTACGGATGCCCGTTGTAAAATCATACCATAGTCTATTAGTTTTAAGAGGCGAATTAGAATTTGAATCAACCCACACAAAATTACAAAAGCGTAGAGAGAAGGTGTGTGACTAAAAATGGAAGACAGAGTACTATTCACTTTAAATCATATTTTACAAAAGAAGAAGAGAAAGATAACCCTAGAGAGCCGTTTGCGGGAAGATTTATTTGTGGATTCGGTAGATATGTCGATGATTATTGGGGACCTGGAGGATGAATTCGAGATAACCATTACTGATGACGAGTTTGCAGATGTGGTTACCGTCAATGATATTGTAGATAAACTGAAAGCTAGAGGTTTATCCGATTACCGAACGATTATAAATTCGGTGTAATTTCATAACTTGTCGTTTCCATGAAGAGAGCCGGAGAATTCATAAAAAGGTATAATGGACAAGACATGAAAACCTTTCTTTCGACCGACAGAAATATTTATTGGAGGTATAAAGTGATTATAGTAACTGGAGCAACTGGAAAATTAGGACATGGTATCGTTAATAATTTACTTGAAAGAATTCCTGCTGAAAAGATTGGTGTAAGTGTAAGAGATACTTCAAAGGCCAATGACCTAAAGGTATGTGGTGTTCGTGTAATGCAAGGTGATTATAAAGATGCTAATAGTTTGGCACATGCTTTTGAAGGCGCTTCACAAGTTTTAATTGTGTCATCCTCTACAACAGAGGGAGATGCGCTAATACAACACCGCACTGCCATAGAATCAGCAAAGCTGGCCGGAGCCTCTCGCATTCTATATACAAGTCATATAGGAGCAAAACCAAATTCAGGATTCGCAGACCATGCAGCAACAGAGGCTATACTTAAAGAATCTGGAGTAGCATTTACCTCGTTACGTAATGGCTTTTATGCCTCATCTGCTATTTGGTATTTAAAGGAGGCTTTAGAAACTGGAGAACTGATTGCACCACAAGATGGGCCAGTATCATGGGCTGCACATGCTGATCTCGCTGAAATAGCAGCAGTTGCATTAGTTAATGAAGGATGTCTTGATGGTATTACCCCACCACTTGCCCCGATTGAGTCATTGAACTTTGAGAATCTTGCAGCTATAGCATCAGAGATTACTGGGCGCAGCATAAAACGGATAACTTTATCAGATGAAGATTTTGTAAAGCACATGGTTGCTAAAGGTTATCCGGAGCAATATGCCAAGTTATTTTTGGGCCTTTTTATAGCTAGCCGCAATGGAGAGCTCGAATCAGTAGATTCAACTTTTGAACATTTGCTGGGACGTAAACCAATATCCGTACGAGATTTACTTGTAAATGAGCTTAATAAAGGTGTTCTCTAGTTGCACTCAAAATTTTACCGTGAAAATGCTGTAGCTGAATTTTCTTTCGCCTATCTCATATCCAAAATCCCATTCTTATTTTACGACGTATTATGTGAATATAAAAGCTTACCGGACCCTGAGTTGCCAAAAGGCCACGGCGCTGGCTGCAGCAACGTTCAGAGAGTCCACGTTATGGGACATGGGGATGCACGCGGTGTAATCGCAGTCAGCAATCGTGCAGGGCGCCAGTCCATTACCTTCTGAACCCAATACGATAGCAAGCTTTTCCTCTGCCATGAGCTGCGGATCGTCTATGCTGACAGCGTTATCATTTAAAGCCATGGCAACGGTCTTAAAGCCCAGCTTGCGCAGACTCTTCATGCCCTGCTGCGGCCACTGCGAGGGCTCGCTGCCAATACGGGCCCATGGCACTTGGAAGATGGTACCCATGCTCACCCTCACCGCACGCCGGCACAGTGGGTCACAGCATGAGGGGGTAAGCAACACGGTATCGATGCCTAGCGCCGCAGCCGAGCGAAAAATGGCACCGACGTTGGTAGAGTCCGCAATACCTTCAAGCACAGCCACTCGACTTGCACCGGCACACGCCTCCTCAACGCTGGGTAGATGAGGACGCCGCATGGCACACAGCACACCGCGGGTCAGCTGAAAGCCAGTCAGCCCTGCTAGCAGGTTGCTATCGGCAGTATAGACGGGGACATCTCCGCAGCGGGTTATTATACCGTGCGCCTGCCCTGCAATGTATTTGCGCTCCATCAAAAGTGAAATAGGCTCGCATCCAGCGTCGAGGGCAAGTCCAATTACCTTGGTACTCTCCGCAATAAAGATGCCCATCTCCGGCTCCAACCGGTTGCGCAGCTGCGTTTCCGTCAGGCGAACAAAGACATCCAAATTGGACGATGAAAAATCGCTTATCTCAATGATATTTGACATCTTATCTCCTTATGTTCGAGGTTAGTGGTAACATATCAAACTTGATTTTTTTTGCAACATAAAATCCTTTTTACCGTAAGTAAGAATTACACCACCATCAATATACTATAATATTAACTACACTATATTGCTTATAAGACACGTCTTTCTGCACTACGAAACAATATAAGAATGGGAATATATGTTTTCATAGGGGTCAACACACCTCTACAAGAAGTACAGAGCTTTTAACAATTGTATTTTGTAGCTATGTCAAGGACTTGTCCGCAGGCTAGCGTTAGCAATCCTTGAGATGGTTATTTATACAATTACGTATATTAAGTTGCATGAACACATTCTTTATTGTTTCCCTTGCCTTTTTCACGCTTGCTTTGGATGGTTTTATGAATAGATGTATACCGTTGTTGGTATTATATTGTCTTAGATTAAATCCAAGAAAATCGAATCCTTCACTGATATGCATAACTTTTGTCTTATCCTCTGCAAGTGTCAATCCTCTTTGGGTGAGGTATGGTTCAAGTCTTTCATACCTAGACATAGCTTGTTCCTTTGTTTTGCACACAACTACAAAA